>JAHECD010000123.1 GCA_024641945.1 Rubrivivax sp. | reverse complement strand
GGCTTGTCGACATCGGTGCCGCGGGCGCAGGCCGTGTGATACGCCAGCAATTGCAACGGAACCACGTGCAGAATCGGGCTGAGCGCGCCGTAGTGCTCGGGCATGCGGATCACGTGCACGCCGGCTTCGCTCTCGATGTGCGTGTCGGCATCCGCGAAGACGAAGAGTTCGCCGCCGCGGGCGCGCACTTCCTGCAGGTTGCTCTTGAGCTTTTCCAGCAGCGCGTCGTTCGGTGCCACGGTCACCACCGGCATCGCGCTCGTCACGAGCGCGAGCGGCCCGTGCTTGAGTTCCCCGGCGGGGTACGCCTCGGCGTGGATGTAGCTGATCTCCTTGAGCTTGAGCGCGCCTTCGAGGGCGATCGGGTAGTGCATGCCGCGGCCGAGGAAGAGCGCGTTCTCCTTCTTGGCGAAGTCCTCGCTCCAGGCGATGACCTGCGGCTCCAGCGCCAGCACCGCCTGCACGGCCACCGGCAGGTGGCGCAGCGCCTTCAGTGCGGCCGCCTCCTGCTCGTCGCTCAGGCGCCCGCGCACCTGCGCCAGCGCCAGCGCCAACAGGTGCAGCCCCACCAGCTGCGTCGTGAAGGCCTTGGTACTGGCCACGCCGATCTCGACGCCGGCGCGCGTGATGAAGGCCAGTGCACATTCGCGCACCATCGCGCTCGTGCTCACGTTGCACACCGTCAGCGTGTGCGGCATGCCGAGCGAGCGTGCATGCTTGAGTGCGGCCAGCGTATCGGCGGTCTCGCCGCTCTGCGTGATCGTGACGACGAGCGTGCGCGGGTCGGGCACGCTGTCGCGGTAGCGGTACTCGCTTGCAATCTCCACCGCGGTGGGAATGCGTGCGATGGATTCGATCCAGTACTTGGCCGTCATGCCGGCGTAGCTGCTGGTGCCGCAGGCCAGAATCAGCACGCGGTCGATTTCCTTGAAGACGCGGTACGCGCCGTCACCGAAGAGTTCGGGCGAAATAGAGGGCACCGCGTCGAGCGTGTCGGCAATGGCCTTCGGCTGCTCGAAGATCTCCTTCTGCATGTAGTGGCGGTACGGGCCGAGCTCGGCCGCACCGGTGTGGGCCTGCACGGTGCGCACCGGCCTCTGCACGGGCTTGAAGCGGCCCTCTGCGTCGCGCGCGGTGATCCAGACCTTGCCGATCTGCAGGTCGACGACGTCGCCTTCTTCGAGATAGACGATCTGGTCGGTCACACCGGCGAGCGCCATCGCATCGCTGGCCAGGAAGTTCTCGCCCGCATGCTCGCCGGTTCCGACGCCCAGCACGAGCGGAGAACCCTCGCGCGCGCCCACCACGCGGTTCGGCTCGTCGCGGCAGAACACGGCAATCGCATAGGCGCCGCGCAAGCGCGTGATCGCGCGCTGGACGGCGTCGAACAGGTCGCCGTCGTACAGGTGATGCACGAGGTGCGCGATGACCTCGGTGTCGGTCTGGCTGGTGAAGTTGTAGCCGCGGCCCTTCAGCTCAGCGCGCAGTTCGTCGTGGTTCTCGATGATGCCGTTGTGCACCAGCGCGATCAGGCCGTTGCCGTCGCCATCGCCGTCGGTACGGGGGCCGTTGGAAAAGTGTGGGTGCGCGTTGTGCACCGCCGGCACCCCATGGGTGGCCCAGCGCGTGTGGGCGATGCCGGTGCCGGCGCTGATGCCGTCGACGTCCACCTGCGCCTGGAGTTCCGCCACCCGCGACGTGCTGCGTGCGCGCTTGAGGCGGCCGTCCTGGTGCACGGCGACACCGCAGGAGTCATAGCCCCGGTATTCGAGCCGTTTCAGGCCCTCGACGAGGATGGGGACGATGTTGCGGTTGCTGACGGCGCCGACGATGCCACACATGAAATTGCCTTGCAGTTGAAATCGATGCGCGAATGCTAGTGACACTCGATTGACTGAAGATTGCATATTTCACACTGAGATGAAATGTTCGTTCTTTCATCGAAGTCATTGACCATTTATTGCAAACATGTATTTTAATTTGGCGTAATATTTCACCATGGAACCGCTCGACAACATCGACCTGAAGTTGCTCGGCCTGCTGCAGGCCGACGCTTCGCGCTCCAACCAGGATCTGGCCGTGGCGGCCAGCGTCTCGCCGGCCACGGCGCTTCGGCGCATACGGCGGATGGTCGAGACCGGCGTGATCGAACGCCAGGTGGCGCTGGTGTCACCGCAGGCCGTCGGTGCCGGGCTGACCGCGCTGGTGGAGGTGACGCTCGACCGCCAAGGTGAAGAGCACCAAGGCGACTTCGAAGTGCGCGCGGTGGCCGAGCGCGCGGTGCAACAGTGCTACCGGGTGTCGCCGGGTCCGGATTTCGTGCTCGTCGTGAACGCCCCCGACATGGAGGGCTATCACGCGCTGGCGCAGCGGCTGTTCACGCAAAACGCCAACGTGCGCAACGTCAAGGCCTACTTCAGCGTCAAGCGCGCCAAGTTCGACCCGCGTGTCGATCTGGCCGCCCAAGTGCGCGCATAAACGCCGCGCGCGCGGTCATGCCCGTCGGCGCCTGCAGGCCAGGCCGAGGAGGCCCGCCCCCATGAGCATCCACGCCGCCGGCTCGGGCACGGCCTGGGCGCGAATCCAGTCCACGTAGAACGAGACCCGCGTATCGCCGCCGATTTCGCCAAACGACCCATCGGGGCCGCCATAAGGACTGTCGACGTCGGTGGTATGGCCGCTGCTGTCCCAGAACGTCACGTTGAACGAGGTGACTCCGGCGATCCTGCCGTCGATGAACGTGGGGCCGCCTGAATCGCCGGGGGCCGCGATGGATTCGGTATCGCCCAGGCCAAGATCGTGCACGCCGAACCAGTAACCCAGCGCATCGTGCGGCCCGAAGCCCAGCGCCGCGTCGTAAACGCCATCATCGAAGTCGTAATAGAGCACGGCGGGGTTCGCGGCATGGCCGAGCGCCGGGTCGACGACGGCACCGGAGAGGTCGTAGACGTTCTGGCCCGTTCGAAAGCCTCCGGCGGCCAGCACCGTACCGTCACCCGTGCCGACCTGGCCCCAACCCACGCGGTCGTGCGCCTTGCCGATCTCGTCGAAGCCGGTATACAAGTCATAACGTTGCGCACCCTCCGGTGCCACCGTGTCGAGCGTGATGACCGCGATGTCGTTGCCCCCCAGAAAGGATTTGCCGGCCCAGTCCGGATGCACGGTGACGGTACTGAAATGCACGGCCTCGCGCGTGCCGGTATAGGCACCGTCGGCCATCGTCGCAAAGTACGCGGTGCCGGACTCCAGCGTCAGGGCGCCGGCGCTGTCGGTCACGCAATGGGCCGCGGTCAGGATCTGCTGGCCCGACGACAGCAACGCACCCGTGCAGCCGAGCGGGCCGCCGCGGTTCTGCAGTTCGAGCGCCGCGACGCCACTCCACATGCCCCCATACAAGGGCCGAAACAGCGAGTTGTATTGCGTGGACAGGGTGGCCGCCGTGGACGGCAAGGACATATGCAGCGAGTCCCGATAGGCATAGTTCACACTGCCCGAGGTACTCCCCGACGCACCGATATCCAACGATTCAAGTCCGCCCACTGTCGCAGCCGACGCCGCCGCGGCTGCAAAGAGCGCCGCGGCCAGCGCGCTCTGAGCGCGCCATTGCCATCCGAACATTCCAATCCTCCTGACCGATTCTTGTCTCCGCATTTTGGCGTGGCGGATGCGGTCCGCCACAGTACGAAAGTCGAGTTTCATGCCAGCCGGACCCTCCACTCGGGTGATTCACCTCCCTCAGTCAAGGGGTGCCGCGAGGATCACGCCTTGAGGATCGCCAGCCCCTTGAGGTATTCGCCCTCGGGAAACACGAGCGTCGTCGGATGGTCGCAGGCGCCTTCGAGCCGGCACAGGATCGCGCCGTCGACGCCGGCATCGGCCGCAGCGCCGGCCACGATCTTGTGGAAGAGGTCGGCCGAGACGCCGCCCGAGCAGGAGAAGGTGAGCAGCAGGCCGCCCGGCGACAGCAGCTTGAGCGCGAGCCGGTTGATGTCCTTGTAGGCACGCGCAGCGCGCTCGGCGTGTGCGGCCGTGGGCGCGAATTTGGGCGGGTCGAGCACGATCGCGTCGAACGATTCACCGGCCTCGATGCGCTCGCGCAGCAGGCGATTCACGTCGGCATCCACCGTGGTGTGGCGCGCCGCGTCGAAGCCGTTGAGCGCGACGTGTGCCTGCGCGCGTTCGAGCGCCGGGGCCGACGAGTCCACGCTCGTCACATGCGTGGCGCCGCCCGCCAGCGCCGCGACCGAGAACCCGCCGGTGTAGCAATAGCAGTTGAGCACGCGTTGCGAGCCGAATTGGCGCACCCACCGCGCAAACAGGGCGCGGTTGTCGCGCTGGTCCAGGTAGAACCCGGTCTTGTGGCCTTCGGACAGATCGACGGTGAGTTGCCAGTCGTGTTCTCGGATCGTCACTTCTGCCGGATGCGTATCGCCGGCCGAGCGGCGCAGCCAGCCGGTGCGCTGGTCGAGCCCTTCGAGGGCACGCACGCTCGCATCGGAGCGCTCGTACAGGCGCGTCAGGCCGGTCGCGGCGAGCAGCGCATCGGCCAGCGCATCGCGCCAGCGTTCGGTGCCGGCGGACAGGAACTGCGCGCACAGCGTGTCGCCGTAGCGATCGACGATGAGGCCGGGCAGCCCGTCGGCTTCGCCGTGCACCAGCCGCACGCCATCGCTCGGCACGGCCAGCCGCGCGCGCAGCGCGACCGCACGTGCCACGCGTCGCGCGAGAAACGCCGCGTCGATGCGTTCGGCTTCATCGAAACTCCACGCGCGCACGCGGATCATCGAATTCGGGCTGTAGGCGCCCCAGGCCAGGAAGCGGCCGTCGGCGGCCTCGACGCGCACCGTTTCGCCAGGGTCGGCCTTGCCCCGTGCGATGCTGCCTTCGAAGACCCACGGATGGCGCCGCAGCAGGGAGCGCTCCTTGCCGTCACGCAGGCGGATCGACTTCATGGCACCGACTTCGGCTTGGCGCGCGGATGGGCAGCGTCGTATACCTTGGCGAGGTGCTGGAAATCCAGCTTGGTATACACCTGCGTGGTCGTGATGTTCGCGTGGCCCAGCAACTCCTGCACGGCACGCAGATCGCCACTCGACTGCAGCAGATGGCTTGCGAAGCTGTGGCGCAGCATGTGCGGGTGCACGTGCGTCGGCAGCCCGGCCTGCAGCGCCAAAGCCTTCAGGCGCGAGCGCACCTGGCTTGCCGTGAGCCGCGTGCCGCGTCGGCTGACGAACAGCGCCGCCTCGCCGGGTGCGGCCAGCTTGCCACGTGCGTCCGACCAGGCGGCCAACGCCTGCAACGCCGGTGCGCCGACCGGCACGCTGCGGCGCTTGGAGCCCTTGCCGAGCACATGCGCCGTGGCGTCGGCGGCGTCGATCCACCCGGCCGCCCCGGCCTGCGCAAACTGGTCCAGACCGACGAGTTCACCCACGCGCAGGCCGCAGCCATAGAGCAGCTCGACGATCGCGTGGTCGCGTGCACGCAGCGTGGCGTCGCCGGTGGCCGGCAGGTGCGTCGCGAGCGCCACGGCCTGATCGACCGACAGCGCCTTGGGCAGCGGCTTGGGCGCCTTGGGCGGGCGGATGCCATCCACCGGGTTGGCTGCCACCTCGCCGGCGCGGCCCCACCAACGGTACAGCCCGCGCCAGGCCGACAGCGCGATCGCGATGCTGCGCGGCCCGAGACCGGCATCACGCAGCCCGGCCGCCCAGCGCCGGATGTGGTGTGGCTGCACCTCGCGCAGCGCCACCGGGTGGGCTGCCGCGCCGTCGGCCAGGCGCACCAGCGCTTCGCGGTACATCGACACCGTGCGGTCGGCCAGGCGGCGCTCCACCACCAGATGCTCGAGATAACGCTCGACCTCGGCGTCCAGCTGGGCCGGCGTGCGCGGCGCCGCGTCGGCCATCGGTCTGCTCAGCCGGCGCGCAGACGTGACAACGCGGCCGCAGCCACGTCGCCGATGCGCGCCAGGAACTCGGTGCCCATGTCGGCGCTGTAGCGCGTGGGGTCGGGCGAGCCGAGCACGAGCATCCCGAAGGCACTGTCGCCGGCGCGCAGCGGAATCATCGCCAGCGACTGCACCGCCGTCGGATCGTCGAGCCAGCCGGCGGCCTCGAAGCCATTGTTCGCGCCGCAGTACGGCACCCCCAGGCTGCTGGCAAAGCTCTTCACGTCGTCGCTGACCGGCCGCGCGAAATCATGGTCCGCCAGGTGCTCGGCGGCACCCCAGACGCGGATGGCCGCCTGCGGGATCAGGAACTGGTGGCGCAATTCGGCGACCATCGCCTGCGGCAGCGCCGCCGCATCGGTGGTCAACAGTATGGTTCGTGTCCAGCGGTGCAGCCGGTCGGCGATGGCCACGTTGTCCTGGCCGTTGCGGATCATCTCGACGATCTTCATTTCGAGGCCCTTGATGCGCTCGCGCAGCATTTCCATCTGCCGCTCCTGCAGCGAGACCGCACGCTGGCCGTGCGGGCTGGTGAGCTGGATCGCGCCCAGTAATTCCGCGTGACGCTCGAAGAAGCCGGGCGTGTTGGCCAGGAAGTCGGCAATGTCGTGCTCGGTGATGCCCTGCACGCCCTGCGCGCCGCCAGTCGTATTGCTCACAGTGTGATTTCCCCTTCAAAGACGAATTCGGCCGGGCCCGTCATCAGCAACGGCGCCGTGCCGCCAGCCCACTCGATCGTGAGCAGGCCGCCGCGTGTATGCACGTCCACCCGCGCATCGAGCCAACCGGCGCGAATGCCCGCGGCCACGGCCGCGCAGGCGCCGGTGCCGCAGGCCAGCGTTTCGCCGGCACCGCGCTCGAAGACCCGCAGCCTGACCTGCGTGCGATCGACCACCTGGACGAAGCCGGCATTCACGTGCTGCGGGAACCGCGGGTGGGTCTCGACCAGCGGGCCCACCCTGGCGACCGGCGCCGCATCGACATCGGCCACGCGCTGCACCGCGTGCGGATTGCCCATCGACAGCACCGCCACCTCGACCGTGTCCGTGCCGGGCAGTTGCAGCGGCCACAAGTCGAGGCCGTGCTCGTGGCGTGCCGTCAATCCGGCCGCATCGAATGGCACCAGCGCCGCCTCGAAGACCGGCGCCCCCATGTCCACGGTGACACGGCCGTCGTCCTGCATGCGCAACTCGAGCAGACGGTTCATCGTCTGCACACGCACCTGCGACTTGTCGGTGAGGCCGCGGGCGCGCACGTAGCGCAGGAAGCAGCGCGCACCGTTGCCGCAATGCTCGACCTCGTCGCCACTGTTGTTGAAGATGCGGTAGCGGAAGTCGACGCCGGGCGTGGCGCTGCGCTCGACCAGCAGGATCTGGTCGGCGCCGATGCCGAAGCGGCGATCGCCCAGCACACGCGCCTGCTCGGGCGTGAGGTCGATGGGGTGTTCGGTGCCGTCGAGCACGACGAAGTCGTTGCCGGCGCCCTGCATCTTGGTGAAGCGCAGCTTCATGGTCCGCGCATTATCGGCGGGCGGTGCCGGCGGCATACAGGTCGGGCTCGCCTGGCGGACGTGTCTTGAAGCGCTTGTGCACCCACAGGTATTGCGCCGGCTTGGACAGGATCTCGCGCTCGATGAATGCGTTCAGGCGCGCGGTATCGGCCACCGCGTCGTCCGTCGGCCAATCGGCCCACGCCGCGTGGAAACATACGCGCCAGCCTTGGCCGCCGGGCAGGATCTCCACCACCACGGGCTGCACCGCCATGCCGACCGCCCGCGCCATGCGCGACGGCGCGAGCAGGGTGCTCGCCGGCACGCCGAAAAAGGGCACGAAGGCGGAGTCCTTGGTACCGAAGTCCTGGTCCGGGCTGTTGAAGAACGGTGCACCTTCCTTGAACCGCTTCAACAGCACCCGGATCGAGATGTTGCGCGGGTAGGCTTCGCCGCCGCCGAAGCGCAGCCGGCCGCGATTCATCGCCCGCTCGAAGACGGCGCTGCGCTGGCGCTGGTAGATGTCGATGCCCAGGCGACTCTGGAACAACTGCACCGCGGCGCCTGCGACCTCCAGCCCGAGAAAGTGCGGCACCAGCCACATCACCGGCGCGCCGCCACGCTCGGCGAGGCCGACGTCGCCCTCCACATGGATGAGCCGCTTCAGGCGCTGCGGGCTCGCGTGCCACAGCAGCGCCCGATCGAGCATGCTGCGGCCGAGCAGCTTGAAATGCTCGCGCACGAGCGCATCGCGTTCGGCCGCGCCCATGCGCGGGAAACAGACTTCGAGATTGCGGTGCGCGATGTCCCGCCGCCGGCGCCCGACGGCATGCAGCAGCACACCAAGACCACGCCCCAGCGGCGCAAGCAGCGTCAACGGCAGGAAGTGCAGCAGCCACAGCAGTGCGAGCAACGCGCGGACGCCGGGCTCCATGGCGAGCGAAGGGCGCTTCAAGTGCCCACCGGCGCCGGTCGCGGCGACTTGTAGCGGTTGTAGCCCCAAAGGTATTGGCCCGGTTGCTCGAGGATGAGAACCTCCATCGACCGGTTGATCGCCGCGGCTGCGGCCACCTGCAGCGCCGCGTCGTCACCCGAAGCCGCGGGCAACGGTTCGGCCAGTTCGGACACACGCACCACGTAGCCTGCCCCGCGGCGCAGCCGCTCGCACCACAACACCAGCATCGGCGCACCGGTCTGCTGCGCCAGGCGCGCGGCAAGCGTCATCGTGTACGCCGGGCGTCCGAAGAACGGCGCCCAGGCGCCCTGCCCGTCCGGCGGCACCTGGTCGGGCAACAGGCCCACCGTCTCGCCACGGCGCAGCGCGCGCATCATCTGCCGCACCCCCGCCAGGCTGGCGGGCGCCGTGGCCATGTGCGGCCGACCGCGCGCGGTCTGCTCGAGCTCGCGCAGCCACGCCTGACGCGCGGGCCGGTACAACACGGTCAACGGCTGGCGCGCGCCGAAACGTTCCGCATAAGCCTGCGCGGCGACCTCGAAGCTGCCCATGTGGGGCGTCAGGATCACGAGGCCCCCGGGCCGGCCCAGATGCTGCTCCAGCAAGTCCAGCCCCTGCCACTCGACCGGATCGGCGATCGGCCGGTCGGCCGGCCGCAGCCACAGGCGCGGCAGCTCGAAATAAAGCCGGCCAGCCTCGGCAATGGCAGCCCGGCGGTCGGTGCCCGACAAGCGCGCCGCCGCGGCGTTGGCGCCGAAGATCCGCCGATACGTCGGCGAGGCGAGCCACGTGAGCCAGCCGACCGCGCCGCCCATGGCGTGCAGGAATCGTGGAGAACGGCGGGACAGCCAGCGAACGAGGCCGAGCATCTTTCCTATAATCGCGAGATCGCCGAGTTAAAGACAACTTGCGGGGCGATGCGGCCGGTAAGACCGGCTACCCGGGAGCGAAAGCCCCCAAATCCGCTAAAGCGTCGCCGCTTGCCAGGTTTCCTGAACGGCCACGCCGATTCACCTCAACCTGGAGTTCCATCAAGTGGCCAACGATTATCTCTTCACCTCCGAGTCGGTCTCCGAAGGCCATCCGGACAAGGTCGCCGACCAGATCTCGGACGCGATCCTGGACGCCGTCTTCAAGCAGGATCCGCTGAGCCGCGTGGCGGCCGAGACGCTCACCAACACCGGCCTCGTGGTGCTGGCCGGCGAGATCACGACGAACGCGCATGTCGACTACATCCAGGTCGCGCGCGACACGATCAAACGCATCGGGTACGACAACACCGAGTACGGCATCGACTACAAGGGCTGCGCCGTGCTCGTGGCCTATGACAAACAGAGCAACGACATCGCGCAGGGCGTCGACCATGCCAGCGACGACCACCTGAATACCGGCGCCGGCGACCAGGGCCTGATGTTCGGGTATGCCTGCGACGAAACACCCGACCTGATGCCCGCGCCGATCTACTACGCGCACCGCCTCGTCGAGCGCCAGGCGCAGCTGCGCAAGGACGGCCGCCTGCCCTTCCTGCGCCCGGACGCCAAGAGCCAGGTCACGATGCGCTACGTCGACGGCAAGCCGCACAGCATCGACACCGTGGTGCTGAGCACGCAGCACAGCCCCGACCAGAGCGAGACGGCCACCAAGCTGAAGGCCAGCTTCTATGAGGCGATCATCGAAGAGATCATCAAGCCGGTGCTGCCCAACGAGTGGCTGAACGGCACCCGCTACCTCGTCAACCCGACCGGCCGCTTCGTGATCGGCGGGCCGCAGGGCGACTGTGGCCTGACCGGGCGCAAGATCATCGTCGACACCTACGGCGGGGCCTGCCCGCACGGCGGCGGCGCCTTCAGCGGCAAGGACCCGAGCAAGGTCGATCGGTCGGCCGCCTATGCCGCGCGCTACGTCGCGAAGAACGTGGTCGCGGCCGGCCTGGCGCGCCAGTGCCAGGTGCAGGTGGCCTACGCCATCGGCGTGGCCAAGCCGATGAACGTGACGGTCTACACCGAAGGCACCGGCAAGATCCCCGACGACAGGATCGCGGCACTGGTGGGCGAAGTCTTCGACCTGCGCCCGAAGGGCATCATCCAGATGCTCGACCTGCTGCGCCCGATCTACGAGAAGACCGCGGCTTACGGCCACTTCGGCCGCGACGAGCCCGAGTTCACGTGGGAACGTTGCGACAAGGTCGCGGTACTTCGCGACCTTGCCGGGCTGTAAGGCCCGGGGGCCGTCAGGCCACTCCACGGACCGGATGGGCGGCGCAAGTCGCCCATCGTCGTTTCAGCGCCGCCAATGGGGCAAATCACCCAGTGGTGGGTGACCTCACCCAAAGGCCGCCGGCGAGACGCTGCCCGATTTGAAACAAGCCGATTCGAACCACAGGGAAGCTGCGCAAGATCAAATCGACCTGCCGCATGGCGCGTAAGTTGCACCGTTGGCTGTAGGCACGCGCGGGTCCACCGTGACGCCAGCCATCGATTCAACCCGGAGGACACATGCGACAACTTATAGAGGCCCTGAAGGCCTTGATACTCGCCCTGCTGTGGGCCACGCTCTCGCCACTGCCTGCCGCGGCACAGGCCACGAACGACTGGAATGCCAACGTGCCGGCGGCTTACGGCAGGATGGTGGCGCGCGATGCCGCGAACAACGTCATCGCGGTGGGCACCGACCCCACCACCGGCACGGTGCTGACCCAGAAATACAGCCCCACGGGCACGTTGCTGTGGCAACGTGTGTTCGACAACCCCCTCACACGCGAGCTCGGCACCTGGGTCGAAACCGATGCCGCCGGCAATGCCTGGGTGGTGGGCAGCCTCGCTACCGCCGGCAGCGGCTCCACCAGCGGAATCTTGGTACTGAAGTACGACCCCGCCGGCACCCTGCTGTTCCAGGACGTGATCGCCAATGCGTTCGGCTACGGCCTTCGCGTGGTGATCAACAGCGCCGGAGAGGCCTACGTGCTGGGTCGCCTCTGGGTGGCCAATGCCAGCGGCAACACCACGCACGACATCGCCACGATCAAGTACTCGGCGTCAGGCGTTCGGCAGTGGGGGCGCTATTTCGGCTTCGACGCCACGTCGGCCGACTCGCCCGCGGCCATCAAGCTGTTGCCCAGCGGCAATGTGCTGGTAGGCGGCAGCGCCGGCGGCAAGATGCTGCTGGTCGCCTACGACCCCGCCGGCAACCAGGTCTGGTCCAAGTCGGTACCCCTCTCGACCGGGACCACCGACGTCGCCGTCGGTCCCGGCGGCGAGTTCTACGCCATTGGCGGCACCTACAGCCCGGCCACGGGAAATACGGCCTTCGTCATCAAGCACGACGCCAATTTCAACGAGCTGTGGCGCAGGACCTACGCCAACGCCACCTATGGCACGAATGCGGCGGTGGACTCGCTGGGGCAGCTCGTGGTCGCCGGCATCATCAACCCGAATGGCGGCTACATGGACTGGGTCACGTTCAAGCTGGACGCGGCGGGGGGCATGCTTTGGTCGCGCGGCCTGAACCTGCACCTGTACAACGACGAGTTTCCATCGGCCATGGTCGTGGGCCCGGACAATTCGGTGTACATCACCGGCCAGGGCGGACCGGGGCCCGACACGGGCAACGTGAGCTATCTGCGTGCGGTGACCGCCAAGTACAGCGCCAACGGCGTCCCGGCCTGGATCCACACCACCTTCGACACCGTGCGCGGTTTGGGCCTGGCGCTGGGCAGCGACCAGTCACTGGCGGTCGTCGGTGAATCGCCGATGCGTGTGATGCACTACATGCCCGGCAGCGGCATCGGGTTCGGAACCAGCGTATCCGCCTCGGCCGACAAGAACAGCGGGCCGGCGCCATTGGTGGTGACGTTCACGCCCTTCGTCGTCGAGGGGTTTGGTCTGAGCCTGCAATGGGACTTCGGCGATGGCCGCGGCTCCACGCTGGGCACGTCGGTGCCACACACCTATCAGCCTGGCAGCTGGCAGGCGACCCTGCACGGGGTTCTGAACAGCGGCTTCGTGCTGAGTTCGGCCCCGGTGAGCATCACCGCCGGGGCGGCCGTGCCGGTGCCGACGGCGTTGACGCTGGCCAGCAGCACGATCGTCGGTGGAAAGAGCACGCAAGGCACGGTCACGGTGTCGGGCAACGCCGGCGCCGTGGTGGCCCTGAGCAGCAGCAACGGCGCGCTGGTGAAACTGCCGGCCAGCGTGCAGATCGCCGCCGGCGCCACCAGCGCCACGTTCCGCATCAGCACTTCGCGCGTGCGCGTGGCGACGCCGGTGACGATCACCGCCACCGCCAACGGCAGGAGCGTCAGCGCGACGCTGACGCTCACACGCTGAGCGTCGCGCCGCACCGAACCGCCGCCCCGTGCGGCGGTTCGATGCACGTGGCTCTGTGCCTGCCTATACTCCCGCAGGCGAGGTAACGCCGCCCAAGGGGGCGCCCGATGCCGCCAACGCGGCACCGGGGCATGCGGGAAACTGCGCCATCCGCCGCCCTCGCCCCTCCGATCCAGCGCCTGCGCACCACGTCGCGGGCACCTTGTGCTCCTGCGCGTCCAGAGGCGGGGCGGCGGGTCCCCGACGCCAGTGCGAACGCCGGCCCGGCGTCGACCGCTCGGGAGGCACAACCGCACGGCGGCCCTGGCCGAAAGCCCGACGCCGAATTTCTTTCCGGTGACTTGCCTGCCGCGCGCGGCGCCGCCTGCGCGCATGCACCAGCGCGCTCAATCATCGGCCGCGCGCGCCAGGTTCAGCGCCAACACGCTCGCCGAGTTCGTGCGCCGGCGAACCGGGCCCCCACTTGCGGATGAAATCGGTCGCCTGCATCGGTGCCCCGGCCCCTTCTCCGGGCTGTCCCGGCGGCGTGGATTGAACCATGCGCCGCGGCTCCTAGCAGTCGCTCACGACACCGCCGGCCAGCGCGAGCGCCCC
>JAHECD010000122.1 GCA_024641945.1 Rubrivivax sp. | reverse complement strand
ACTTGGGCGGCTTGCGCTTGCTGGCCTTGGGAGGCGGCGCTGGCGGCGCCGGGGGTCTTGGCACGGCTTGCGAGGCGTCGGGAACGATGTAGCCGACGTGCTTGAAGTCCAGGCCGCGCAGGCCGAGTGCGTGGACGCGGTCGACGAAGGCGTCGGTCAGCAGCAGATGCCTGGGCGCCATCGGGTGCGAAAACGCAGGGATGTACAACAGATCCAGATCGATCGAGTTTGGAATCACGATATTGACCCAATGAATTTCCGCGATAACCAGCGGATAGTCAGGCTGCGGCGAGTTCCGTACCTCTGAGATCGAAAGATCGATCTCCGTTACGTTGCGTAGGCAATGAACGATCACCCAGTCTTCACCATCCAAACATGCCGGAAGCAGTTCAATCTCGTTGCCGCGTGACGGAAGGAGCAAGTCACTCATCGAGCGACGAAAACAGATCGAACCGTACCAAGTCGGGATGGAGATGTCCGGCAACGGATGATTGGGGCTGTCTCGAAACCACGATAGCTTTGCTGGTTGCCAACTGTGAAGCATTGGTTCTGTGTGCAAGTCGATGCGCATGTCTAGGTTTGGGTTGTCGACATCACTGACGCTGGGACCAGCGAATCGCTCTTGACAATTGGCTTTCCAAAGTCGCATCAACCTGCCCATCAGAATGTTCCAGTGGAAATGGCCAGGCGTATGCTATTCAGCTTGGCCGTGACCGTCGTTCGATTGAGAGGTACTGCGAGCTTCAGTTCCGCTTCCACCTTGTCGTAGTAGGCATAGGTATGCAGCCTGCCGTGCTGATCACAAGCGACAAACATCCCGTTCACCGCTTCATTGATGTCGATTCCGGCTGCTGCAAGTATGGCGCGCGCTGGTGCCGCTTTCCAATGCGCGACCGCCACGATGTGATGCCCATGATGGCAGCCCGGCGGCTCCGCCACTCCGGCTGCACACATATTCTTCCTCAGCTTGTAGGCTGACTTGAGCATCAGGATATCGTCGCCAATCACTTGCGGCACCTGCGCGGCCGCCAAGCTCATCAATGCGACTGGCGCCGTTACCCGGCTCAGGTAGGTCTGCAATGCAGTGGCCTGGGTCGAGGCCGAACAGCAATTGCGACCCGCAGGGGCCATGCCCTGTTCGAGCGCCGAGGCGGCCTGTTGTGTTCGGACCAGCGACATCCCCTCGAGAATGGCCGCCGGCACCGCCGGTGACGGTGGCACCTGTGCCCGCGCCGCAGCAATGGGCAGCAGGTTCGTCGCGAAGCCTGGGTCCTGCACGGTTGACGCCAATGCGCGCAACCGTGCCGACACCGTTGTTGCCACGGCCTGGCTGAACGACAACCTATCCGGTGGTGCTGGAAGCCCGGCGACGAGCAACGATTGCCCGCCCGAGTCTTCCAGCCGCAGCGGAAGGCCGGACGCGTCGTAGACAATTTGCAGCCAGTTGCTCGGTCCAAAACGAACGTCCGTCAGTATCGAGCGAGGGTCGTACCACGAGCCGCACTCCATACGGCAAACGGGCCCACGGCCGCATCACCCACTTGCCTGCCTCGCCGCCTTCCCTTACATTCGCCGACCACGCGGTCGGTTAATCGGCCGGCTCGACAGGAACCCCATGGCCGATGCTTCGATCCTGACCGTGCGCGAGGGCGCGGTGACCGTCATCACGCTCAACCGACCGCAGTCGCTGAACAGCTTCACGGCCGAGATGCACGGCCGGCTGCTGCCCGCGCTCGAAGCCGCTGCGGCCGATGCGCAGGTGCGTGCCGTGGTCATCACCGGCGCGGGCCGCGGTTTCTGCGCCGGGCAAGACCTCAACGACGCCGGCATGGCGGCGGGCGCCGGCGGCGCGCCCGACGTGGGCGCGGTGATCGAGCGCCTGTACCGCCCGCTCGCGATGCGCGTACGCACGATGCCGGTGCCGGTGATCGCGGCCGTCAACGGCGTGGCGGCGGGGGCCGGCGCCAACTTCGCGCTGTGCTGCGACTTCGTGCTCGCGGCGCGCAGCGCGGGTTTCATCCAGGCCTTCAGCAAGATCGGCCTCGTGCCCGATTGCGGCGGCACCTGGCTGCTGCCGCGCCTGGTGGGCCGCGCGCGCGCGTTGGGCCTGGCCCTGAGCGGCGACAAGCTGCCGGCCGAGGAGGCCGAGCGCATCGGCCTGATCTGGCGCTGCGTCGACGATGCGGCGCTGATGACCGAGGCGATGGCGCTGGCCCAACGGCTGGCCACGATGCCGTCGAAGGCGCTGGCCGAGACGCGCCGCGCGATCGACAGCGCGATGGCGATGGAGTTCTCCGACGCGCTCACGCTCGAGGCCGATGCGCAGCGCGAACTCGGCCGTTTGCACGACTTCGGCGAAGGCGTGGCCGCCTTCCTGGCCAAGCGTGCGCCGGTGTTCAAGGACCGTTGAGGAAGGATGCCGATGAGCCCCGCCCAGATCGCCCAGGCCGTGTGTGCCGACATGCTCGAGGACGACCACGCAACCCAGGCGCTCGGAATCGCAATCGTCGAGGTCGGGCCGGGCAGCAGCGTCGCGACGATGACGGTGCGCAAGGACATGCTCAACGGCCACGCCATCTGCCACGGCGGGCTCATCACCACGCTCGCCGACAGCGCGTTTGCGTTCGCCTGCAATGCGTACAACGAAGTGACCGTGGCGTCGGGTTTCGACGTCAATCTGCTCGCGTCGGCGCGGCTCGGCGACGTGCTCACGGCGCGCGCCGCGGAGGTCAGCAAGTCGGGCCGCACCGGCGTCTACGACATCGGCGTGAGCAACCAGCACGGCGAGCCCATCGCGGCCTTCCGCGGGCGCTCGTACACGATGAAGGGCCGCGCCATCGTGGCGGGCCTGCCCGTCGGCAAGCAGCGCTGAAACGAGAGTCCAGGAGACCGCCCGATGCCCGTGAAACATCCCGCCCCCGGCGACCTGGAGCCGATCGAGCGCGCGAGCCGCGACGAACTCCAGGCCCTGCAATTGCAGCGGCTGCAAGCAACGTTGCAGCACGCGTACGAGCACGTGCCGCACTACCGCGCGGCGTTCGACGCCAAGGGCGTGCATCCGTCGGATTGCAAGACGCTGGCCGACCTCGCCCAATTCCCCTTCACCACCAAGGCCGACCTGCGCACCCAATATCCGTTCGGCATGTTCGCGGTGCCGCGCGAGAAGGTCGTGCGCGTGCATGCATCGTCCGGCACGACCGGCAAGCCCACGGTGGTGGGTTATACGCAAGGTGACATCGACCGCTGGGCGGATCTCGTCGCACGTTCGATCCGCGCCGCCGGTGGGCGTGCCGGCGACATCGTGCACGTGGCCTACGGCTATGGCCTGTTCACCGGCGGCCTGGGTGCACATTACGGCGCCGAGCGGTTGGGCTGCACCGTAGTGCCGATGTCGGGCGGGCAGACCGAGAAGCAGGTGCAGCTGATCCGCGATTTCAAGCCCGACATCATCATGGTCACGCCGAGCTACATGCAGGTGATCGTGGAGGAGTTCCGGCGCGAAGGCGTGGACCCGCGCGAGATGTCGATCGGCGTGGGCATCTTCGGCGCCGAGCCGTGGACCGAGGAGATGCGGCGCGACATCGAGCGCAGTGCCGGCATCGATGCGGTGGACATCTACGGCCTGAGCGAGGTCATGGGCCCGGGCGTGGCGAGCGAATGCATCGAGACGAAGGACGGCCCGGTCGTCTGGGAAGACCACTTCTATCCCGAGATCATCGACCCCGAGACCGGCGCGGTGCTGCCGTATGACGACCTGAAAGGGAGCGCCGAAGGCGAGCTCGTCTTCACGACGCTGACCAAGGAGGCGCTGCCGGTGATCCGCTACCGCACGCGCGACCTCACGCGCCTGCTGCCGCCCACCGCGCGCAGCATGCGCCGCATGGGCAAGATCGTGGGCCGCAGCGACGACATGCTCATCATCCGCGGCGTCAACCTGTTCCCGACGCAGATCGAGGAGCTGGTGCTGCAGCAGGGGCAGTTGTCCGGCCAGTACCAGCTCGTCGTCACGCGTGACGGCCCGCTCGACGACGTGACCGTGCGTTGCGAGGTGCAGCCCGCGTTCGCCGCGGCCGACCGCGCCGCCATCGCCGCCGAGTTGCGCCACCGCATCAAGACGCTGATCGGCGTGACCACGGCGGTGGACGTCGGCCTGCCCGATTCGATCGAACGCACGCTCGTCGGCAAGGCGCGGCGCGTGGTCGACCAACGACCCCGATAAGGAGCATCCGCCATGTACACGCAGGCGATGGATACGGCACCGAAGGAAGAGCGCAAGGCCGTGCGCTCGGCCGAGGAAGCGGCGCTCGAGCAGCGCTTCGACACGAAGCTCGACGACGGCGGCTTCATCGAGGCCAAGGACTGGATGCCCGCGCACTACCGCAAGACGCTCGTGCGCCAGATCAGCCAGCACGCCCACAGCGAGATCGTCGGCATGCTGCCCGAGGGCAACTGGGCCACGCGCGCGCCCACGCTCAAGCGCAAGTGCATCCTGCTCGCCAAGATCCAGGACGAGGGCGGCCACGGCCTGTACCTGTATGCGGCGGCCGAGACGCTGGGCACGAGCCGCGACGAGCTCTTCGACGCGCTGCACAGCGGCAAGGCCAAGTACAGCTCGATCTTCAACTACCCCACGCTCAGCTGGGCCGACATCGGCGTGATCGGCTGGCTCGTGGACGGCGCGGCGATCATGAACCAGGTGCCGCTCACGCGCTGCAGCTACGCGCCGTATGCACGTGCGATGGTGCGCATCTGCCGCGAGGAGAGCTTTCACCAGCGCCAGGGTTTCGACGCGCTGAACGTGATGATGCGCGAGGGCACCGATGCGCAGAAGGCGATGGTGCAGGACGCGGTGGACCGCTGGTGGTGGCCGAGCCTGATGATGTTCGGCCCGCCGGACAGCGAGAGCACGCACAGCGAGCAGAGCATGCGCTGGGGCATCAAGCGCATCAGCAACGACGACCTGCGGCAGAAGTTCGTCGACGCCACCGCGCAGCAGGCGCAGGTGCTCGGCGTCACGCTGCCCGACCCGCTGCTCAAGTGGAACGAAGCACGCGGACACCACGACTTCGGGCCGATCGACTGGGCCGAGTTCTGGCGCGTGGTCGGCGGCCACGGACCCTGCAACAAGGAGCGCCTGGCGGCACGCGTGAAGGCGTGGGACGACGGCGCCTGGGTGCGCGACGCGGCGCTGGCCCATGCGCGCAAACAGACGACAAGACAGGAGGCCGCATGAGCGATGCACCCAACAAGCCGGCGGGCGCCGGATCGGACCGCCAGGACGCGGCCCGCAACGAATGGCCGCTGTGGGAGGTCTTCGTCCGCCCGAAGGCGGGCCTGGACCACAAACACTGCGGCAGCCTGCACGCCCCCGACGCCGCGATGGCGGTGCAGCTGGCACGCGAGGTCTACACACGCCGGCAGGAAGGCTGCAGCGTCTGGGTCGTGCCGTCGAGCCAGATCACCGCGTCCGACCCGGCCGACAAGGACATGTATTTCGACCCGATGGAGGACAAGGTGTACCGCCACCCGACCTTCTACGAACTGCCCGATTCCGTGGGGCACATGTGAGCGCGGGCGCGATGCAGACGACGGGTTCGATCGCCCTCGGGCTGTCGCCCACGGTGCGCTACGTGCTGCGCCTGGCCGATACCGCGCTGATCCACGCGCAGCGGTTGGCCGAATGGTGCGGCCATGGCCCGGTGCTCGAGGAGGACATCGCGCTCACGAACCTGTCGCTCGACCTGCTCGGGCAGGCGCGCGCGCTGCTCACGCACGCCGCCGCGCTCGACGGCCAAGGCCACGACGAGGATCAGCTTGCGTTCCTGCGCGACGAGCGCGACTTCCTCAACCTCACGCTCGTCGAGCAGCCGATGCGGCGCACCAGCGCGCATTCGCCCGGCGGCGACTTTGCCGATACCGTCGTGCGCAACCTGCTCGTGGCGACCTGGCTGCAGTTGCACTGGCAGCGCCTCGCGGCGTCGCACGACGCCGAACTGGCAGCCATCGCCGGCAAGTCGGTCAAGGAAGCGCGTTACCACCAGGCGCACGCGGCGCAGTGGGCCGTGCGGCTGGGGGACGGCACGCCGGAATCGGCCCGCCGCATGCACGCCGCGCTGGAACGCGCCTGGCCCTACGTGCCCGAGATGTTTGCCGACGACGAGGTCGATGCGTACGCCGTGGCCACCGGGCTCGGGCCGGCGCGCTCGTCGCTGCACGGGCCGTGGCGCCATCAGGTCGGGGCCGTGCTCACCGAGGCCACGCTCGAGATGCCGGCCGACACACCCTATGTCAGCACCGGCAGCCGCGGTGTGCACAGCGAGCACATGGGTTTCATCCTGGCCGAGATGCAGTTCCTGCAGCGTGCGTATCCCGGCGGGCGCTGGTGATGTGCGGTGCCGAGGTGCGCAGCCACACGGCCACCGTGCAGGCGGCGTGGCGCGTGCTCGACGGCGTGCTCGACCCCGAGGTGCCGGCGCTGTCGGTGTGCGACCTCGGGCTCGTGCGCGACATCGCCGTCGGCGACGCCGGGCTCGACGTCGTGCTCACGCCCACGTACAGCGGCTGCCCGGCCACCGAGGTCATCGGCGAAGCCGTGTGCAGCGCGCTCGTCGATGCCGGCCTGGGCCCGGTGCGCCTCACGTGGCGCCGCGCCCCGGCGTGGTCGACCGACTGGATCAGCGACGCCGGTCGCCGCAAGCTGCACGACTACGGCATTGCACCGCCTGGCCGGTGCGAAAGCGAAGACACCACGGGATCGGTGCAGCCGCTGCGCCTGCACCCGCGCGACCTCGAATGCCCGCGCTGCGGCAGCCGGCACACCGAGCGGCTCTCCGCCTTCGGCTCCACCGCCTGCAAGGCGCTGTACCGCTGCCTCGACTGCCGCGAGCCGTTCGAGCATTTCAAGCCGATCTGAACCGGGTCCGAACCAGGATCCAGGCCACCCACCATGAGCGGACTTCACTTCCACCCCCTGCGTGTGCACGACGTGCGGCGCGACGCCGAAGACGCGGTCGTCGTCTCGTTCGACGTGCCCGCGGCGCTGCGCGAGACCTTCGCCTTCGAGCCGGGCCAGTACCTCACGCTGCGGCGGGCGTCACCCGAGCATTCGGCCGAGGACCTGCGCCGCTCGTACTCGATCTGCGCGGCGCCGGGCGAGCTGCTGCGCGTGGGCGTGCGCAAGGTGCCGGGCGGTGCGTTTTCGCCCTGGGTGCACGACGCGCTGAAGGCGGGCGACGTCGTCGACGTGATGGAGCCGCAGGGCCGTTTCGGGCATGTGCTGACGCAGGTTGCACCGGCCGGGCAGGGCGCCCCGCGGCACGTCTTGCTCGTCGCCGGCGGCAGCGGCATCACGCCGATCCTGTCGATTTTGCGTACGCTGCTCGAAAGCGCTGCGGATACCCGCTGCACGCTGCTGTACGGCAACCGCACGGCCGCATCGACGATGTTCAAGGAAGAGATCGAGGACCTGAAGAACCGCCACATGACACGCCTCGCGCTGCATCCGGTGTTCTCGCGCGAGCAGGTCGACGCGCCGCTGTCGGCCGGCCGGCTCGACCGCGCGCGCATTGCGCGGTTCCTGCAGACGCTGGTCGACCCCGGCAGCGTCGACCACGCGTTCGTCTGCGGCCCGCATGCGCTGAACGACGAGGCCGAGGAGGCGCTGCGCGAGGCCGGCATCGCGCCGGAACGCATCCACATCGAGCGTTTCGGCATCCCGCCCGAACAGCAGCAGGCGGACGAACATGCGCCGCGCCCGGGCGACGCCGACGATGCCCGCGTGACCGTCGTGCGCGACGGCCTGACCCGCGAATTCGCGTTCCGCAAGGGCGACCTGAGCATCCTCGACGCGGCGTCGCGTGCCGGGCTCGACGTGCCGTATTCGTGCCGCTCCGGCGTGTGCGCCACCTGTCGCGCGCGCCTGATCGAGGGCGAGGTGCGCATGGACCGCAACTTCGCGCTCGAGCAGGCCGACCTCGACGCCGGCTTCGTGCTCACCTGCCAGGCGCACCCGCTGACGCCGCGCGTGGTGGTGTCGTTCGACGAACGCTGATCACCGCGCGCCGACGGCGATTCCCACTTGGCCCGCCCGCGCGCCGCCACCTACGACGACCAGCGTGCTGCGATCCTGGCCGCGGCGGCCGCGCTGTTTGCACGCCGCGGCTACACCGCGGCGACGATGAGCGAAGTCGCCACCACGAGCGGCGTCTCCAAGGCCACGCTGTACCACTACTTCCCGGACAAGATCGCGCTGCTGGCGGAGATCGCACGGCGTCACGTCGCCCGGCTGGAAGCGCTGGTGGCCGAGGTGCGCGCACGCGCGCTGCCACCCGAAGACCACCTGCGTGAGCTGATACGACGGTTCATGCAGGCGTATGCCGGTGCGCAGCACGAGCACCGTGTGCTCACCGAGGACGTCAAGTTCCTCGACCCCGCCGCGCGCCGCGCGGTCGAGAACGGCGAGCGCCGCGTCGTCGCGGCCTACGCGCAAGCGGTCGCCGCCGTACGGCCCGAACTCGGTGCGGACCTGCACAAGCCGATCGCGATGCTGCTCTTCGGCATGATCAACTGGACCTTCACCTGGCTCAAGCCCGGCGGCACGCTCACGCACGAGGCGTTGGGCGGCATCGTGACCGCGTTGCTGTTCGGCGGGCTGCCGGCGGTGGGCGGCGCGGGCCGCTCTCATGCCAAGCGCTGAGCGACCGACGCGTACAGCGGAATGCCCACGAGTATGTTGAACGGGAACGTGAGACCGAGGGACATGCCGAAGTAGAGCGAGGGGCTGGCCTCCGGGATCGCCTCCCGCACGACCGCCGGCACGGCGATATAGGAAGCGCTGGCGGCGAGCACCATCAACAGCGTCGCATTGCCGACCGACAGGCCCGCCACGGCAGCGAGCACGAAGGCGAGCCCGGCGTGTGCCAGTGGCGCCCCGATCGCGTAGGTCAGCAGCCACCGTGACTGACCTTTCAGGGAGCCGACGTTGCGCGCCGTCATGAGCCCCATGTCGAGCAGGAAGAAGGCCAGCATGCCCTTGAAAAGATCGCCGGAGAAAGGCTGCATGGCCTTCTGTCCCGCTTCGCCGGTCACGATGCCGACCACCATCGCACCCACCAGCAGCAGTTGAGCGCCGTCGGTGAACGACTCGTGCAGCACCTTGCCGATGCCGCCCGGCCCGCTGGCCGCCGGTCCGCCCTCGCGGCGGCGCGCGATGTTTGCCAGCACCACCGCCATGACGATCGCCGGCGACTCCATGAGCGCCATCGCCGCTGCCATGTGGCCACCGTAGGCGGTGCCTTGAGTCTCGAGATACTGCACCGCGGTGATGAACGTGACGGCACTGACGGAGCCATAGGTGGCGGCGATCGCGGCAGCGTCGAAGCGCGACAGCCGCCGCACCAGGAGCACGTAGCCGATTGCCGGTACGACGGCCGCGAGTACGAGTGCACAGGCAAGGCTGACCGCCACCTCGGCGGTCAGCCCCGACTTCGCGAGCGCGAAGCCTCCCTTCAAGCCGAGTGCCATCAGCAGGTACAGCGACAGGAACCGCGCGATCTGCGGTGGGATCTCGAGGTTCGAACGCAGGGTGCCGGCAGCGATGCCGAAGACGAAGAACAGGATGGCGGGGTCGAGGAAGTTTTGCATCTTGGGGTGCAATCCTCGTTCTTGAAAAGCATAATGACAATTGATTGTTATTTATATAAAACATCGGAAAAGTAGATGAATGAGCCAAAGCAGGCACCGGCGCCGCATCCCGGCCTGGAGCGCGCCCCGCGCGCCAGCCTTGTGCAGCTGCGCAGCTTCGAGGCCGTCGTGCGGCTGGGCGGGGTCGGCCGTGCGGCGCGCGCCCTGCACCTCGCCCAGCCCACGGTGTCGTCCCAGCTGAAGGAGCTCGCGTCGGCACTCGGTCTCGTTCTGTTCGTGTCCCAGGGTCGCGGCCTTGTGCCGACCGCCCTCGGTGAGCGGCTGGCGTCGGCCGTGCGCGCGATGGGCGACGCGTGGCAAAGCTTCGAGGAGGATGCCGCCGCACTGCAGGGGCTCAGACGTGGCCGCCTGCGCATCGCCGCCGTGACGACGACCGAGTATTTCCTGCCCGATCTGCTGGGCCCGTTTGCGCGCGAGTACCCGGGCATAGAGATCGAGCTTGCCGTGGAGAACCGCGACGCCGTGGTCGCCAGACTCGAGCGCGGCGACGACGAACTGGCGGCGATGATGCTGCCCCCGACCCACCTGCCGCTGGCACGCTGGCCGTTCCTCGAGAACCCACTGGTCGTCATCGCACCTGGCGGGCATGCGCTGGCGCGCCGGCGTCGACTGAATCTGGCAGATCTGATTGCGGAGCCATTGCTGGCGCGCGAGGCCGGATCGGGCACGCGTGCGGCGGCCGAGCAGGCCTTCGCTGCCCGGGGCATCCACTGGCCGCCACGAATGGCCCTGGGCAGCAATGAGGCGATCAAGCACGCGGTGCGTGCCGGCCTCGGCCTGGCCGTGCTGTCGCGCCACACCTTGGCGAAGGATCCGGCCAGCGAAGGCCTGGCGGTGCTGCCGGTGGCCGGATTTCCGCTGCGCCGGCAATGGCATCTCGTCTGGCGACGCGACCGTGCGCTGTCACTGCCTGCGCGCACGTTGCTGGACGACTTGCGGGCACGTCTGCGGGTCAAGGCGCGGCCCCAAGGTTAGTCTGTTGCTGCTTTGGCAGGATCTGCGCTGCCGGCCCGATGCGTGCTCTCGGCAAACCTCGCGCGGTCTGCCGCCAGCGTTCGACTTCGACGGCTCTGCGCGCTCGGCCGCCATTGACGGATGCGTGCAGAGGATGCGCGCCAAACCACCGCCGCCAGCCTGACCGTGCCCAGGTCGAAGACCGCGTTCTCGATCACGCCTCGTGTCGACTCGAGACGGCGCGTCTTCACTCCACCCGCGTTGGTGTATCAGCCCGACTTGGGGTCGCTTTCGATGAACGCCTGCAGCGCCGCAAGCGCGCCCACCTCGAAGCGCCCATAGGCCGTGGCGATCAGGCCGCGCGCCTCGAGAGCACCCAGCAGCCCGTTCGCCGACTGGCGCGAGCAGCGGGCCATGCGCGCCAGTCGCGCCTGCGTGACCTGCAGCGTGCCGCCGGCCGGACCCAGGCCGTGCAGCCGCGCCAGCAGGTGAATCAGCTTGGCCATGCGCTGCTCGGGCCCGAGCAGTACCGACTCGCCGGTCCACTCCATGAGCTGGCGGATGCGCCGTCCCATGTCGCCGATGATGCGCAGGTACAGCGCCGGATGCTGCTCGCACGCCGTGCGCATGGCCTGGCTCGGCAGTGCCAGAAAACACGCGTCGGCCGAGCTCCACAGGTCGTACGGCGCGGGTGCGGTGGACATGCCGCCGGCCCAGGTGACCCAGCCGCCGGGGCCGATGTCGCCCAGCGCCACCTCGTCGCCCGAGGCGTGCCGCGCAACGATCTCGACGTGCCCTGTCAGCACCAACCGCAGCCACACCAGCGGCGCGCCGGCCGCATGCAGCAGTGCGGGGCGTTCGTTGCGCTCGATGCGTGCGGCGGCGGCCAGCGGCTGCAGCACTGCCGTTGGCAGCACGCCCAGCACGGCGTCGTTCGACAGGGTCGTCAAGGGGTCGATGGCAGCCGGCGGCATGGGGCGTCTCGGGCAGGGTGGATGGCCGGATCGTAAATGCGCCGATTGTCGGAAAGCCGACAGATCGCCCCGGTGTGCGCTGAGAAGATATCTGCACCGATTCGGCAACCATCCGGAGACAAACCATGATGAAGATCCGCCCCTTCCTTGCCGCGCTGGCGGCGCTCGGCGCACCGCTGTTGGCGGCCGCGCCGGCCCGCGCTGCTTGGGACCAGGCCCAGGCCGTGCAGGACGGCCTGAAGGCCATCGCCGCCGGCAAGGACCCGATTCCCGGCCCGCGCAGTTGCTTTTGGTCGCGCGGCCCGGCGAGTGCCGACCCTTACCTGAACATCGCCTATCCCGACGCCGCCACTTTCTACTGGGCCGCCACCTTCACGATGCCGCCCGGGGCCCGCCTGTCGATCGAAGGCCGGTTCCCACATGCGCGCTACATGTCGTTCATCAGCTACGACCAAAATGGGCGCCCGATCGAATCGGTGGCCGACTACCTGATCAAGCCCAAGGCCGGTTCGATCAACCCGTTCCTGGCCGACGCCGATCGTGGCGCCGCGCAACGCGACTACGGTCTCGAGGTGGTCGATGCGCCGCCGCCGCCGAACCAGCCGGTCGGCATGAACCTGACGGGCACCGCGCGCGAGCAATTGCATACACCGCGGTATGGCAACACGCCAGGGCAGCAGGTGATCCTTTACCGCATCTATGCCCGCGACAACGGCGCCGACGAAACCGGCAATGCCGGCCTGCCCGAGCCGGTGCTGACCATGCCCGACGGCAAGGTCATGCGAGGCGCCGAGACCTGCGCCGCATTGCGGACGCGCCAGCCGCTCCAGCTCGACCCGGCGGCGATGGCGGTTCCGATGGTCAAGTATTACGAGCTGCGCGAGGCCGCGGCCAAATTCTCGCCCGTGTATCCGGCCACGAACCCGCCCACCTGGTACCAGCAGCTGGACCGCGAGGCGCTGTACGGCATCTACACCGGCAAGGAGGCGGCGGCCGATGCACGCAAGAGCGAGGGCGGGTTCTATCCGAACCTTGACAACCAGTACATCCGCACGATCCTGAACCGCAAGCAGGGCAAGGTCTTCGTGCTGCGCGCCAAGGCACCGAGCACACCGAAGACGGTCAAGGGCAACGCCAAGATGGGTGGCGGCGACCTGCGCTACTGGTCGTGGTGCTCCAACCAGGGATTCGCCAATACCCGTGTCAACGACTGCGTGCACGACGAGAACATCCCTGTCGGCCCGGACGGGTTCTATACCCTGGTGGTGAGCCGTGAGGCTGACCGCCCGCGCAATGCCACCGTGCAGTGCGGCGTGGCCTGGCTGCCGATGGCCGACGACGGCGACGGCGCGGGCGACCCCGACGTGACGGTGCTGCAACTTCGCCACATGCTCGGCACCGGCGACTTCAAGCATGCGATCCAGGGCGTACGCAATGGCAAAACCATCCTCGAGGACATGGCCGCGTATGCGCCGCAGGGCCGCTACATCAGCACGTCGGCCTTCGAGATCGCCTTGCCCTGCCAGATCGACAGGCGCTGACCGCGCCGCCCAGCGCCGCGTCATTCGCGTGGCGCGGCGCAGGTTCAGAATCCATGGTTCGACCACCGGCCGAGAAAACCCATGAACGACCCCCGCCTCATCGACCCGGCCCTTGCCACCGCCACGCTCCTGGGCGATGCCCTGGAGCGCCAGCGCAAGGCCTATTTCGA
>JAHECD010000121.1 GCA_024641945.1 Rubrivivax sp. | reverse complement strand
CCCCCGGCGGTCGGCGCTGCGCGCCGACTTCGCTGCGATGCTCGCTCCGCGGGGGCGGCTGCGATGCCTCCGCGCCGACGCTCCCGCGTCGACGCATAGAGACTTCTCGCCGGTCCGCCTGCGGCGGACTGCCCCCCGCTGCGCTGCGCTTCTCGCCGCCTCCATTCGCCCCGTCGGGCACCGGCCCTCGGCCTGTCGAGGCGTTGTGGTGTTCTTGCACCTTCGAACACAACGGTGCTGGCAGGGCTGCGTCCGGGTCGGGGGTGCGGCGCCTCTGGGCCGGCGAGTAGCGCAGCGCAGCGAGGGGACGTCCGTGGCCACGCCGCGGACCGGCGAGAAGCCTCTATGCAGTGCCGCGTGCAGCGGCACTGCGGAGGCATCGCAGCCGCCCACGCGGAGCGAGCAACGCAGCGCAGTCCCGCCGCCGGCGGGACCGGCCCAGCGAAGCCGCAGCCCCGACCCGGACGCAGCCCCGCGCAGAAATCGCAGCGGATCGTTGGCCACCTGCGGCGCATGCAGTCGATCGAAGGCCCGCGACACCTCACCCGCCGCGGCGGTCACATGGGCATGACCGCACCCTTGCTCGTCGTCGACGACCTCCGCGTGGCCTATCCGGACCGCGAAGGGCAGTGGCAGGAGGTCGTGCGCGGCGTGTCGTTCACGCTCGGGCGCGAACGCCTGGGCATCGTCGGCGAGTCGGGGTCGGGCAAGAGCCAGACCGGGCGCGCGATCCTCGGGCTGACCGCGCCCGGTGCGCGGGTGACGGCGCGCACCTTGCGCTTCGACGGTATCAACCTGTTGGACTGCCCGGCACGGCAGCGGCGCGAGTTGCGCGGCGGGCGCATCGCGATGGTGC
Source organism: Rubrivivax sp. (assembly GCA_024641945.1). Classification (GTDB taxonomy): domain Bacteria; phylum Pseudomonadota; class Gammaproteobacteria; order Burkholderiales; family Burkholderiaceae_C; genus Rubrivivax. The sequence continues at coordinate 12,687 of JAHECD010000121.1, read as the reverse complement.
TGCAGGACCCGAAGTATTCGCTCAACCCGGTGATGACCATCGGCGCACAGATCGTCGAGACCTTGCGGGCGCACCGCCCGGTGTCGCGGGCGCAGGCCCGCAAGCAGGCACTGGATGCGCTGGCGGCGGTACAGATCGACGATCCCGCGCGTGTCTTTGCGCTCTACCCACACGAAGTCTCCGGCGGCATGGGCCAGCGCGCGATGATCGCGATGATGCTCATCGCGCAGCCTGAACTGCTGATTGCCGACGAGCCCACGTCGGCGCTCGACGTGACGGTGCAGATCGAGGTGCTGCGCATCATGGACCGTCTCGTCTCGGGGCGCGGCATGGGCCTCGTCTTCATTTCGCACGACCTGCGCCTCGTGTCGTCCTTCTGCGACCGCGTGCTCGTGATGTATGCAGGCAGGGTCGTCGAGCAGATTGCCGCGAGCGACCTCGCGCAGGCCCGGCACCCGTATACCCAGGGCCTGCTGAACTGCCTGCCGCGCCTGGACGCGCCGCGCCACCCGCTGCCGGTGCTCGACCGCCAGCCGGAATGGACGCAGCCGTGAACGGCCCTCCGCGGTCGGGCACGCAGGGCCATCGTCCGGGCGGCACGGGGCTTCGCATTGCCGGACTGCGGGTCGAATACGGCGATTTCGTGGCGGTCGATGGGCTGTCCATCGACGTCGCCGCGGGCGACAGCTTCGGCATCGTCGGCGAGTCGGGTTCGGGCAAGAGCACGGTGCTGCGCGCGGTGTGCGGATTGGCGCCGCTGGCGTCCGGCACGGTGCGTCTCACGGGCGACGGCGACACACCGATGCCCGGCAGCAAGGCGTTCCGGCGGCAGGTGCAGATGGTGTTCCAGGACCCGTACGGCTCGCTCCACCCGCGGCAGACGGTCGACCGCATCCTGGCGGAGCCGCTCGCGATCCACGGCTTCGCGGATGCCGAGGCGCGCATCGAAAATGCGCTGGACGAGGTCGGGCTGGGGTCGGGCTTTCGGTTTCGGTACCCGCACCAGCTGTCCGGCGGCCAACGACAGCGCATAGCGATCGCGCGTGCGCTGATCCTCGAGCCGCGTGTGCTGTTGCTCGACGAGCCGACTTCGGCGCTCGATGCGTCGGTGCAGGCAGAGGTGCTCAACCTGCTCGATGCACTGCGCGAGCGCCGCGGGCTGACCTTCGTGATGGTGAGCCACGACCTGGCCGTCGTCACCCACTTGTGCCGCCGGCTGGCCGTGATGCAGCGCGGGTGCATCGTCGAGGAAGTGGATTCGGCGGACCTCTCGGCGCACCGCGTGCAGGCAGCCTACACCCGCAGCCTGATGGAAGCGTCGGCGGGCTTCAGCCGCGAGCCGCCGGCGTAGGCACCTGCGCCGTCATCCACCGCGCTGAAAGCGATGCAGGCGGTGCAGGCGGTGCAGGCGGCATTCAGTCCTCGAGTTCGGCCTTGGCCATCTCGACGTCGAGCCGTTCCATGGCGTCCATCGGCGTGCTGGCCGCGGCGCTGGCGTAGAGCTTTTCGGCCTCGGCCATCCTCTTGTCGCCCTCGAGCATCACCAGCCCGTTGGCAAATTCGACCATCGCGATGGCGCTGGTCGGGTTGAGCTTGAGGGCCTGCTTGAAAGCCTTGAGCCCAGTGGCCGTATCGGCGCCCTGCGTGCGGCCGAGCAGCTTGCCGACCTTGTCGATCACCTCGGCGTGGAACGAGCCGAGTGCGATGTGCGAGTCGGCATGGGCGGGCGCCAGCTGGATCGTCGTCTCGAGCGCCTGCTTGACCTTGCCGCCGAGGCCCTGCGCCAGTGCCTTGGTCACGCTGATGCCCTGGCTGTAGCGGCCGATGGCGTAGGCCTGCCAGTAGAACGCATTCGGGTTCCGCGGCTCGGCGGCCTGCTGCGCCTCGGCCCGCGCGGCCACGTCGAGGAACATCTCGAGTTTCGCCTTCACGTTTTTCTCGAGGTAGTTGGCGTAGATGGCCTGCGCCTTGTTCGCCACCGTGATGCCGGCTCCGCCCGCCTTGTGGCCGGCCTCGAACGCCTTGTGAAAGTCGCCCGCATGAAACAGGGCCCAGGCCTCGACCACCTTGTCGTCCTTCGGCCAGGGTTCGGCGTCGCCGGCGTGCAGCCGCGACCAGTGTTTCTTCAGTGCGGCGGCGCCGTGCAGGTACTCGGCGTTGTCGTACGGGAAGGGAATCCACTTGGCCATCGGTTGCCTCCGTTGCAGGTCGATGTGTGCGTGCCGGCGAAGCCGGAGATCAGGCGTCGGCGTACGAGCCTACCAGCGTGTGCAGGTGGGCCTTCGACTCGGGGTCCAGGTAGGGCAACAGCAGGCTGAGCGAGTGGTACGCGCCACGTGCCAGCGCCGCACCGGCGCTCTCGGGTTCGAGCGCCCGTCGCGGGTCGCGCACGTATTCGTAGCTCAGCCAGTAAGTCAGCACGACGACCATGGCCGTCGCGACGGTGGTGGCCTCGCCGCCGTCGATGCGCACGGCGCCGGCGGAGTCCAGGCCATCGAGCAGGCTGCGCACCGCTCGGCCCTTGTTCTTGAGGACGAACTGGAAATGCGTCTCGAGCCGGCGGTTCTTGCTGAGCAGGTCGTTCAGGTCGCGGTAGAGAAAGCGGTACTGCCAGATCAGCTCGAAGAGCATGTGGAAGAACAGCCACGCGTCCTCGATATTGCGAACGCCGTCGGCGGCCGCGAGCAGTTCGTTCAGCGCACGCTCGTAGCGGTCGAAGAGCGAGTTGATGAGCTCGTCCTTGGCCGGGTAGTGGTAGTACAGGTTGCCTGGGCTGATATTGAGCTCGGCCGATATCAGCGTGGTGCTGACGTTCGGCTCGCCGAAGCGGTTGAACAGCTCGAGCGTGACTTCGAGGATGCGCTCGGCAGTGCGGCGGGGCTTCTTCTTCTCGGCCATGTTGCGGGTGATTCTGGCATCGGGCCGCGGCCGCGTGCCTGCCTACAATCCCTGCCGATGCCCGCGATCCAGTTCCAAGATGTCGGAAAGACCTATGCCGGTGCGCGCGGGAACCTGCGTGCGCTGGATGGTGTGTCGTTCGGCATCGAGCGCGGCGAGTTCTTCGGCCTGCTCGGCCCCAACGGTGCCGGCAAGACCACGCTGATCAGCATCCTGGCCGGGCTGACGCGCGCGACCGAGGGTCGCGTGCGTGTGCTCGGACACGACGTGGTGACCGACTACGCTGCCGCACGCAAGGCACTCGGCATCGTGCCTCAGGAGCTGGTGTTCGACCCGTTTTTCAGCGTGCGCGAGACGCTGCGCATCCAGAGCGGCTATTTCGGCGTCAAGGGCAACGACGCATGGATCGATGAACTGCTGGCGCAGCTCGGCCTGGCGGACAAGGCCGGCGCCAACATGCGCCAGCTGTCCGGCGGCATGAAGCGCCGCGTGCTGGTGGCGCAGGCGCTGGTGCACCGCCCGCCGGTGATCGTGCTCGACGAGCCCACCGCAGGCGTCGACGTCGAACTGCGGCAGACGCTGTGGCGCTTTATTGCGCGCCTCAACCGTGAAGGCCACACGGTGCTGCTGACGACCCACTATCTCGAAGAGGCCGAGGCGCTGTGCGGCCGCATCGCGATGCTCAAGCAGGGTCGCGTGGTGGCGCTGGACCAGACGTCGGCCCTGCTCGCCGGGCGCGCGGCCACGATGCTGCGCTTCAAGTGCGACAGCCCGCTGCCGGAGGCGCTGGCCGCGCAGGCACGCGTCACCGGCCGGATCGTGCAATTGAAGGCCCACGACGCGGCAGAAGTGGAGTCGATGCTGGCCGCCCTGCGGGCCGCGGGCGTGAACGTCGAGGACCTGGAGATCGGGCGCGCCGATCTGGAGGATGTCTTCCTCGAGATCATGCAGGATGCAGGCAGCGGGGTGGCGGCATGACATCGCCGCTGCCGCGCGCGCCGCATCTGGATGCCGGGTCGGGCGGCGCACCCGCCCTGCGTCGCCCGCGTCTCGAGGGGGCCGGCACGCTCTTCCGCAAGGAGATCCTGCGCTTCTGGAAGGTCGCCTTCCAGACCGTGGCCGCACCGGTGCTGACCGCGGTGATGTACATGATGATCTTCGGCCACGTGCTGCAGGACCACGTGCAGGTCTACCCCGGCGTGCGCTACACGAGCTTTCTCGTGCCCGGCCTGGTGATGATGAGCGTGCTGCAGAACTCGTTTGCCAACAGCAGTTCGTCGCTCATCCAGAGCAAGATCACCGGCAATCTCGTCTTCCTGCTCGTCACGCCGCTGTCGCCCGCGGCCTGGTATGCGGCCTATGTCGGTGCGTCCATGGTGCGGGGGCTCACCGTGGGCCTCGGGGTGCTGTTGGTGACGGTGTGGTTCGCGCCACCCCCGCTGTCGGAGCCCTGGTGGATCGTCGTGTTTGCCGCGCTGGGCGCCGGCATGATGGGGTCGCTGGGCCTGATCGCAGGCCTGTGGGCAGAGAAGTTCGACCAGCTTGCCGCGTTCCAGAATTTCATCATCATGCCGATGACGTTCCTCTCCGGCGTCTTCTACTCCGTGCATTCGCTGCCCGCCGTGTGGCAGGCGGTGAGCCACCTGAACCCGTTCTTCTACATGATCGACGGGTTCCGGCGCGGCTTCTTCGGCGTGAGCGATGTATCGCCCTGGATCAGCCTGGGCGTGGTGGGTGCAGGCTTCGTCGTCGTCGCCGCCATCGCCTTGCGCCTGCTCCAGACCGGCTACAAGATCAGGTCCTAGAACGTCGCGGATAATCGGGCCATGGCCGACCCCACCCCCCAGGACGTACGCGACTACATTGCCGCCGCGCTGCCGTGCGAGCAGCTCGAGGTCGACGGCGACGGCCGTCATTTCTTTGCCACCATCGTCTCGGTCGAGTTCGAGGGCCTCGCCCGCGTGCGGCGCCATCAGCGGGTCTACGCCGCGCTCGGCGATAGAATGCGCGAGCAGATTCACGCGTTGTCGATGAAGACCCTCACCCCGGCCGAATACGCCGCCGCACTCGATGCCGATCGTGCGGCCGGCGGCGCCGCGTCGGCGCACCACCACCACTGAATACCGCCCGCGGCGCGCTGCGGGTGGCGGGCGCGCCCAACCCTGGCGAGACCCCGATCCACCCGCTGTGAGCCGCAGTCCCACGACACTGCCCGAAGCCACAGCCTCATGGACAAACTCCTCATCCGCGGTGGTCGCCGTCTGAACGGCGAAATCACCATCTCCGGCGCCAAGAACGCGGCGCTGCCGGAGTTGTGCGCCGCGTTGCTCACGGCCGAGCCGATGTCGCTGGCCAATGTGCCGCGCTTGCAGGATGTGGCCACGATGCTCAAGCTGCTGCGCCATTTGGGCGTGAAGGCCGAGCGGTCCGAGTCCCATCCCGACGTGGTGGCGCTCGACGCCTCTGCCGTCGGGGAGCCCGAGGCCCCTTACGACCTCGTCAAGACGATGCGCGCGTCGATCCTCGTGCTGGGCCCGTTGCTGGCGCGCTTCGGGCACGCCCGCGTGTCGCTGCCGGGCGGCTGCGCGATCGGCTCGCGCCCCGTGGACCAGCACATCAAGGGCCTGCAGGCGATGGGCGCCGATATCGTGGTCGAGCACGGCTACATCGTCGCGCGGGCCGAACGGCTGAAAGGCACGCGCATCACGACCGACATGGTCACCGTCACCGGCAGCGAGAACCTGATGATGGCCGCGGCGCTGGCCGACGGCGAGACGGTGCTGGAGAACGCGGCGCAGGAGCCCGAGGTCACCGACCTGGCGCACCTGCTGGCCAGCATGGGTGCTCGCATCGACGGCATCGGCACCGGCCGCCTGCACATCGAAGGAGTGCGGGCGCTGCATGCGCCGAAGGCGCCGCACCGCATCATCCCCGACCGCATCGAGACGGGCACGTTCCTTTGCGCCGTGGCGGCGGCCGGTGGCAACGTGCTGCTGAAGAGTGCGGACGCCGAGCACCTGGGCGCCGTCATCGACAAGCTGCGCGAGGCCGGCACGACGATCGAGGCGGGCGACGGGTGGATCCGCGTGCAGATGGCCGGCCGCCCGCACGCGGTGGGCTTCCGCACGAGCGAATATCCCCTCTTTCCGACCGACATGCAGGCGCAGTTCATGGCCGTGGATTGCATCGCCGACGGCACCGCGGCGATCAGCGAGACCATTTTCGAGAACCGCTTCATGCACGTGAACGAACTCGTGCGCCTGGGCGCGCGGATCACCACCGACGGCCATACGGCGGTCGTGCAAGGCGTGGAGCAGTTGTCCGGCGCCACCGTGATGGCCACCGACCTGCGTGCGTCGGCCAGCCTCGTGATCGCCGGCTTGGTGGCGCAGGGCGAGACGCTGGTCGACCGCATCTACCACCTCGATCGCGGCTACGACCGCATGGAAGAGAAGCTGCGTGCCGTGGGCGCGGACATCGAGAGGGTCCGATGAGCGACCGTTGTACGTCGATCGTGCGCCCGGGCCGCGGCGCGAGTGGCCGCTTCGCATGCGGGCGGGCACGGCCATGATCACGCTGGCGCTGTCCAAGGGACGCATCTTCGACGAGTCGCTGCCGTTGCTGCGGGCGGCGGGCATCGAAGTCGGCGAAGACCCGGAGAAGAGCCGCAAGCTGATCTTCGGCACCAACCGGCCCGACGTGCAGGTGGTGCTGGTGCGCGCGAGCGACGTGCCGACCTACGTCCAGTATGGCGGTGCGGACCTCGGCGTGGCCGGCCTGGACAACCTGCTCGAGCACAGCGAGGTGGGGCTGTACCGCCCGCTCGACCTGAAGATCGCCAGGTGCCGCATCAGCGTGGCGGTGCGTGCCGACTTCGACTACGAAGCCGCGGTGAAGCAGGGATCCCGCATCCGCGTGGCGACCAAGTACACGGGCATCGCGAGCCGGCACTTCAGCGACAAGGGCGTGCACGTCGACCTGATCAAGCTCTACGGCTCGATGGAGCTGGCGCCGCTGACCGGGCTGGCGGATGCCATCGTCGACCTCGTCTCGACGGGCAGCACCCTCAAGGCGAACCATCTCGTCGAGGTGGAGAAGATCATGGACATCAGCTCGCGCCTGGTCGTCAACCAGGCCGCGCTGAAGCTCAAGCGCGAGCCGATCCGCGCGCTGATCGATGCGTTCGAGAAGGCGGCAGGATGAACGTCGCCATCCGCCTTCTGGATACGTCGACCGCAAGTTTCGAGGCCGACTTCCGCCGATTGCAGCATTGGTCGGCGCAGACCGACGCCGCCATCGAGCAGCGCGTGGCCGACATCCTGGCCGACGTGCGAGAGCGCGGCGACGCCGCGGTGCTGGAATACACGGCGCGTTTTGACGGGTTGCAGGCGGATTCGATGGCGGCGCTGGAAATCGGGCGCGCCGAGTTGACCGCCGCGCTCGCCGCCGTCACCCTCGCCCAGCGCGCTGCACTCGAGCAGGCAGCGGCGCGTGTGCGCAGCTATCACGAGCGCCAGCGGGACGCTTGCGGCAGGAGCTGGCAGTACCGCGACGCCGACGGCACGCTGCTGGGCCAGAAGGTCACTGCGCTCGATCGCGTGGGCATCTACGTGCCCGGCGGCAAGGCGGCCTACCCGTCCAGCGTGTTGATGAATGCGATCCCGGCGCAGGTGGCGGGCGTCGGCGAGATCATCATGGTGGTGCCGACCCCGAAGGGCGAGCGCAACGCACTCGTGCTGGCCGCTGCGCAGCTGGCCGGTGTGCACCGCATCTTCACGATCGGCGGCGCCCAGGCGGTCGGCGCGCTGGCCTGCGGCACGGCCACCGTGCCACGCGTGGACAAGATCACGGGCCCGGGCAACGCCTACGTGGCAAGCGCCAAGCGGCGCGTGTTCGGCCAGGTCGGCATCGACATGATCGCGGGGCCGAGCGAGATCCTGGTGCTGGCCGACGGCAGCACGCCGGCCGACTGGGTGGCGATGGACCTGTTCAGCCAGGCCGAGCACGACGAACTCGCGCAGAGCATCCTGCTGTGCCCGGATGCCGCGTACATCGCCGAGGTCCGGGCGGCGATCGACCGCCTGCTGCCCGGCATGCCTCGGCGCGACGTGATCCGGGCCTCGCTCGAGGGCCGAGGCGCGCTGATCCGCACCGCGTCGATGGACGAGGCGTGTGCGATCAGCAACCGCATCGCGCCCGAACATCTGGAGGTCTGTTCACGCGACCCGCACCGCTGGGAGCCGCTGCTCAGGCACGCCGGCGCGATCTTCCTGGGCGCGTACACCAGCGAGAGCCTGGGCGACTACTGCGCCGGGCCGAACCATGTGCTGCCGACCGCGGGCACCGCGCGCTTCAGTTCGCCGCTCGGCGTGTACGACTTCCAGAAGCGCAGCAGCCTGATCGAGGTGAGCGAGGCCGGCGCGCAGGTGCTGGGGCCTGTCGCGGCCGAGTTGGCCTATGGCGAGGGGTTGCAGGCGCATGCGCAGGCGGCGGAAATGCGATTGAGGAAGGGCGCGTGATGACCCTGGACGAGACGATGCGCCGCGTGATCCGCCGCGACATCCAGTCGATGCACGCGTATGCCGTGCAGCCGAGCGCCGGCCTGGTCAAGGTCGACACGATGGAGAACCCGTACACGCTGCCGCCTGAATTGCAGCGTGCGCTCGGCGAGCGCCTGGGCCGTGTGGCTCTCAATCGCTACCCTGCCGAGCGCACCGAAGACCTGCGTGCGGCATTGGGTGCACACGCCGGACTGCCCGCGGGCTGCGCCCTCACGCTCGGCAATGGCTCGGACGAATTGATCTCGATGCTGAGCCTCGCCTGCGACGTGCCGGGCGCCGTTTTCATGGCGCCTCTGCCCGGCTTCGTGATGTACGCGATGTCGGCCGCGCTGCAGGGCATCCGCTTCGTCGGCGTCGATCTGACGCCGGCGTTCGAACTCGACGAAGGCGCGATGCTCGCGGCCATCGAGATGCACCGTCCATCGCTGCTGTACCTGGCGTACCCGAACAACCCGACGGCCAATCTCTGGGACGACGCCGTCATCGACCGCTGCATCGACGCCGTGGGCCGTGTCGGTGGGCTGGTCGTGATGGACGAGGCCTACCAGCCGTTCGCCGCGCGTGACTCGATGGAGCGCATGCGCCGGCATCCGCACGTGCTGCTGATGCGCACGATGAGCAAGTTCGGCCTCGCCGGGGTGCGCCTGGGTTATCTGATGGGCCGCAGCGAACTCGTGCACGAGGTCGAGAAGCTGCGCCCGCCGTTCAACGTGAGCGTGCTGAATGCCGAGGCCGGCTTGTTCGCGCTCGAGCATGGCGCGGTGTACGAGGCGCAGGCCCGCGCGATCCGGCGCGACCGCGACGCGCTCGCCGCGGCGCTGGCCACGCTGCCGGGCGTGCGTCCGTTTCCAAGCCAGGCCAACATGATCCTGGCACGGGTGCCCGATGCCGCGGCCGCGTTTGCGGGCATGAAGCAGCGCGGCGTGCTGGTCAAGAACGTCTCGGCGCTGCACCCGCTCCTGGCGAATTGTCTGCGCCTGACCGTTGGAACGCCCGACGAGAACACACTGATGATCGACGCCCTGAAAGCGAGCCTGTGATGGACCACCGAATCGCCGAAGTCCGCCGCGACACCAAGGAGACGCAGATCCGCGTGCGGGTCGACCTCGATGGCACGGGTGAGGCGGCGCTCGCCACCGGTATCGGCTTCTTCGACCACATGCTCGACCAGATCGCGCGCCACGGCCTGATCGACCTCGAGATCGAGGCCCGCGGCGACCTTCACATCGATGGCCACCACACCGTCGAGGACGTGGGCATCACGCTCGGCCAGGCGGTGGCGCAGGCGGTCGGCGACAAGAAGGGCATCACGCGTTATGGTCACGCCTATGTGCCGCTCGACGAGGCGCTGTCGCGCGTGGTCGTCGACTTTTCCGGCCGGCCCGGCCTGCACATGGACGTGCCCTTCAGGGCCGGCATGATCGGTGCGTTCGACACGCAACTGGCTTACGAGTTCTTCCAGGGCTTTTCGAACCATGCGCTCGTCACCTTGCACATCGACAACCTCAAGGGCGACAACGCGCACCATCAGTGCGAGACCGTGTTCAAGGCCTTTGCGCGTGCCCTGCGCATGGCGCTCACGCCGGACCCGCGCTCGGCGGGCGTGATCCCATCCACCAAGGGAAGCCTTTGAAATGAGCCCCGAGCCAGGCCGCATCCCGCTGGACGAGGTCCTGGCAGGGGATCGCATCCGGTCCATCACGGGCGAGGTGTCGCCATGAGCCGCACCGTTGCGGTCGTGGACTACGGCATGGGGAACCTGCGCTCGGTGTCCCAGGCCGTGGCGCATGTGGCCCAAGGCGCCGATATCCGGGTCATCGTCACTTCGAACCCGGAGGAGGTGTTTGCCGCCGAGCGTGTGGTGCTGCCCGGTCAGGGGGCGATGCGCGACTGCATGCGCGAACTTCACCAATCCGGACTCAAGGATGCCGTCCTGCATGCCGCGGCCAACAAGCCGCTGATGGGTGTCTGCGTGGGCATGCAGATGTTGCTGGACCACAGCGAGGAGCAGGACACCCCGGGCCTGGGCGTGCTGCCGGGCGAGGTCAGACGATTCCGACTGGACGGACGCCTGCAGCCCGATGGCAGCCGGTTCAAGGTGCCGCAGATGGGCTGGAACCAGGTCTGGCAGCGTCCACATGCACTGTGGAGGGGCGTGCCCGACGCCGCGTGGTTCTATTTCGTGCACAGCTACTTCACGGCGCCGTCTGACCCGCGCCACACGGCGGGTGAAACCGACTATGGCGAGCGCTTTACCTGTGCGGTGGCACGGGATAACATTTTTGCCACGCAGTTCCACCCCGAGAAGAGCGCCGATCACGGCTTGGCCGTGTACCGCAATTTTCTCGACTGGAACCCGTGACCTGTCTTCCTCTCGTCCTGATTGCCTCGCCCGTCTGATGTTTCCGGCCTTCCGCCGCGTCCTTCCAAACCCCTCGCTCCACCCGAGCCATGCTGCTGATTCCGGCCATTGATCTGAAGGACGGCAAGTGCGTCCGACTCGAGCAGGGCGACATGAACGTCGCCACCACTTTTGGGCTGAACCCCGCCGCCATGGCGCGCCGCTGGCTCGACGCCGGCGCGCGGCGCCTGCATCTCGTCGACCTGAACGGCGCCTTCGCCGGCAAGCCGGTGAACGAGGGCGCGGTGAAGGCGATCCTGCGTGAAGTGAACGGCGCCGTGCCGGTGCAGTTGGGGGGCGGCATCCGCGACCTCGACACGATCGAGCGTTATCTCGACGACGGCATCAGCTACATCATCATCGGCACGGCCGCGGTCAAGAGCCCGGGCTTTCTCAAGGATGCCTGCTCGGCCTTCGGCGGCCACATCATCGTGGGGCTCGACGCGAAGGACGGCAAGGTCGCCACCGACGGGTGGAGCAAGCTCACCGGCCACGAGGTGGTCGACCTGGCGAAGAAGTTCGAGGACTACGGCGTCGAAGGCGTGATCTACACCGACATCGGGCGCGACGGCATGCTCACCGGCATCAACGTCGACGCCACCGTGAAGCTCGCACAGGCCCTGACCATCCCGGTCATCGCATCGGGCGGCTTGTCCGATCTGGCCGACATCGACCGGCTCTGCGCGGTCGAGGACGAAGGCGTCGAGGGTGTCATCTGCGGACGTTCGATCTACTCGGGCGCGCTCGATTTCGTGGCCGCACAGGCTCGCGCCGACGAACTCGGCATGGCCTGAGCGCGCCAGGCGGCCGGCGCGCTCAGCGCGTCTGTGTTGCCGAGGTGATGACGATGGCCGTCGTCGGCTGGCAGAACGAGCCTGGCGGCATGCAGGCTGCGTTTTCGATCGCCGCCGCCAGCGCCGTGTTGCTCGTCACGCTGCCGAAGACCGCATAACCGCCGCCGCTGGTGTCCAGCGCCACGTTGTCCACCGTGTTGATGAAGAACTGCGAGGTGGCCGAGTTGGGGTCGGCCGTGCGGGCCATCGCGAGAGTCCACTGGACGTTGCTCAACCCCTTCCCGACTTCGAGCGTTATCGGCGCGATCGTCGTGGCTTTCTGCGTGCCGTCGGCCAGGAAGCCGCCGCCCTGGATCACGAATCCCTTGACGACACGGTGAAAGACCGTGCCGTCGTAGAAGCCCGAGTTCACGTAGGCGAGAAAGTTGTCGACCGTGATCGGTGCCTTGTCCGGTGCGAGTGTGTAGACCATGCTGCCGGCGATCGAGCCGCCGTTGCTGACCGTCATCGTCACCTGCGGCACGGGCACGGCGTAGGCCGCCGTATTCAGCGTGGTGGCGGTGCTGGTGCGGGTGATCGCCACCGACTGGGCGCCGACGGCGCTGACCGTGCACCTGTAGTACGCAGTCGTCGCCGAGCTGATATTCGGCGCCGTCGTGCTGCGGGTCATGTTCTTGCAGCCGGCCGATGACACGCTGAGATCGGCATCCAGCCCGGTGCCGGTGATGGTCACGAGCGCGGTCTGTCCATAGGTCAACGGGCCGATGCTGGCGCTCGTGACCGTGGGTGCGGGTGTGTCGCCCCCGCCACCACCGCAGGAAACCAGCAAAGCGAGTGCCGGCAAAAGCAGGGCAGGGAGCAGGGCCTGGCGGGCATTTGGATTCATGGTGGTGCGGCGCTCGCGGCGACGCTGGTGGAGGTGAGGCCGCGATGGTAGGCGGTGGCGGCCCTTTCAGCGAACCCCTCGACCTTGGGTATGCTGTGAACCATGCTGGCCAAACGCATCATCCCCTGCCTCGACGTCACCGGCGGC
>JAHECD010000211.1 GCA_024641945.1 Rubrivivax sp. | reverse complement strand
CCGCCCGCGTGGCCGAACAGGCGGAACATCTGGTCGTCCCAGCGTGTCGCGTTGCGCGCGACGTCGAAGTCCCAGAACCCCAGCCCGGCCGCGGCCGCGGCGATCGCGAAGCGCTCGTTGGTGCGCAGCAGTTGTTCGCGGAATTCGTTGCGCTGTGTGATGTCGGTGCGGATCGACACGTATTTTTCGATCCGGCCGTCCTCGCCGACGAACGGCGCGATGATGCTGTCGACCCAATAGAGGCTGCCGTCCTTGGCGCGGTTGCAGACGTCGCCGCGCCACGAGCGCCCGCTGGAAATCGTCTTCCACATCTCGGCCCAGAACGCGGGGCTCTGCACACGCGAGTTGACGACGCGGTGGGTCTGGCCGACCAGCTCCTCGCGCGAATATTTCGAGACCGCGCAGAAATGGTCGTTGACCTCGACGATGCGCCCGGTGCGGTCGGTAATGGACACCAGCGAGTGGGCTTGCAGCGTGCTCAGCAGTGCCTGGCTGTCGCGCAGCGCGGCCGCGAGCCGCTGGCGGCCTTCCATCAGCTCGCTCACGTCGTGCACCATCGTGAAGAGACCTTGCACTTCGCCGTTAACGATATCGGGCAGGTAGATCACCTGCGCATGCCGCTTGCCCGAGCCGTCGGCCTTGTCGACGGCCTGCTCATAGAACGTCTGCCTTTCGCCGGCCAGGGCCGCCTGGAGCTTCGGCAGGCTTTGTGCATAGAGTGCTTCGCCGATCACCTCGCGCATGTGCAGGCCCTCGAGACCTTGCACGTCGACCCCGAACCAGGTGCCGTAGGCGCTGTTGGCCACCCGGTTGCGCAGGTCCGTGTCCCAGTAGCCGATCTGCGACGGCATGGCATCCAGCATCGTGCGCAACGTGCGCTGGGCCGTGTCCAGCAGGGCCGTGCGCTGCACCACCTGCAGCTCGAGCGAAGCGTTCAGTTGCTGGACGGCACGCTCGGCTTGCTTGGCTGGCCGGATGTCGCGCATCGAGATCGAGACGCCAGTGAAACGCCCCTCCTTGCGAGGCAGCGGTACGGCCGCCATCGATACGTCGATCAGCTGCCCGTCGCGGTCGAGCCGCTGGGTCTCGAAGGCGGGCACGCCGTGGCCCTGCTTGACACGCAGTCTCAGCGCGCTTGACTGTTCGTGGTGTTCGGGGGGCACCAGCAGTTCCACCACCCCCCGCCCCAGCACCTCGGCCCTGTGATAGCCGAACAGGGTTTGCGCACCGTCGTTCCAGTCGGTGATGAGGCCGTCGGCGTCGGCCATGACGATGGCATCGTGGCTGATCTGCATCGCAACGGCCCGCTGTTCACGCTCCGCCTCCAAAGCCAGCGCGTGGGCCCGGGCACGGTTCCAGGCCACCAGCGTGGCGGCCGCCAGAAAGGTGAGCAGCAGTCCGAGCAGCCCGACTGTCGACGGGGCCACGAAATGCTGCGCGGCCAAGAAGGTGGGGAGCGCCTGCACATCGACGCGCCAGATGCGACCGGCCACCGCACGCTCGGTGGTGGAGCGAAATTCCGTGACCTCGGAGGTCGTGTCGGACGAATCGTAGAAGGGTGTCGTGGTGGTGCCATCGACGTCGGCAATGGTCAGTCGATACGTCTGTACGTCGAGCCCCAATGCGGCGAGTACCTCGTCGATGACCAGCGGTGCATAGGTCCACCCCAAGGCCCGGGCGGCGCGGTTGCTGGTGTCGACGGCAGTCACCGGGTCGGGGTAGACGGGCAGCAGGATCAGGAAACCTGCACGCGGCTTTCCGCTGGCCTGCACGAGCGTGATCGGGCCGGTCAGGGTGGCCTGGCCGGTGCGCAGCGCGTCGTTGGCGGCGCGCCGGCGGTTGGCCTCGGAGCCGATGTCCAGCCCCACCGCCTGCCGGTTGCGGTCCACCGGCTCGATGTACTGGATCACGAATCGTTCGTCACCGTGTGGCGCCAGCGCACGAATGGCGAAATCGGGCCAGCCGTCGGCCGCTGCGCCCGTCGAAAAGGCGGCCTCCTGCTCGGGTCGAACACGCCGGATGACACCCACGCCGCGTGCGCCGGGGAATTCGTGGTCGATGTTGCGCGATGCCGCATAACGCACGAAAGCTTCGCGCGACAGCTTGTCCCACCCGATGCCGAGCGCCAGGCCGCGCGCACTGAGCAACCCATATTCAAGGCGCTTGACCCGGTCGCTGATCAGATCGGCGACACGTTCGGTTTCGTCGCGCAGCGTGTCGTTCAGGCGATCGGCGTTGCTGCGTGCCTGCCAGGCGGCGGCGGCGATCGACAGCAGCACGCCGGCTGCGGCGGTGGCCCAGACCACCCACGAGCCGCGGCCGCTCAAGAGAGTACGAATGGCCGGCACGCGGGCTCCAGCAGTCGGCATGCGTGGCGTCGCCACGCGCTCATTCGACACCGACGGCTTGAGGCGACGGCATGGCCAGCAGGAACTGCCGCGACGATGTACCGGCGGCGTCCGCTTCGGCCGCATACGCGCGGTTGCGCCCGGCCCGCTTGGCTTCGTAGAGCGCCAGATCGGCGATGCGGACCAGGCGATCGGAGAGCGACTTCTCGGTCGCAATCTGCGCACCACACTCCCGCAGCGACGCGTCGACCGCACCCCGTCGGCCGAGGCCCATCAATGTCGCGGCGCCCAGGCTCAAGCTCACATTTGCTGACGGGCCGACCCCGCGATGCGGCAATGCCAGCGCGGCGACCGCGTCGAGGACCCGCATGGCGACCGTGGCGGAATCGGCCAGCAGCGTCTGTGGCAGCAGGGCGGCAAATTCTTCGCCGCCGATGCGTGCCACCAGGTCCGCCGGCCGGAGGCAGGCGTCGGCAATCGCCAACGCAACCGACCGCAGGCAGGCGTCGCCCTGCGGATGGCCGTAGTGGTCGTTGTAGGCCTTGAAATGATCGATGTCGAAGATCATCAACGTCAGCGGCGTGCCCGAACGGTGCGCGATGGCGACTTCTCGGACCATCATCTCGTCGAATCGGCGGCGATTGCCCAGACCGGTGAGCGCATCGCGTGTTGCACTTTGGCGCAGTTCGTCGGCAAGCTGCTTCAGCTTGAGCTGCGTCTTCACCCGCGCGCGCACGGTCTGGCTCACGACCGGCTTGGTGATGAAGTCCACGGCGCCGGCGTCGAATCCCGACACCTCGGAATCGGCCGTGCCGGTGGCGGTGATGAAGATGACCGGGATCTCCGCCGTCGCCGGATCGGCCTTGAGCCTTGCGCAGACGTCGAAGCCGCTGAGCCCCGGCATGTTGGCGTCGAGCAGCACCAGGTCCGGCGGTCCGGCGGCAATGATCTCGAGCGCTTCGGCGCCATGGGTGGCCACGAAGAGTTCGCCCAGATCGCCCAGGATGCCGGCGAGCACCTGCACGGCGCCCGGGTCGTCGTCGACGATGAGGATGTTCGGTTGGGTCATGGGGCAACCGCCGCGACGAGGCGCCACGCATGCCGGGTGGCAGCGGCAGGCATCGATGGGGTCGAGAGGGTGTCCAAGGGGTCGACGGGGGGTCGAGGTGGGTGGGCTTGACGTGCTCTCGTTCATTCTGCGGACGCCCGACACCGCCGAACCGCCGAACAGCGGGGTGAATGGCGGCTGAATCG
>JAHECD010000120.1 GCA_024641945.1 Rubrivivax sp. | reverse complement strand
GCCGGCGCCGCGCCCCGCGACGCGCCCTGCGGCACGTCCACCAGCGGCGCCAGCGCCAGCGCCGGCAACAGCGAGCCGTGTGGCCGCCACTGAGGTCAAGGTACGGTCAGGGGATACGCTGAGCGCCATCGCCGAGCGCAACCAGCCTGGAGGCGTGTCGCTCGATCAGATGCTGGTCGCGTTGTTCCGGGCGAATCCCCAGGCCTTCATCAACTCGAACATGAACCGCCTGCGGGCGGACACGGTACTGAAGATGCCGTCCGCCGACGATACCCGTGCCATTCCGGCCGGCGAGGCGCGCGAGGTGATCCAGGCGCAGAGCGCCGATTTCAATGCGTATCGCCAACGGCTGGCCGCGGGCGTACCGGCCGCTGCAGATGCACCGGCTCGACAGGCCAGTGGCAAGGTCCAGGCTGCCGTCGAGGACCGCAAGCAGGCGGCGGCGCCGACACCCGACAAGCTCAAACTGTCGCAAGGCGCAGTGAAGTCCGCGCCCGAGGCCAAGATCTCCACTGAAGCCGCCAAGAAGGATGCGGCCACGCGCATGGCAGAGCTGTCGCGCAATGTCGACGAGTTGAAGAAGCTCCAAGGCGCAGCTGCGCCGGCACCGGCACCAGCACCAGCACCAGCACCAGCACCGGCACCGGCACCGGCACCGGCACCGGCACCGGCACCGGCACCGGCACCGGCACCGGCACCGGCACCGGCACCGGCACCTGCGCCTGCGCCTGCGCCTGCGCCAGCACCCACGGTGACGGCCGCTGCGCCGACGAAGGCCGCGCCGCCGGTCGCGGAAGGCGACGAGCCCGGATTCATCGACAGTCTTCTCGAGAGCCCGCTGGCGTTGCCCGGTGCCGGCGTGCTTGCGCTGTTGCTGGCCGGTGTGGGGGTCTACCGCCTTCGCGGGCGTGCACGCAAGGCAGCCGGCGAGACGTCTTTCCTCGAGAGTCGTTTGCAGCCCGACTCGTTCTTCGGTGCCAGCGGCGGTCAACGCGTGGACACGCACGAAGCCGGCGGGACGAATTCGTCGACTGCGAACTCGTCGTCGATGAGCTATTCGCTCAGCCAGCTCGATGCCATCGGCGACGTCGACCCGGTGGCCGAGGCCGACGTCTATCTGGCCTATGGACGAGACCTGCAAGCCGAAGAAATTCTGAAAGAAGCGATGCGGTCGACGCCGGATCGACTTGCGATCCGAACCAAGTTGCTCGAGGTGTACGCCAAGCGCCGCGACACCAAGGGCTTCGAACTGCTGGCGACACAGCTGTATGCCCTGACGGCCGGCAACGGTGAGGACTGGGCGAAAGCGCAGGAACTCGGCCGGGGCATCGATCCGGAGAATCCGCTCTACAAGCCGGGCGGTGCGCCTGACGCCGTGGTTCGCGACGGCGACAGGATCATCGAGCCGCTGGGTGCGAGCACGATGCCCCAGTCGGTGATGCCGTCGCCTTCCAACTTCAACATGTCACAGGGACTCGTCGACGATGCTCCGACGTCGCAGTCGGGGATCGATCTCGACATCGACCTCGGATTCGACGATCCGGTGCCCTCGGAGCCGGGCGCCCTGCAGAACCTGATGGAAGTCACACAACCCTACACGGCCCCGAGCGAGCCTTCGCCGTCCGTGCCTGGTTTCGATGCCACGCTGCCGCCGCTGGATGGCGAGGTGGAAGACGACGTGCCGACTTTGCCGCCGCCGATGGCGCCTGCGCCTGCCGCGGCAGCGAGTGCCGCCGCGCCGGCGGAAGAGGGGATCGATTTCGACCTGGGCGACATCTCGCTCGATCTCGACTCCCCATCGACCTCGGGTGTCGGTGCCGATGTGACGCTGCCGCCGGACAATGCCGGACCTTCGTCGAAGGTCGACTCGGCGTATGTCGACTTCGATCTGCCCGACGAGCCGGATTCGCGCTTCAACGACAACGCCGATCCTCTCGAGCGCAAGCTCGATCTGGCGGACGAATTCCGACAGATCGGTGATCTCGAGGGCGCGCGTGACCTCCTGGAGGAAGTCATTGCGCAAGCCGACGGCGCAATGAAGTCCAAGGCCCAGAACATGCTGGACAGCCTTGGCTGACGAGCCCGTTGCGGCGGCCGCGTGCCGCCGCATCGCGCTGGGTATTGCATACGACGGCCACCGCTATCACGGGTGGCAATCGCAGACCGATGGACGCGCCGTGCAGGACCGGCTCGAAAGTGCGCTTTCCGCATTCGCCGCGCAGCGGGTCCGCACCGTTTGCGCCGGGCGCACGGACGCTGGCGTGCATGCGTTGAACCAGGTGGTCCACATCGACGCGCCCGTCGGACGGGATGCGTTTTCGTGGGTGCGCGGCACCAATCGCTACCTCGATGCCGGCATCGCCGTGCAATGGTGCATGCAGGTGGCGCCGGATTTCCATGCGCGCAACAGCGCGCGCGGACGTCGCTACCGCTACCTTCTGCTCGAGTCCCCTGTTCGACCGTCGCTGGAGCACGGCCGCTGTGGCTGGGTCTTCCGCGCCCTCGATGGCGACGCGATGCGGGCGGCGGCCGCCTGTCTGCTCGGCGAGCACGACTTTTCGTCGTTCCGGTCGTCGGAATGCCAGGCGCGCTCGCCAGTCAAGACGATGCGCGCCATCGAAATCCGGCGTCACGGGGCTTACTGGCGCTTCGACTTCGACGCCAGTGCCTTCCTGCACCACATGGTTCGCAACCTGATGGGTTGCCTGGTGGCGGTGGGCTCCGGAAGCCGTCCGGTCGCGTGGATGGCGCAGGTGCTTGCCGCGCGCACCCGCAGCGTGGCGGCGCCCACCTTTGCGCCTGACGGGCTGTACTTTGCCGGGCCGTACTACGATGCTCGGCATGAGATCCCCGATCACACGCCGGCTGCCGACTGGCTGCCCTGAGCCCCAGGGCGGCGCGCGGCCATGAACCGCACGCGCATCAAGATCTGTGGCCTGACCCGCGAAGCCGACGTCGACGACGCCGTCGCCGCGGGTGCCGATGCGATCGGCTTCGTGCTGTACACACGAAGCCCGCGCGCCGTGACGCCGGCACGGGCCGGTGAACTGGCGCGTCGCCTGCCGCCGTTCGTCACACCGGTGCTGCTCTTCGTCAACGCCACGGCCGGCGATCTGTCTGCCGGCCTTCGCGAAGTGCCCCACGCGCTGATCCAATTCCATGGTGACGAGACGGCCGAGCAATGCCGCGATGCGGGACGGGCCTATCTGCGGGCCGTTCGCATGGGTGCCCACATCGATTTGCTAGACTTGGCGAGTCAATTTCACGACGCCCAGGCGTTGCTGCTCGACGCGCATGTCGATGGCTATGGCGGGGGCGGGAAGGCATTCGATTGGTCTCTCATTCCACTCGCCGTGCCCCTTCCGGTCGTTTTGTCTGGTGGGTTGAATCCTGCAAACGTGACCGATGGGGTGCTTCGCGTCCGGCCTTGGGCCGTTGACGTGAGCTCCGGCGTGGAGTCGGCCAAGGGCATCAAGGATGCCGGGCTGATGCGCCGGTTCTGCCAGGCGGTGCGCAATGTCGATGCGCAGCTGGCGCTGAATCCCAACGAGTGAAATCATGCTGAACTACCAACAACCCGATGCCCGCGGGCACTTCGGGCCCTACGGCGGCACGTTCGTCGCCGAGACCCTCATCCATGCGCTCGACGAGTTGCGTGTGGCCTACGACGAGGCGCGGGCCGATCCGGCCTTCATGGCCGAGTTCCGCCACGAACTCAAGCATTTTGTCGGCCGCCCGAGCCCGATCTATCACGCTGACCGCATGAGCCGCGAGATCGGCGGTGCGCAGATCTACCTCAAGCGCGAGGATCTCAACCATACCGGCGCGCACAAGGTGAACAACACGATCGGCCAGGCGCTGCTTGCACGGCGCATGGGCAAGCCCCGCGTGATCGCCGAGACGGGCGCCGGCCAGCATGGCGTGGCGACAGCGACGATCTGCGCTCGCTACGGCATGGAATGCGTGGTCTACATGGGCAGCGAGGACATCAAGCGGCAGTCGCCAAACGTCTACCGCATGCACCTCCTCGGCGCCAGGGTGGTGCCGGTCGAAAGCGGAAGCAGGACTCTCAAGGACGCTCTGAACGAGGCGCTGCGCGACTGGGTCACGAACGTCGAGAATACGTTCTACATCATCGGCACCGTGGCTGGCCCGCACCCTTATCCGACCATGGTGCGCGACTTCCAGAGCGTGATCGGCGAAGAGTGCCTGTGGCAGATGCCCGAATTGGCAGGCGGGCAACCGGACGCCGTGATCGCCTGCGTCGGCGGCGGCAGCAACGCGATGGGCATCTTCTACCCGTACATCAAGCACGAAGCGACCCGGTTGATCGGCGTCGAGGCCGCCGGCGAGGGGCTCGAGAGTGGCAAACACGCGGCATCGCTGTCGGCCGGCAGCCCCGGCGTGTTGCACGGCAACCGCACCTATCTGCTGCAGGACGAGAACGGCCAGATCACCGAGACGCATTCGATCTCGGCCGGACTGGACTACCCTGGCGTCGGGCCCGAACATGCCTACCTCAAGGACATCGGCCGCGCCGAGTACGTGGGCATCACAGATGCCGAGGCACTGTCCGCCTTCCATCGCCTGTGCCGAACCGAGGGCATCATCCCGGCACTCGAGTCGAGCCATGCCGTGGCCTATGCGATGAAGCTTGCCGCGACGATGCGGCCCGACCAACGTCTGCTGGTCAACCTCTCCGGGCGCGGGGACAAGGACATCGGCACCGTGGCGGATCTTTCCGGCGCCGAATTCTTCTGCCGCCCGTCGTGCCGGGGCCAGGGCGTCAAGGGCGGGCCGCCAGTGGTGGAGGTGCTGCGATGAGCCGCATCTCCAACGTGTTTGCGTCGCTCAGGACGGCCGGCCGCAAGGCGTTGATCCCCTACGTGACGGCGGGCGACCCGTACCCCGAATCGACCGTCGCGGTGATGCACGCACTGGCCGAAGGCGGTGCCGACATCATCGAGCTTGGCGTGCCTTTCTCCGACCCGATGGCCGACGGGCCGGTCATCCAGAAGGCGAGTGAGCGCGCCCTGGCGCACGGCGTCGGCCTTCGTCACGTGCTCGACTGGGTGCGTGAATTCCGCGTCGTCAATACGACGACACCCGTCGTGCTGATGGGCTACGCCAACCCGCTCGAGCGCTACGACCAGCGCATGGGCGAGGGCGCCTTTGTCGCCAACGCTGCCGAGGCCGGCGTCGACGGCGTGCTGGTTGTCGACTATCCGCCCGAGGAATGCGAGGCCTTCGCGGCGCGTCTGCATGCCAAGGGGCTGGATCCGATCTTCCTGCTGGCACCCACGTCGACCGAGCAACGCATTCGCGACGTTGGGCGCATCGCCACGGGTTATGTGTACTACGTGTCGCTCAAGGGCGTGACGGGCGCTGGCCACCTGGATATCGCGGGCGTGGCCCAAGCCGTGCCGCGAATCCGCCAGCACGTGAAGGTGCCGGTGGGGGTGGGTTTCGGAATCCGCGACGCGGCCACGGCACGTGCCGTGGCCGATGTCTCCGATGCGGTGGTGATCGGCAGCCGGCTGGTGCAGATTCTCGAAACGCAGTCGCGCGACAATGCGCCGGACGCGGCGCGTGCGTTCATGGCCGAGATCCGCGCCGCCCTGGACGCGCAGTGAGAAGGAGCATGTGATGAGTTGGTTCGACAAACTCCTGCCGCCGAAGATCCAGCAGACCGATCCGAGCGAGCGGCGCACGGTTCCCGAAGGGCTTTGGGTCAAATGCCCCGAATGTGAATCGGTGCTCTACAAAACCGACCTCGAGCAGAACGTCAATGTCTGCCCCAAGTGCGCGCACCACCACCGCATCGGCGCACGCGCGCGGCTGGACGCCTTTCTCGATGCCGAGGGGCGCTACGAGATCGGCCAGGAGGTATTGCCGGTCGACGCACTCAAGTTCCGCGATTCGAAGAAATATCCAGAGCGGTTGAAGGCTGCGCTCGAGACCACGGGCGAGACCGACGCGCTCGTGGTCGTCGGCGGCTCGGTGATGAGCGTGCCGCTGGTGGCGGCGTGTTTCGAGTTCGACTTCATGGGGGGCTCGATGGGCTCGGTGGTGGGCGAGCGTTTCGTGCGCGGCGTGGAGACGGCCATCGAGCAAAAGGTGCCCTTCGTGAGCTTCACCGCGACGGGCGGCGCGCGCATGCAGGAAGGTCTGCTGAGCTTGCTTCAGATGGCGAAGACCAACGCGTCGCTGACCCACCTGTCGAAGGCGAAGCTGCCTTATGTCAGTGTGCTGACCGATCCGACGATGGGTGGCGTGTCGGCGAGCTTCGCGTTTGTCGGCGACATCGTGATCGCCGAGCCGAAGGCGTTGATCGGGTTTGCCGGGCCGCGCGTGATCGAGAATACGGTGCGCGAGAAGCTGCCCGAAGGTTTCCAGCGGTCGGAATTCCTGATGGGCAAGGGCGCGATCGACATGATCGTCGACCGTCGCGAGTTGCGCGCCACCATCGCTCGCTCGCTCGCCATGTTGCAGCGCCAGAGCGCCGACGCCGTCGCCTGAACCGCAACCGGCTCGCCGCAGTGAACTTGCCGACCACGCTCGAGGCGTGGCTCTCGCACTGCGAGCGCCTGCACGCCAAATCGATCGATCTGTCGCTCGAGCGCGTGAACGCACTGCGCGATCGGCTGGGCCTGAAGTTCGAGGTGCCAGTGATCACCGTGGCCGGCACGAACGGCAAGGGGTCCACCTGCGCGATGCTGGAGTCGATCGCGCTGCAGGCAGGATACCGCGTCGGGCTGTACATCAAGCCCCACCTCGTGCACTTCGAAGAGCGTTGCCGCATCGGCGGTGCGCCGGTCGATGCGTCCGAATTGCTGCCGCACTTCGAGGCGGTGGAAATGGCGCGTGGCGATACGCCGCTGACCTATTTCGAATTCACGACGCTGGCGATCCTGCGTGCGCTGGCCAGCGCGCCGCTGGATCTGGTGATCCTCGAAGTGGGGCTCGGCGGCCGGCTCGACGCCGTGAACACCATCGACACCGACTGCGCCGTGATCACGAGCATCGACATCGATCATGTCGAATACCTTGGCCCCGACCGTGAGCGCATCGGGATGGAAAAGGCCCAGGTGATGCGCGCCGGCAAGCCGGCCATCGTGAGTGACCCGGTGCCGCCCCGCAGCGTGATCGAGCATGCCGGAGCGATCGGCGCCGATCTCTGGCTCGTCGGGCGCGATTTCAATCATTCCGGCGATCGGCAGCAATGGAACTGGAGCGGCCGCGGCCGTCGCATCAACGGCATGGCCTACCCGGCGCTTCGTGGCGCCAACCAGTTGGTCAATGCGTCGGGCGCGCTGGCGGCGCTGGAGTCGTTGCGCGCGCGCCTGCCGATCGCCGTGCAGGCGGTGCGCACGGGGCTTGCCGTGGTGGATCTGCCAGGCCGCTTCCAGATCGTACCGGGCCAGCCGACGCTCGTGCTCGACGTCGCGCACAACCCGCAGTCGGTGGCCGCCCTGGCCGTCAATCTCGACCAGATGGGCTTCTACCCGGCAACCCATGCCGTGTTCGGGGCCATGCGCGACAAGGAGATTGGTACGCTGCTGGCCCGCATGGCGCCGCTTGTGGACCACTGGCATTTCTGCGCTTTGGACACACCGCGCGCAGCGTCGGCCGACGAGTTGCTGGCAGTGTGGCAACAGGTGGCGCCTGCCGGGTCGAAGTCGACGGCGCAATGCCATGGGAGCCCCGCTGCGGCGCTGCGCCTGGCCCTGGGGACCGCCGACCCCGCTGATAGAATCGTGGTCTTTGGATCCTTCTACACCGTGGGCGGCGTATTGAAGGAAGGCCTGCCTCAGCGCAGCGCCCCACACGTCGGCTGACCCTGCCGGCACGAGTTGCCGCCGCGATACCTTGTCGCATGGCACTGCCGTCTTTCCTGAAGCGCAAACAACCCATGGCCTCGCCGCCGGGTGACGCTGGCGTCGTGCAGCAGGCACGGGTCAGCGCGCGTCGCCGCCTGATCGGCGCGGCCGTGTTGCTGGCCATCGGGGTCATCGCATTTCCGCTGTTGTTCGAGACCCAACCGCGCCCAATTCCGGTGGACATTCCGATCGAGATCCCACGCAAGGACGGCGTCGCGCCGCTGGCCGTCCCGCCAAGAACGGCCGCGCGCACAGCGTCGGGTAGCGGGCCCGATGCGTCGGCGCGTGCAATGTCGGAGCCGGCGGCCCCGCCTGTGCCCCAGGCTGCGCCAAAGGAACTGCCGCCCAACCCCCCAACAGCAGACAAGAAGCCGGCGTCAAAGCCCGATCCTGCAAGAGAGGCGCCATCGCCGGCGCCAACGCCGGTGCCGATGGTCGTGCCACCGGCGAAGCCACCCGTTGCCGCACCTTCGCCGCTGCCGACGCCCGCCACGGCCGCCCGGTACGTGGTTCAGGTGGGCGCCTTCGCTGATGCCACTGTCGCACGCGACGTTCGTCTGCGTGTCGAGAAGCTCGGCCTGAAGACCTATACCCAGGTCATCGACACCGACGGTGGCAAGCGCACCCGTGTGCGCATCGGTCCGTTCGAATCGAACGACGAGGCCGTCAAGGTCCTGGCACGGCTCAAGGCCGCCAAACTTCCTGGCGCGGTGCTGACGTTGTGATCGGGCCGTTGCACTGGGTCGACGCCGCGCTGCTTGCGGTGCTGGCACTGTCGGTGGTGGTCGGCCTGTTTCGCGGATTGGTCTTCGAGTTGATGTCACTGGCCGGGTGGATCGTGGCGTATTTCGCCGCCGTCTGGTATGCGCCGGTGGCCGCGCCGCACATTCCCGTGGGCTCGCCAGGATCGGCGATCAATCACTCGGCGGCCGTGCTGGCCTGCTTTCTCGGCGCCTTGCTGGCCTGGAGCCTGCTGGCCCGTCTCGTGAGGTTGCTGATCTCCGCGACGCCGCTGACCGTGCCCGACCGCATGCTCGGCGGTGCCTTCGGCCTTGTTCGAGGCGCGGTCGTGCTGTTGGCGGCCGCGACGGTCGTGACGCTCACGCCCGCGGCACAATCACCGGCGTGGAAGGAATCGGTCGGCGCGCAATGGCTGGCCGTCACGGTGCAGGGAATCAAGCCTCTGCTGCCGGCGGAGCTGGCGCAATGGCTGCCAGCGTGACAGACACCTAGGAAACGGCTCAACCATGTGCGGCATCGTCGGCGTCCTCTCCAAGGCGCCCGCCAACCAGCTGATCTACGACGCGCTGCTCCTGTTGCAGCACCGCGGGCAGGACGCCGCCGGCATCGTGACGATGCAGGGCACGAAATGTTTCATGCACAAGGCGCGCGGCATGGTGCGCGATGTGTTCCGCACCCGCAACATGAGGGCATTGCCCGGCACCGTGGGCCTGGGCCAGGTGCGCTACCCGACCGCCGGCAATGCGTACAGCGAAGAGGAGGCGCAGCCGTTCTACGTGAACGCGCCTTTCGGCATCGTGCTGGTCCACAACGGCAATCTGACGAACGCCCACGCGCTCAAGGCGGAGCTCTTCGCCGTCGACCGCCGCCACATCAATACCCAGAGCGATACGGAGGTGCTGATCAACATCCTCGCGCACGAGCTCGAGCAAGCCGCGCGTGACCTGCCGCTCACGCCGGACGAGGTGTTCAAGGCGGTGTCGGCCGTGCACCAACGCGTGAAAGGCTCCTACGCGGTGATCGCGCTGATCGCCGGGCATGGATTGCTCGCCTTCCGCGACCCGTTCGGCATTCGCCCGCTGTGTTTCGGCGAGGGCAGCGCCGAAGACGGCGGACGGGATGTGATGGTGGCCAGCGAGTCGGTGGCGCTCGAGGGCACGGGACACAAGCTGACGCGCGACGTGGCCCCTGGCGAGGCCATCTTCATCGACCTCGAGGGCCGTATCCACAGCCGCCAATGCGCTGCGCGCCCGACGTTGAACCCCTGCATGTTCGAGTATGTCTATCTCGCGCGTCCGGATTCCGTGCTGGACGGTGTCTCGGTCTACCAGGCGCGGCTCAACCTGGGCGAGACACTTGCTCAGCGCCTGATCTCGACGATGCCACCGAACGAGATCGACGTCGTGATCCCGATCCCCGAGTCGAGCCGCCCGAGCGCGATGCAACTGGCTCACCGCATCGGCAAGCCGTACCGCGAAGGCTTCGTCAAGAACCGCTACGTGGGCCGCACCTTCATCATGCCGGGGCAGGGTGTGCGCAAGAAGAGCGTGCGCCAGAAGTTGAATGCGATCGGGCTCGAATTCAAGGGCCGCAACGTACTGCTGGTCGATGACTCCATCGTGCGCGGTACGACGAGCAAGGAGATCGTCCAGATGGCACGCGAGGCCGGGGCCCGCAAGGTCTACATGGCATCGGCCGCGCCGCCCGTGCGCCACCCCAACGTCTACGGCATCGACATGCCGACCAAGGAAGAGCTGATCGCGCATGGCCGCACCATCGAGGAGATCCGCCAGTACATCGGCGCCGATGCGCTGGTGTATCAGGAGGTGGATGCGATGAAGCGCGTGGTCAAGGCGTTGAATCCCAAGCTCGACGGTTTCGAGGCCAGTTGTTTCGACGGCCGCTACATCACGGGCGACGTGACCGCCGACGACTTCGCTGCCATCGAAACGCAGCGGCGCGCTCAGGCGGAGGATGAAGAAGACTCTGCGCGCAGCCGTCTCGCGCTGGGCACGGCACAGGAGTGACACGATGAGCGAGAAGAAGGGCCTGCCCAGGGTCGACCTGCCGGCCGATGCACGGCTCGAGACGCTGGCGGTGCGCGAGGGCCTGCCGCCTTCGCAGTGGGGCGAGAACTCCGAAGCGCTGTTCCTGACCAGCTGCTTCGTCCACCCGGATGCACGCACGGCGGCGCGCCGCTTTGCGTACGAGGAGGATGCCTTCGTCTACAGCCGGTTCTCCAACCCCAACGTCACGATCATGGAGCGCCGACTGGCGGCCCTGGAAGGCACCACCGGCTGCATCGGCACCAGCAGCGGCATGGGCGCGATCCTGCTGATGGTGATGGGCCTGCTCAAGGCCGGCGACCACGTGATCTGCTCGCGCAGCGTTTTCGGCGCGACCATCCGGCTGCTGCAGGGCGAGTTCGGCAAGTTCGGTGTGGAGTCGACCTTCGTCAGCCAGACCGACCTGGCGCAGTGGAAGGCCGCATTGAAGCCGAATACCCGGCTGCTGTTCGCCGAGACGCCGACGAACCCGATGACCGAGGTCTGCGACATCCGCGCGCTGGCCGACATGGCACACGACGCCGGCGCCCTGCTGGCGGTGGACAACTGCATGTGTTCGCCGGCGCTGCAGCAGCCGGTCAAATTCGGCGCCGACATCGTGATGCACTCGGGCACCAAGTTTCTCGACGGCCAGGGACGCATCAATGCCGGTGCCCTCTGCGCGCCGGAGGCGATGGTCGAGGAGAAGTTCGTGCCCGTGATGCGCAGCGCGGGCATGAGCCTGTCGCCGTTCAATGCGTGGATCGTTTCCAAGGGCATGGAGACGCTCAACTTGCGTGTGCGTGCGCAGAGCGACAGGGCGCTGGCGCTGGCGCGTTGGCTCGAATCCCACCCCGCGGTCGATCGCGTCTTCCACCCCGGGTTGCCGTCCCACCCTCAACATGAACTGGCGATGCGCCAGCAAGATGGCCATGGGGGTGCCGTGCTGGCCTTCAATGTCAAAGGTGGGCGCGACCAGGCGTTTGCCGTGGTCGATGCCACCCGAATTTGCAGCATCGCTGCCAACTTCGGCGATGTGCGCTCGATCATCACGCACCCGGCAAGCACCACGCACGGCCGATTGACCGAAGAGCAGCGCAATGCGGCGGGCATCGGGCAGAACATGATCCGCCTGGGCGTCGGGCTGGAAGATGTCGAAGACCTCAAAGTCGATCTGGCACGCGGCCTGGATGCCTTGAGCGCATGACGGCCGTTCGCACCCGGATCGCCCCGTCGCCCACGGGCTTCCTGCACCTCGGCACCGCGCGCACTGCGTTGTTTTCCTGGGCGTACGCGCGCCACCATGGCGGGCAATTCGTGCTTCGTATCGAGGACACCGACGTCGCACGTTCGACGCAGGATTCGGTCGACCAGATCCTCGCCTCGATGCGATGGCTCGGTCTCGATTACGACGAGGGGCCGGTCTACCAGATGCAGCGCCTTGCGCGCTATCACGCTGTTGCCGAGCAACTCATCGCCGCGGGTCACGCCTACCGCTGCTACTGCACGCCGGATGAGCTGGACGCGATGCGCGAAGCACAGCGTGCACGCGGGGAAAAGACCCACTACGACCGGCGCTGGCGTCCCGAGCCGGGCAAAGCCCTGCCGGCCATTCCCGTGGGTGTGAACCCGGTCGTGCGCTTTTGCAACCCGGTCGATGGCGACGTGACGTGGGACGATCTCGTCAAGGGCCCGATCACGATCGGCAATCGCGAGATCGACGACCTCATCATCCTTCGGCCGGCCGCCGAGGGCACCTCGAACGATGCCGGCGCGCTGGGCGTACCCACCTACAACTTTGCCGTCGTCGTGGACGATTGGGACATGCGGATCACCCACGTGTTTCGCGGCGACGAGCATGTCAACAACACCCCGTGGCAGATCAACATCTTCCGCGCACTTGGCGTGCCGCTTCCGCAGTTCGGCCACTGTCCGATCATCCTGGGCGAAGACGGCCTGAAGCTCAGCAAGCGTCGTGGTGCCGTCAGCGTGACGGCGTATGAGGAGGCCGGCTACCTGCCCGAGGCGATGCTGAATTACCTGGCGCGGCTCGGTTGGAGCCATGGCGACGAAGAACTCTTTTCGAGCGAACAGATGGTGGCCTGGTTCGACGGCTCGCATCTGTCTCGCAGCCCCGCCCAATGGGATCCGGCCAAGTTGGCGTGGGTCAACGCGCATTACATCAAGGTGGCCGACGACGCACGCCTGGCGGGCCTCGTGGCGCGGCAGCTGGCCGCGCGCGCTGTGGCCACGACGGACGCCGATCAATTGGCACGCGCCTGTGCGCTGTTCAAGGACCGGTGCAACACGGTGGTCGAACTGACCGACTGGATCGAGATGCTCTTTGTGCCCGTGGCGCCTTTGCCGGCGGATGTCCAGGCGCATGTCGGCGAGGCCGTCAAGCCGGCGTTGCGCACGCTGCGCGACCGGCTTGCTGCGGTCGACTGGGACAAGGCGTCGATCGCGCAGGCCATGAAGGAGACGCTGGCGGCGCATGCGCTGAAGATGCCGCAGCTGGCACCTGCGGTGCGTGTACTGGTTTGCGGGCGGCCCCAGACGCCGTCGATCGATGCCGTGCTGGCGCTGTTCCCGCGCGACACGGTGCTGCAGCGGTTGCAGCACGTCTGAATTGTCGGGCTATAATTTGAGGCTCGACTGAACGGCGCTGGCCTGGAGATCGCAAGATCGGGGGTATAGCTCAGCTGGGAGAGCGCTTGCATGGCATGCAAGAGGTCAGCGGTTCGATCCCGCTTACCTCCACCAATCAAGCGCCGTTCGGAAGTGGAAAGAGTTTGAGTCCCCTTCGTCTAGAGGCCTAGGACACCACCCTTTCACGGTGATTACAGGGGTTCGAATCCCCTAGGGGACGCCAAGTTTCGGCAGCGCTTGCGGAGTCATCCGGAAGCTGCCGGCCACGCGGAGTGGTAGTTCAGTTGGTTAGAATACCGGCCTGTCACGCCGGGGGTCGCGGGTTCGAGTCCCGTCCACTCCGCCAT
>JAHECD010000210.1 GCA_024641945.1 Rubrivivax sp. | reverse complement strand
GCCTAAGCGGCGGCGGATTCGGGCATTGGAGCGGGCTCGGCGTAGGCCTCGACGCGGTTGCGCCCGTCGCGCTTGGCGCGGTAGAGCGACTGGTCTGCGCGGTCGATCAGCTCCAGCGTGGTCGTGACCTGCGGGGTCAGCGTCGCGACGCCGATACTCACCGTGACCACCATGTCCGGCACCTCGCGGATGGCCGGGCCGCAGGCCCGTTCGATGCGCGCTCGCACACGCTCCGCGTAGGCACGCGCGTCGCGGGTGTCCACCCCCGGCAGCACGACGCAGAACTCCTCGCCGCCGTAGCGGCACACCAGGTCGGCGGCGCGGGACGCCTCGGTCAGGTTGCGCGCCACTTCCTGGATCACCCGGTCGCCCACGCTGTGGCCGTGGTTGTCGTTGACCTTCTTGAAGAAGTCGATGTCCAGCACGATGCAGCTCAGCGGCATGGCCGTGGCCTGCGCGCCAGCGAACAGGTGCTCGTAGCTTTCGGTGAAGGCACGCCGGTTCAGGCAGCCCGTGAGCGGGTCGCGCGTGGCCAGGCGCTTGAGCTCGGCGTTCTGGCGCTGCACCTGCTGCTGCGACGTCGACAACTCCGTCATCGCCTTGCGCAGCGCCACGTTGGCGCGGTGCAACTGCGACACGTCGCTGAACGTCGCCAGGCACCCGCGCACCTTCGAGCCGGCGTCGGTGATGGGCACGCTGTTGACCACCAGCTGCTGCGCCAGCCCGGCGGCGTCGGTGGCCTCCACCGTCTGGCCCGAGATCGCCCGGCGCTCGCTCATCGCACGCATCCACGGGTGCTGCGCCGTGTTGCCGCCGAGCCCTTCGACAATCCAGGCCTGCGCCGACAGCGCCTGCCCGGTCTTGATCTGCGTCGACTGCGCGTTCAGCGTGCGGAACGTCTTGTTGGCCAGCAGCAGGCGCCCCCGGGTGTCGAGCACGACGACGCCCTCGCCCATCGCATCGAAGGCGCCCTGCACTCGGTCCGGGATCACCGAGGCCGGGTCCAGGTGCTGCAGCGCGCGCCGCATGTACAGGCTGAAGACCGCCACCCCGGCCACGCTCATGAAGAGCATCGTCACCACCAGCGGCTCGGTCAGCCAGCGCAGCCAGCCCGGGCGCGTCTCCGCCTTGAACGCGATCTCGAAGCTGCCCCAGCGCTTGCCGTCGGCCTGCATCGGCACGTCGATCTCGTCTTCGGTGGAGGCGCCGTCCGACAGCGGCTTCCACACCGCGCCGTGGTTGCCCGCCTGCATCAGCAGCACGCCGTCGGCGCGCCGCAGGCCGAGCGAGCGCACGCTGGGTGAGCGCTGCGCCACGTCGTCGAGCGTCTGCTGCAGCGACGCCGCATCGCCGTTGCGCAGCAGCGTGGCCACCTGCACCGCCAGCGCCTCGCCCACCTGCTTGCGCAGTTTCAGCTGGGATTCCGCGGGATTGGGGAAGACGCCGAACAACAAGTCGGCCAGCATGACGAGCATGGTGCACAGCGCCACCAGGGCCATCGTCATCTGCAACAGGGGGCTGGTGGGTTTCATGGTTCGCTGTCGTGCCCCGCCGGGACTGCGTCCTTGCGCTCGAACATCTCGTCCATCCCGGCGTCCTCTTCGGGCGACTCCTCGTCGTCTTCCTCGTCGTCCAGCGGCCGCGCCATCACCGGCAGCAGGTCGATGTGGCGCCAGGCGGGCACGCCCATGAGCACCGTGGCGAGCATGCCGCCCCCACGCGTGAGCCACCAGACGAAGCCGGCGGTCACCGTGACGCTGGCCACGTTGGCCGGCTGGACCAACCCGCCCAGGAATGCGGCACCACCCTGCTTCTGGCCGTCCTGCCCCGACAGGGCGCCGTCCTCCGAACGCTCGTCACCCTGGCCGGAGCCTCGTGAACCGGCCGCCCACGCACGAGCAAAGAGGTCGGTGAGGCTGCCAAAGGCATCCGGCGCCGCACTGTCCGCGAATGCGATCAGCCGCGCCGACAAATCGAACGACACCCCATCGGCTTGCGCGCCCAGGGCGCGGCCGGCCTCGGCGACGGCAGCCGCGCTCCCGGAGCGGGGCGCGCCGGTCGCCACGACCAGGGATTCGCCGTCGGCTTGGCCGGTCTCGGGCTGCCGCAGCAGACCTGCAGGACCCGATTCAACCTTGGCGATGGCCACCTTGACGGGTGCCGCGGCTGCCGGTGCGGCGCTGGGCGGCGCCATGGCCGGCGGCGGTGGCACGCTGTCTGCCGGTGCAGCGCCGACCATGAACACGTCTGGCGACCAGGCGCCGGTGTCCGCCGCCGCGTTCGCCAGCGTCACGCGCAGCGCACGTTCGGTACTCAGCCCCAGGCTGTCGGTCACGCGCACCAGCAGATCCACCGAGCGCTGCACGTTGACGTCCAGGCGCGTGTTGTCGGCCATGTAGAGCCTGCCGGTCGCCGGGTCGATCGCAAACGCGCCGTTGGCGTCGTTCACGAGCGTATAGGTCAGGTCGTCGCCCGCGTCGGGGTCGCTCGCGGAGGCCACGGCCAGCGTCGTGCCGTTCGGCACGTGCACGAACACGGTCACCGGCGCCATGGCCGGCATCGCCGGCCACTCGTTCACGTTGTCCACGGTCAGCGCCAGCGCCTGCTCGGCCTGGCCCCCCTGCCCGTCGGACACCCGCACCACCACGTCGTACACGCCGTCGCCATCGGCATCGGCGGGGACCTCGAAGTCCGGTGCGACGCGCCACACCAGCGTGCCGCTGGCCGTGTCGATGGCAAAGGCACCGGCGTCCGCGCCCCCGACGATGTCGAACGTCAGCAGCTGGGTCGGCTGGTCCACGTCGACGGCGGCGATGCGTGTCACGGCCGCCTGGTTCTCGGGCAACGACATCGCCACGGCGGCCAGGCCGCCGCCGCTGGTGATCGACGGCGCATCGTTGACGCCGGCCACGTCGATCGTCGCGGACACGCTGGCGGTGCTGAAGGCGGTGGTGCCACCGGCCACGAGCACGCTGGCCTGGGTGCCTGCGGTGCCGCTGGTCTGGTCCCAGGCACGCAGCGTCAGGCGGGCAGAGGTGCCGTTCAGACCGTCCGGCACGAACCGCACGCTGTCGGTGCCACGCAGCAGCAACGCCTGCGCGTCGGAGACGCTGCCGACGTCGACCCAGGCGCCACTGCCCAGCCGGTACTGCCATGTGCCGTTGCCGGCGTCCAGCCCCGTGACGGCCACGCCGCGCAGTGCGCCCGCATCCGCATCGCTGTCGACGGCCAGGCCGCGCGACGCCAGCAGCGCGGCCACGGTCTGGCCGGCGTTGCCCACGTCGTCCTCGGTCAGGGGTGAGAACGCCAGCGGGGCGGTCGACGTCAGCACCGGCGCGTCGTTGACGTTGGCCACCGCAGGCGTCTGCGCACTCGTGAGCGATTCGGCGGTGCCGCCGCCATCGACATAGTCCACGCGCACGCTGATGCGCGTGCCGACGTCGGCGTCACCGAGCACGTAGGTCGAGGTCGTGGCGCCTGCGATGGCGATACCGCCGCGCAGCCACTGATAACTGAACGCGCCCAGCCCGTCGGCGTCGGCGATGCCGCTCGTGTCGGCCGCCAGCGTCTGGTCTTCCGTGGTCGTGCCGGAGATCAATAGCGCACCGGTCGGGGCGTCGTTGACGTTCGCCACCGGGCCCACGGCTGCGCTGGTCAGCGACTCGCTCGTGCCGTTGCCGTCGGTGTAGTCCA
>JAHECD010000209.1 GCA_024641945.1 Rubrivivax sp. | reverse complement strand
TGTCGCGGTTCTCAACCCTGCTCACGGCCAGCGCATCCGGCCAACGTCTCCGGTGAGCAGCGAGAGTGCGGCCCAACCCTTTACAGGGACTTCCCACCGCGTCAACGGTTTCTGCATGTTGGTTCGTGTCATTGCTTGGCGGCATGGTCTGCTGATGACGACGGCGACACGCTGGATAGCTGAACACAGAACAGACTGCCCCTCTACAGACGGCCTTGTTGTGCTTCATCGTTGCTCGATGGACACGGGCCCAGATACGAACCGCTCGGCGGGGCTCCATGCCTATCGCGTGGATCTGCCGCATGCAGCATCCAAATCCCGCAGTGCAATGGTCCCGGTGAAAATCCGGCGTCACCCCGCGCGCCGCAATCTCGCACCCGCACTCGATTGGTCCATCCACCCATGCACATCGCCATCCTCACCTTCCAGGGCTTCAACGAGCTCGACTCGCTGGTCGCCTTCGGCATCCTCAACCGCATCAAGCGGCCGGGCTGGCGTGTATCGCTGTGCTGCCCCGAGCCCGTGGTCACGTCGATGAACGGCGTGGTGGTGCATGCGCAGTCGCTGCTCGCCGAGGCCCGGTCTGCGGATGCGGTGATCGTCGGCAGCGGCATCAAGACCCGCGAGGTGGTGGCCGACGCGGCGCTCATGGGGTCGTTGCAGCTCGACCCCGCGCGCCAGCTGATCGCGGCGCAATGCTCCGGCACGCTGGTGCTGGCGAAGCTCGGCCTGCTGGGCTCGGTGCCGGCCTGCACCGACCTCACCACCCGGCCCTGGGTGTTGGAAGCCGGCGTCGAGGTGTTGAACCAGCCCTTCTTCGCCGCAGGCAACGTCGCCACGGCCGGGGGCTGCATGGCGTCGCCCTACCTCGCCGCGTGGGTCATCGCCCGCTCCGAGGGCGAGGACGCGGCCCGGGCGGCCTTGCACTACGTGGCACCGGTCGGCGAGAAGGACGCGTACGTCGACCGTGCCATGGGCCACATCGCGCCGTACATTCCGGCAAGATGAATCGCCGCGCCCGGCGGCGCCCACCACGGAGAACCTCATGGCCAAGGGCTACTGGATTGCACGCATCGACGTGTCCGACCTGGACACGTACCGCAAGTACGTGGCGGCCAACGCCAAGCCGCTGGCGGCCTACGGCGCCCGGTTCCTCGTGCGCGCCGGCACGTTCGAGACGCTGGAAGGCGACAGCCGCAGCCGCAACGTGGTGATCGAATTCCCGAGCTACCAGGCGGCGCTCGATTGCTACCGCTCCCAGGACTACCAGGACGCGATCAAGCTGCGCGCGCCGGTATCGTCCGGCGACCTCGTCATCATCGAAGGTTACGACGGGCCGCAGCCGGCCGATCGCTGACCGTTGCCAGGAGCCATTGACATGACCTCACGCGCCGTTCACCTCCACCGCGTGCTGCGGTGCCCGCCGGAAAAGGTGTACCGCGCCTTTCTCGAAGCCGACGCGATGAGCAAGTGGCTCCCGCCGCATGGCTTCACGTGCAAGGTCCATCACATGGACGCCAAGGTGGGCGGCACGTTCCGCATGTCGTTCAGCAACTTCTCCACCGGCCACGGGCATTCGTTCGGCGGTGAATACCTCGAGCTCGTGCCGCACCAGCTGATCCGCTATACCGACCAGTTCGAGGACCCGAATCTGCCGGGCGTGCTCACGGTGACGGTCAGGCTCACGCCGGTGATCTGCGGCACGGACGTCGACATCGAGCAGAGCGGCATCCCCGAGGTGATCCCGCTGGAGATGTGCTACCTGGGCTGGCAGGAATCGCTGGCGCAGCTCGCCGCACTGGTCGAGCCCGATATTCCAGGCTGAATCCGGCAACGGCCGACGACGGCCAGTGCCGCGCGCTCGCGGCCGCGCCCTCTCCGTGGCGCCACGTTTTCGTTCGCCCACAAAAAAGCGGGTCCCGAAGGACCCGCTGAAAGCACAGGGGACTGTGCCAGGAGGAGACAAACAAGAAACTCAACTACAAGGGAACCATCACACTCTACAAATCGTTCTATCGGCTGCGTGTGCGCCCCACCGGAGCGCCCGGCCGACGTCTACTGGGCTTGCGCGCGGCAGAGTTCACGTTCCGACGGGATGCGCAACGCGCCGGTCTGCTTGCCCTTGCCGGCACGGGCCGGCGGGTTGCACAGGCCGCAGACGTAGTGGCGCGCGATCTCGTGCGGATGCGTCACGAAGTGGCCGCCGCAGCTGGAGCAGGCCGTCATCGTCAGCATGCCGTTGTCGACGAACTTGACCAGGCGCCAGGCGCGGGTCACCGACAGCATCGGGTCCAGGCCCTGTGCCTGCGTCTGCTCGAGGTACAACTGGTACGCCTTGATCACGGTGTCGATCTCGTCGAGCTCGGCCACCTTGTTCAGGTACTCGTGGATGTTCAGGAAGAGGCTGGCGTGGATGTTGGGCTGCCACGTCATGAACCAGTCGGTCGAGAACGGCAGCTGGCCCTTGCTGGGGCTCTTGCCGGAGACTTCCTTGTACAGGCGCAGCAGGCGCTCGTAGCTCAGGTCGGTCTCGCTTTCCAGCACCTGCAGGCGGGCGCCCAGATGGATCAGCGCCACGGCGCGGTCGATCTGCTTGGCTTCGGTGAGGATGCTCTTGACTCGGGCCATGGTTCTCTCTCCTGTTTATGAATCTTGGGTGCCATCGGGCGGCGGCGGATGGCCGCCGCGCGTGGGTGGATCAGGCGGCTTCCTGGTGGCGGCCGGCCATCAGGATGCTGGCGTGCAGGCGGCTCACGCTCTCGTTGGCAGCGCCCTTGCCGTGGCTGGTGAGCAGGCTCCAGACCAGGTCGTCGTCCATGCGGAAGCGGCACAGCAGCGTGTTGCCGCCGGCGATCTTCATCATCTGCGCGGGGGTCAGCGTGCCGATCAGCACCGCCGTCTCCTCGCTCACACCCAGGCGATACAGGGCCTGTTCACGGTCGGTACGGATGAGGCTTTGCGCCAGCATCAGGTACGACAGGTTGGCTTCGCGGATTTCGGCAAGGATCTGGTCGGAGGTCATGTTCGTTTCCTGCGGTTCGGTCGGTGGATGAAGGCTGCGTTTCAGCGTGAAACGAACTGTAGGGATCGGAACTGGACCGGAATATCAGGCCGACTCCGTCGCTTGAGTCGGCCGTGGTCCATGGCCGCTGTAAGGCAAATTCCTACAGGTGTGCCGCACGGCGGCGGCGGGCCCTGCAAAGCGTGACGAACTGCTCAACGCGTGGCCACCACGTTCAGGCTGATGGGGAAGCCCCACGGCCGGTGGTCGCTGGTGTCCTTGAACAGCCCGAAGGATTCGACCCGCTGCACCTTGGAAAAGCCCGCCTTGTGCAGGAACTGCTCCATGAACTGCATCGTCCAGCCGAAATAGTGGATGTCGTTGGCGTCCACCTGCCCGCCGAACATCATGCGCATGGCCAGGAACTTGACCGACGCCGACGCATGCGGGCTCAGGATCGTGTGCGACAGCACTTCGAGGTCGGGCACCGACACCATCAACTGCCCGCCCGGCACGAGCAGGCGGCACAGCCCCGCCAGCGTGCCCGGCATGCGCGGTTGCGGCACGTGCTCCAGCACGTGGCTGGCGTAGATGACCTCGGCACACGCATCGGGGAACGCCGACAGGTCGCCCACGTCGCCGACGAAATCCACCGCCGGGCCCGGCTGGATGTTGAGCACCTTCCAGCCCGCCTTGGCCTGCTTGCCGCCGACGTGCAGCTTGAACGGCG
>JAHECD010000208.1 GCA_024641945.1 Rubrivivax sp. | reverse complement strand
GGCCCGCCAGCAGCTCGTCGAATGGTTCGGTGTCTGCCCCGACGCCGAGGCCGTGAGCCGCGGCCGGCGCTACCTGGGCATGTACCTGAACTGACGCCGTGCGGCCGCGCCGGGTCGCGCGCAGCCGCGGGCGCGGCCCGCAGACACCGCGCCGGGCGTGAACTGGCTCACGATGGCCCCAACAGGGTGGCAGTCACACCCCATTTCAGGGCCTTTGCAGAGCCCTCGGCCGGCCATACTGGATGAACGAGATCACCATGACGACGTCCGACCTGCCCAAGATCCTGCTGATTTGCCGCGAGCCCGCGAGGGCGGAACACTGGCGCGCGCAGATCGCCGCCGAAGGCCGCCATCACGTGGCCGCCGTGGGCCAGTCGGCCGCCGAAGCGCTGACGCTGGTCACCCAGATCGACCCCGATGCCATCGTGTGCGACCTGCAGTTGGCCGACGGCCGCGCCATCGATCTGGTGCGCCGCCTGCGCCAGGGCAAGGGCGGCAGCGACGCGATGATCCTGATCATTGCGCCCTCGGGCGAGAACCCCGACCTGCTGGCCTGCCTGCGCGAAGGCGCCGACAGCTACTACGTTGACCGCGGGCCCGGCCCGTCGCTCGACAGCCGGCTGCACGAAATGCTGCGTGGCGAGGCCAAGATGTCGGTCGACATCGCCCGCCAGGTGCTCGACCATTTCCGCCGCAACGGCCCGATCCACCAGGGCGCGCGTCCGGTGGACCAGATGCTCAACCCGCTCCTGTTGTCAGACCTGGAGCGCGCGGTGCTGATCCGGCTGTCGCAGGGCCAATCGGTGCCCGACATCGCGAGCCACGAGCGGGTGTCGATCCACCAGATCGCCAAGTGCGTGCGTGCGCTGTACCGCAAGATGGTGTGGGACCTGCGTGCCGGTGGGCTGTCGCTCGAACTGATCTGAGCTCCGCACGTGGCAAGGCCGCGCTCGGCCATGTCCAGTGAAACGGCGCTCGCTCCCCCTGAGCCTCACCCCGCCAGCAACTCGACGTTGCCGCCCGCCGCCGTCGTATTGACCGTGACGGTCTGCTCGGCGCAGAAGCGCAGCAGATAGTTCGGCCCGCCGGCCTTGGGCCCGGTGCCCGACAAGCCCTCGCCCCCGAAGGGCTGCACGCCGACCACGGCGCCGACCATGTTGCGGTTGACATAGACGTTGCCGATGCGCGCCGTGTCGGCGATGCGCTGGGCGCGCGAGTCGATGCGTGTCTGGATGCCCAGCGTGAGACCGAAGCCGAGGGCGTTGATCTCGTGCACGAGGGCATCGACATCGCCGCGCCAGCGCACGACGTGCAGCACCGGGCCGAAGATCTCTTCGCGCAGGTCGGACACCCGATCGATCTCGAATGCCACCGGCGCCACCAGCCCGGCGACGCCGGACGTGACCGGCGCCTCGCCGATGCAGCGCGCCTCGGCATGCAGCCGCTGCACGTGCCGTGTGATGCCTGCGTGCGCCTCGTCGTCGATCACCGGTCCGACGTCGGTGGCGAGGTCGGCCGGGTCGCCCACGCGCAGCTCGGCCAATGCACCACGCAGCATCTCGATCACGCCGTCGCCGATGCTTTCATGCACACACAGCAGGCGCAAGGCCGAACAGCGCTGGCCCGCGCTGCGAAAGGCGCTTTGCACCACCGCGTCGGTCACCTGTTCGGGCAGCGCGGTGCTGTCCACGATCATCGCGTTCAGGCCGCCGGTCTCGGCGATCAGCGGCACGATCGGCGCCGGCCGGCCGTCGGGGCCGTCCTTCAGCGCCAGCGCGCGGTTGATGAGCCGCGCGACCGGCGTGCTGCCGGTAAAACAGACGCCGGCCGTGCGCGGGTCGGCCACCAGGGCGGCGCCCACCGTCTCGCCACGGCCATGCACCCACTGCACCGCGTCGGCCGGCACACCTGCCTCGTGCAGCAGCGCGACGAAGCGGCGCGCGACCACCGGTGTCTGCTCGGCGGGCTTGGCGGCCACGGTGTTGCCGGCGACGAGCGCGGCCACCACCTGCCCAGCAAAGATCGCGAGCGGAAAGTTCCACGGGCTGATGCAGACGAAGACGCCGCGGCCGTGCAGGCGCAGCACGTTGCTCTCGCCGGTGGGGCCGGGCAGCGCCTGGTCCGCCAGGCGTTCGAGCGCCTGCTGGGCGTAGTAGCGGCAGAAGTCGACCGCCTCGCGCACCTCGGCCACGCAGTCGCCCGGCGTCTTGCGCGCTTCCTTCACCAGCAAGGCGCAGAACTCCGGCAGCCGCGCCTCGAGCGCGTCGGCGGCGGCCTGAAGCAGCGCAGCGCGCTGCGCCAGCGGCCGTTTGCGCCAAGCGTCGAAACCGGCATGCAGCCGCGCCATCACGGCATGCGCGTCTGCTTCCGTGGCCTCTTGCACGGGCTCGACCTGCACACGCGCCAGCGCTTCCTCGAGCGGACGGCGCATCGCCATGCAGGCGAGGTCGACACCGCTGGAATTGGACCGTGCGGCGCCGTACAGCGCCGCTGGCAGCGGCAGCGCCGGCGCGGCTGCGGGTTGCAGCGGTGATGCCAGCAGCACTTCGGCGCTCACCGCTTCATCGGCCAGCTGGTGCACGAAGGACGAATTGGCGCCGTTCTCGAGCAGGCGGCGAACGAGATACGCCAGCAGGTCGCGGTGCTCGCCGACCGGCGCGTAGATGCGCACGCGGATCGCACCGCCCGCGGCGCCTGCAACGGCGCGCCGCAAGACCTCGCGGTATACGCCTTCGCCCATCCCGTGCAGGCGCTGCAGCTCGAAGGGCGCGCCCTGCTTGCGGGCCATCTGCACGATGGCCGCGATCGTGCCCGCGTTGTGGGTCGCGAACTGGGGATAGATCACCGCGTGGTGAGCGAGCAGCGACCGCGCGCACGCGAGATAGGCGATGTCGGTGTGGTGCTTGTGCGTGAAGACCGGGTATCCCGGCAGGCCAGCCTCCTGTGCGCGCTTGACCTCGCCGTCCCAATAAGCGCCCTTGACGAGGCGCACCATGAACTTCAACCCCAGCCGCTGCCCGATCGAGGCGACCTCGTCGATCACCTCGCGCGCACGCGTCTGGTACGACTGCACCGCCAGCCCGAAGCCCGCCCACTGCGGATGGTGCTGCGCGATGCGCGCGGCCAGCGCTTCGAAAACGTCGAGCGACAGTTCCAGGCGGTCGCTCTCCTCGGCGTCGATCGTGAGGTTGATGTTGGCACGGGCTGCCGGCTCGATGAGCGCCCAGACCCGCGGCAGGAGCTCGGCGAAGACACGCTCGCGCTGGGCGTCCTCGTAGCGCGAGAAGAGGGCACTGAGCTTGATCGACACGCCGTCGGCGGCGTAGGGCGAGTCTGCGCGCCGACCGGCGGCCATGGCGTCGATCGCCTGCCGGTACGTCGCGGCGTAGCGCTCGGCGTCGGGCTCGGTGCGCGCGCCTTCGCCGAGCATGTCGTAACTGAAGCACAGGCCGGGCTCGGCCTTGCGCTGCGAAGCCGCCTCGCCCAGCGCCTCGCCGATCGATCGGCCGAGAACGAACTGCCGGCCGAGCAATTGCACGGCGCGCACGGTGGCCGCCACCACGGTTCTCGCGCCCAACCGGTGCAGCAGGCCCGGCGGGCCCGCCCCGTCGGGCAGGAACCGCTTGGACATCGCGATCGCGCTGGCCGACAGGCTGGCGATCATGCGGTGCGGGCCCTCGGCGTCATCGGCGTCGAAGTCGGCGCGCCCGAGCTGGTCGGCGGTGAGGGCGATCGCCG
>JAHECD010000207.1 GCA_024641945.1 Rubrivivax sp. | reverse complement strand
TTCGATGGCGAGCCAGCGACGGCCGGCGTCGGACGTCGGCGGCGTATCCACCGGCCCCGACCGGGCGGTGTGGAACACACGCAACTGGATGGCGCGTTGGCTCGCGGCGTCGTTGCGTGCCGCACCGATCACGCTGCTGCACGGGGGTACGGCGGCGGCCCGCAGCGCGGCGCTTCGCGACGGCGTCTGGCCCCTTCTGGCCCGGCGCACCGAAGATTGCGCATGGCCGTTGCAGGGCGCGCGGATCTTCGATTTCCCGCAACGTGCGGACGCTGGTGCCCGGCACATTCCGCGGCGCCGCGCCGAACGTGTCTTGCTCATCGACCCTGCACACGAAGATGCCGCGCGCTCGCTGTCCAGGCTGATCGACGGTGACGAGAACGCGCCGCCAACGGCCAATCGCCGCGTGCTGGTGCTGCTGGACGGATTCGAGCGCATGGCAATGCCGTCTGCCACGCCGCACACTTTGGGCCGGAACGGGGCCGAGGCCCTGTGGCGCGAACTGGACCGGCACATGCGTGCCAGGCCGCTCGTGCTGCATCTGCTCATCGCCACGCAGGATGCCGATGACGCCGCACTGCGCAAGCACGCCGGCAGTTGGCCGGGGTTCGGCGAGCAGGTGATCGATTGTGCAGAGACCGGCGACGCTGCCCCGCACCAGTTGCATGCCGCGCACCGTTGCGCAACAGCCCCACACTCGAGCGGCGTGGACGAGTCGATGGCCGGCGGTCGAGAGCTTGATGCACCGCCGGCCGGGATGGCGCCGGTCCGAGACGCCTCGGGCCGCGCAGCGGTGGAGGCTGCCTGGCAGGATTCGCTCCAGAGCGTGCTCGACGACGTGGCCAGGCTCAGCCGCCTGGAGGCGTCCAGAGTCGAAGTTCCGAGCGTGCCGGTCGATGCCAGCCGATCCACCTTCGGCGGATCGACGGCGCCGGCGGACTTTGCCAGGACTCGCGCTGGTGGGCATTCCAAACCGAGGGTCGATCCGGCAGTGGCGATCCGCGACGTGGCGTCGGCCGACACGGCGGGCGTGACCGGGCTCGACACGGTCGATATCGCACTCGACTTCGCATCGGTGCACATGGAGGTGATCGAGACGCCATTGGCCCGCGTCGACGCGCCCGCCAACCACGCTCCCGACGTCGGCTCCCCGCCCGCCATCGGCGCCCCCGGGAAGGTGTCTTTTCACCGACGACGGCACCGCGCCGGTTCGCCGAGGCTCTTGGTGGCCTGCCTCTGCGGGGCCCTGGCGCTCCTGTCGTTCGGTGCCTTCATCTTCTGGCGCATGTCGCTGCAAGGGCAGGACAGCCGGCGTGGCATCGACCCCGCGGTCCCTCCGCCCCAGGCGGTCGAAGCAGGCGAGAGGGCCGCCGGGAGGACCGTCGACCACGAGCCCGGACGGGCACTGCGCCAGGCCCTGGCAGGGCTGCCGCTGCGGGACCTTCGGGCCGATGCCGATCCGGTAGCGGCGCTTGCAACGGCATCAATGGCCGACCCCGATGCAGCGGCGGTGCTTGCGCTGCTGCGTTACGACGCGCTCGACACCGGCGCTGGCCCGCCGAGCGGCCCGGGTTCACCCACGCTGCGGCTCGTCGCACCGCTGTTCATCGAGCCGCTGCAGGCATTCGTTCGTGCCGACTCGCCGCTGCACAGTCTGGCCGACCTGCGAGGGCGGCGCATCGACGTCGGCCGGGACGACGCGGTGACCGCGCAACGCATGTTGAGCCTGTTGTCCGGCGCACGCGTGCCCGAGGCGAGCATCAGCCATCTCGACGACACCCTGGCCATCGAGCGGCTGGAGCGTGGGGAGATCGACGCCGTGCTGCGGCTCGGCCCGACCGCCATGACGGCGCCCTCAGCCACGCCGCTGCGCCACCTGCGGCTCGACCGCGACGACCCACGAACGGCGCCCGCACTGCGCCGCTATCTTGCAACGTCCACGGAAGCCGGCACCGACACGCTCGGTGTCATGAGCTTCCTTGCCGTCGCCGGCCGCAACATCAACGCCGTCGAGAAACTTGCCGGGAACGCGCTCACGACGCTCTGCAATGCCCTGCCCGTCTTGCGTGCCGGCGCCCACCCCGCCTGGCAGGCGGTCCGCCCCGACGTGCAACTGCCCGCGGGCATGCCCTACGCGGCGGCCGCGAAAGCGGCTGGCCCAGGCTGCGGGGCAACCGGCGGCCCCGCACTGCGCGCAAAGGACCGGCACACACCCCCCGAAGGAGACTTGAAATGAACCACCCCCTGACACGCCCCGTCTGCACCGTGCTGCTGGCCGCCGCCCTGCTCTCGCCGGCGGCACACGCTGCCGAAACGGTCGAAAGCGTCACGGTACGGGCCGTTGCGCACTTCGACTTCGACAGCACCACGATGCACCCCGAAGACCAGGCCCGGCTGCTGGCCGATGTGACGACGATGAAGAACGTGAACTGGCAGTCCGTGCGCGCGACGGGCCACACCGACAGCGTGGGGACCGCAGCCTACAACGATCGGCTCGCGGTGCGGCGGGCCGCGGCGGTCAAGGCCTACCTGGCCGACAAGGGCCTGCCACCCGCCTTGGTGCGCACGGCCGGCGCCGGCCTGTCGCAGCCGGTCGCCGGCAACGACACCGCGACAGG
This sequence comes from Rubrivivax sp., assembly GCA_024641945.1. Lineage (GTDB taxonomy): Bacteria > Pseudomonadota > Gammaproteobacteria > Burkholderiales > Burkholderiaceae_C > Rubrivivax. The sequence continues at coordinate 1,122 of JAHECD010000207.1, read as the reverse complement.
GCGTGCGCAGAACCGGCGCACGGAGGTCGTCTTCGAAGGCGTGCGAACGCAGCCGCGATGAGCCGCCGGCCGGTGCCGGGCCGGAAGGGGCCTGTCAACGCTTCGCGCAGCGGCTCAACTCTTCACGGAACGGTTGCACCACCGGCCAGCCGGTATCGGCACGCGCGTCGGGCTGGAGTTCGCGCCATTGCGGATGGCCCTGCCGGCGCAGGCGGGGCAGGTCGCGGCACAGCTCACGCGCCATCGCCGTCAGTTGTGTCAGGTCGGCATCCCCATCGCCCGACGCGACCAGGTAGGTCATGACGGCCGGCGTCGAGGTCACCTTCCCCTTGGGCGCACCCACCGAGGTACGCGCCATCGACAAGCCGCCCGATTGCACGAGCCGACGGTCGCCCGGGTGGCGCGGGTCCAGTGTCAGCAGGCGCAATCGGCCTTGCGTGCGCACGTCCAGCGTGGACCACCACGCGGCGGGTTGCGGTTCGACGATGACCATCGCATCGACCGAGCGGAAGGCCACGAGTTCGGCGAGCGCACGGTACCGGTCGAGCTGCACCACCTGCTTGGGCGCCGCACCGAACATGCGCTGGTAGATCTGGGTCGCCGTGAGCGCGCCGTCCCCCTGGGCCGCGCCGACGGCCAGGGGGCGACCCCGCAATTCGTGGATGTAGTGCAGCGGCGAATCGGCGCGCACGATGAACAGCACCGGCTCGGCAAACAGCGGCGACAGCACCCGAAGCGGGGCCGACTTGCCCGACCGCGAGGCGCGCAAGGCGTCGTAACGCGCAATCGCCAGGCGCCCTGGCGTGCGCGCATTGCCGACCGGTTGCACCCCGAGCGCCGCCGGCAGCACCCGCACGGCCGACGTCTTGGTGGAGACGGCACCGGCGAGTTCGCGCGCGAGCCGCGCATGACCGGTCTCACCAGCTCCCGCCAGCACATTGAATTGAACGGTTCCCGGGGCCGGCGCGTCCAATGCCGCGGGCACCGGTGGCGTGGGCGACGCGGCTTCCGCGATCGCCGGCGCGGCGGCCGCCGCAGGCGCAGGCACCGGCGCGGCGCTTGTGTCTGCCGGCGCCGGTGCGGCTGCACCGGCAACCTTGGTCGCCGCATCAGGTGGCCTGC
>JAHECD010000119.1 GCA_024641945.1 Rubrivivax sp. | reverse complement strand
GTGCTCAACCTGTGCCGCGTGAAGATGCGCGACCAGCTGCGCCTGGACAAGGTGGGCTATCTGGAGGAGTACCCGCAGTACCCGCACGAGATGGAGTCCTTCAAGGACGGGGTGGTGCCGCGCGGCGCCAACGCCGGCGGTGGCGGCCAGCCGGGCTGGATCCTAAAGTGCAAGGGCTGGGAGACCGACCCCAACGCCTACATCTACTTCACGATCCAGGGCCAGGCCTGGGCTCCGATTTGCGACGCCCTCAACAAGCCCGAGTGGAAGGACGACCCGGCGTACAACACGCCACGTGGCCGCCAGCCGCACATCATGGACATCTTCGGCACGATCGAAGACTTCATCAAGGACAAGACGAAGTTCGAGGCGGTGGACATCTTTCGCAAGTTCGACATCCCCTGCGCCCCGGTGCTGTCGATGAAGGAACTGCTGCACGACAAGTCGCTGCGTGCCAGCGGCTCGATCGTCGAAGTGCCGCACAAGGTGCGCGGCAGCTACTGGACCGTGGGCAGCCCGATCAAGTTCTCCGACCTCAAGCCCGAGGTCACCGCATCGCCGCTGCTGGGCGAGCACACCGACGAAGTGCTGGCCGAACTGGGCTACAGCAAGGACCAGGTCACCGCCATCCGCGAAGCCAAGGCCGTCTGACGGCCGCCGGACGCTCCGGGGTCCCACAGCCCTGTGAAACGGCGCCCGGTGGGCGCCGTTTTTCTTACACCAGACAAGGAGTGGGCATGCCACCAGAGATCGATCTGACCGCCGTCATGGCGTCGATCGGCGACGCCGTCGTGGTTTGCGATGCGAAAGGCGATGTCGTCGTCTGGAATCCAGCGGCCGAGCGGATCTTCGGATTCACCGAGGCCGAGGCGTTGGGCCAGCGCATGGACATGATCGTGCCGGAGCGCCTGCGCAAGCGTCACTGGGAGGGCTACGAGCAATCGATGCAGACGGGCAAGACCCGTTATGCGCACGATGTGCTGCGTGTGCCCGCGGTCGACAAGGCCGGCCGCGCGATGTCGATCGCCTTCACCGTCTTCATGCTGTATGGCCCCGACGGCAAGGTCACGGCCTGCGGCTCGGTGATCCGCGACGAGACCGAACGCTTTACGGAAGACCGTGCATTGCGCAAGCGTGTGGCAGAGCTCGAGGCCCTGGTCGCCGCGGGAACAAGCGGCTCCTGAGGGTATTCTGTGAGACGGGCCGGCGACGCGCCGGCAGATGACGACGACGACTTTCAATTCTGGAGCTTTCGACATGGGCAAGGCCCTCGACGGAGTCCGCATCCTGGACTTCACGCACGTGCAGTCCGGGCCGACCTGCACCCAACTGCTGGCATGGCTCGGCGCCGATGTCATCAAGGTCGAACGCCCCGGCGAGGGCGACGCCACGCGCGGGCAGCTGCGTGACATCCCCGGCGTGGACAGCCTGTATTTCACGATGCTGAACCACAACAAGCGCTCGGTCACCATCAATACCAAGAAGCCGGGCGGCATGGCCGTGCTCGACAGGCTAATCGCCACCTGCGACGTGATGGTCGAGAACTTCGCGCCCGGTGCGCTCGATCGCATGGGCATCACCTGGGAGCACATCCAGGCGATCAATCCGCGCATGATCGTCGCATCGGTCAAAGGCTTCGGTCCCGGGCCCTACGAGGACTGCAAGGTCTACGAGAACGTGGCGCAATGCGCTGGCGGCGCGGCGTCGACCACCGGCCTCGAAGACGGCATTCCTATGGTCACTGGCGCGCAGATCGGCGACAGCGGCACCGGCCTGCACCTGGCGCTCGGCATCGTCGCGGCGCTGTACCAGCGCACGCATAGCGGGCGTGGGCAGAAGGTGCTGGCGCCGATGCAGGACGCTGTGCTCAACCTGTGCCGCGTGAAGCTGCGCGACCAGCAGCGGCTGGAGCGCACGCACACGCTGCACGAATTCCCTCAGTACCCCGACGGCAAGTTCGGCGAGGCCGTGCCGCGCGCGGGCAATGCGTCGGGCGGCGGCCAGCCGGGCTCGATCCTGCGCTGCAAGGGCTGGGAAGCGGACCCGAATGCCTACATCTACTTCATCACCCAGGCGGCCGTCTGGCCGGCCATCTGCCGGGTCATCGGCGAAGAGGGCTGGGTCGACGACGATGCCTTCAAGACACCTCAGGCCCGCCTGCTGCACCTGAAGCCGATCTTCAGGCGCATCGAACAATGGACCATGACCAAGGACAAGTACGAGGCCATGGAGATCCTGAACAAGTACGACATTCCGTGCGGGCCGATCCTGTCGATGAAGGAGATTGCCTACGAGCCGTCGCTGCGCGAGACCGGCACGGTGGTCGAGGTCGATCACCCCACGCGTGGCAAATACCTGACCGTGGGCAACCCGATCAAGCTGTCGGACAGCCCGACCGAGGTCACCCGCTCGCCGCTGCTCGGCGAACATACCGACGAGGTGCTGGGCCAGCTCGGCTTCGGCGCCGACGAAATCTCGGCCCTGCGGGCCGATGGCGCAGTGTGATGATTCGGCCATTCGCGTCGCATGACGGCTGCCGCCCGGCGGCGCACCCCTTCACGCATGCAACTGCAGCAGGCCCGTTGACCGCCTCACTTTTCCCAAGGACACGATGAACGCCAGAACCATCCCCATCGTTGCGCAGCACGAGATCCGGCAACGCAAGCGCGCGGCACCCAAAGGTCGGCAGGTGGATCCGGCCGCGCTCGAGGACGTGCGCCAGCTTCTCGGCGACGCGTCGCGCCAGGCCGACCTGCTCATCGAACACCTGCACAAATTGCAGGATCGCTTCGGCCACCTGAGTGCTCGGCATCTGGCGGCGCTGGCGCGCGAAATGGGACTGGCGCAGACCGAGGTCTACGAGGTCGCCACCTTCTACCACCACTTCGACGTGGTGAAGGAGGGTGACACGCCGCCACAGGCCTTGACCGTGCGCGTGTGCGACGGCCTCTCGTGCGAGATGGCGGGTGCGCGCGACCTGCTGGCCCGGCTGCCGGTGATCCTGGGCAAGGAAGTGCGCGTGATCGCGGCGCCGTGCATCGGGCGCTGCGAGCAGGCGCCGGCGGTGGCCGTCGGCCAGCATCCGATCGCGCGTGCCAGCTGCGACGCCGTGCACACGGCCGTGAAGGCGGGGCACGTGAAACACGAGCCCGCGGGATTCATCGACCTGGCGACCTACAAGGCCGCCGGTGGTTATGCGCTGGCCCAGGCCTGCGTCGCGGGCAAGCACGATGTCGAAGGCGTCATCAAGGCGCTCGAAGATTCCGGCCTGCGAGGATTGGGCGGTGCCGGGTTCCCCGCCGGGCGCAAGTGGCGCATCGTGCGCGCCGAAGCCGCGCCGCGGCTGATGGCCGTCAATATCGACGAAGGCGAGCCCGGCACGTTCAAGGACCGCGTCTACCTCGAGCGGGACCCGCACCGCTTCATCGAAGGCATGCTGATCGCGGCCTGGGCCGTGGGCATAGCCGGCATCTACGTCTACCTGCGCGACGAGTACCACGGCTGCCGCGCGATGCTGGAAGCCGAACTCGAGAAGCTGCGCGCCGAGCCGCCCTTCCCTGGCATGCCCGAGATCCACCTGCGCCGTGGCGCGGGCGCCTACATCTGTGGCGAAGAGTCCGCGATGATCGAGTCGATCGAAGGCAAACGCGGCATGCCGCGCCTGCGCCCGCCCTACGTGGCGCAGGTCGGCCTCTTCGGCCGGCCCACGCTCGAGCACAACTTCGAGACGCTCTACTGGGTGCGCGAGATCCTCGAAAAGGGCGGCGCCTGGTTCTCGTCCCACGGTCGCCATGGCCGCAAGGGTCTGCGTTCCTTCTCGGTATCGGGCCGCGTCAAGAGCCCCGGCGTCAAGCTGGCGCCGGCGGGCATCACCATCCGCGAACTGATCGACGAGTTTTGCGGCGGCATGCTCGACGGGCAAACCTTCTACGGCTACCTGCCGGGGGGGGCTTCGGGCGGCATCCTGCCAGCGTCGATGGGCGACATCCCGCTCGACTTCGACACCCTGCAACCGTACGGATGTTTCATCGGCTCGGCCGCGGTCGTCGTGCTGTCCGACCAGGACACGGCGGTCGAGGCCGCACGCAACACCATGCGGTTCTTCCAGCATGAGTCCTGCGGCCAGTGCACGCCGTGCCGCAATGGCACGGCGAAGGCGTCGGCGCTGATCGCGCAGCCGGTCTGGGATCTCGACCTGCTGGCCGACCTCTCCACCGTGATGCGCGACGCATCGATCTGCGGCCTGGGCCAGGCGGCACCCAATCCCTACGACAGCGTCGTCAAGTACTTTGCGCAGGAGCTCAAGAAGTGAACGCGATCACCCGCAACGAAAAGGCAGCGCTCGACGCACCGACGGTCGAATTCGAGCTCAACGGACGCAAGGTCACGGGCCGGGCCAGCGAGCCGATCATCGAAATCGCCAAGCGCGAGGGCATCGAGATCCCGCACCTGTGCTACAGCCCCGGCCTCGAAGCGGTGGGCAACTGCCGCGCCTGCGTGGTCGAGATCCTCGGCGAACGCACGCTCGCGCCTTCGTGCTGCCGCGCGCCGACCGCCGGCATGAAGGTCTCGACCGACAGCGAGCGTGCCGTCAAGTCGCAGAAGCTCGTGCTCGAACTGCTGCAGTCGGACATGCCCGAAACGGCCTACACACGCCACAACGAGGTCGACCAATGGTCGGCCAAGCTGGGCGTGGGCAAGCCGCGATTCGCCGCGCGCGCACAGCCGGCCCAGGACGTGTCGCACCCCGCCATCGCCGTCAACCTCGACGCCTGCATCCAGTGCACACGCTGCCTGCGCGCCTGCCGCGACGAGCAGGTGAACGACGTGATCGGCCTGGCCTTCCGCGGCGACCACGCGAAGATCGTCTTCGACATGGACGATGCGATGGGCGCGTCCACGTGTGTCGCGTGCGGCGAATGTGTGCAGGCGTGCCCCACCGGCGCGCTGATGCCTGCACGCGACGTGGCGCTCACCGTGCCCGACAAGCAGGTCGACTCGCTGTGCCCGTATTGCGGCGTCGGCTGCCAGCTCACCTACAACGTCAAGGACAACAAGATCCTTTTCGTCGAGGGACGCGACGGCCCCGCCAACCACGAGCGCCTGTGTGTCAAGGGACGCTACGGCTTCGATTACGCACACCACCCGCACCGCCTGACCAAGCCGCTGATCCGGCGCGCCGACGCACCGAAGACCGGCGACTTCACGATGGACCCCGACCGCGTGGCGGACGTCTTCCGCGAGGCGACCTGGGAAGAAGCCCTTGCACTGGCTGGCGGCGGACTGAAGGACATCCGCGACAAGTTCGGCAAGAAGGCCTTGGCCGGCTTCGGTTCCGCGAAGGGCAGCAACGAAGAGGCCTACCTCTTCCAGAAGCTCGTGCGCACCGGATTCGGCAGCAACAACGTGGACCACTGCACGCGCCTGTGCCATGCCTCGTCGGTCGTCGCGCTGCTCGAGGGCATCGGCTCCGGCGCGGTGTCCAACCCGGTGATGGACGTGACCAAGGCCGATGTCGTGGTCATCATCGGCGCCAACCCGACGGTGAACCACCCGGTGGCGGCGAGCTGGATCAAGAATGCCGTGAAGAACGGCACCCGGCTCGTCGTCTGCGATCCGCGCCGCTCGGACCTCGCCCGTGTGGCCACGCACTACCTGCAGTTCAAGCCCGACACCGACGTGGCGCTGCTCAACGCGATGATGAACGTCATCGTGACCGAGGGCCTGGTCGACGAGGACTTCATCGCCGGCCGCACGATCGGCTACGACGAACTCCGCAAGAATGTCGAAGGTTATGCGCCCGAAGCGATGGCGCCGATCTGCGGCATCGACGCCGAGACGATCCGCGCCGTCGCACGGCTCTACGCCACGTCCAAGGCGTCGATGATCCTGTGGGGCATGGGCGTGTCGCAGCACGTGCACGGCACCGACAACGCACGCTGCCTCATCGCGCTGGCGCTGATGACCGGCCAGATCGGCCGGCCCGGCACGGGCCTGCACCCGCTGCGCGGGCAGAACAACGTGCAAGGCGCGTCCGACGCGGGCCTGATCCCGATGATGTACCCCGACTACCAGCATGTCTCGGACGGCGCCGTGCGCGCGCGCTTCGAGAAGTCGTGGAACCTGCCGTCCGGGACGCTGGACGACCAGCCCGGGCTGACCGTCGTCGAGGTGATGCACGCGATCAAGAAGGGCGGCATCCGGGGCATGTACGTCATGGGCGAGAACCCCGCGATGTCCGACCCGGACGCCAACCATGCGCGCGAGGCGCTGGCCGCGCTCGACCTCCTGGTGGTGCAGGACATCTTCCTCACCGAGACCGCCTACCTCGCCGACGTGGTGCTGCCCGCGAGCGCCTTCGCCGAGAAGACCGGCACCTTCACCAACACGGACCGCCTGGTGCAGATGGGCCGGCAGGCCATCGACCCGCCGGGCGACGCGCGGCAGGACCTGTGGATCATCGAGCAGATCGCGCGCCGCGTCGGCCTCGATTGGCAGTACGCGCATGTCTCCGAGGTGTTCGACGAGATGCGCCACACGATGCCGAGCATCGGCGGCATCACGTGGGACCGGCTGGAGCGCGAGAACGCGGTCACCTACCCCTGCCTGAAGGAAGGCGACCCGGGCGACCCAGTCGTCTTCGCGGAAGACTTCCCGCGCGAGGGCGGCCGCGCGCGCTTCGTGCCGGCCGACATCATCCCGGCGAACGAGCGGCCGGATGCCGACTACCCGATGGTCCTGATCACCGGGCGCCAGCTCGAGCACTGGCACACCGGCAGCATGACGCGCCGCTCCGGTGCGCTCGATGCGATCGAGCCCGATCCGGTGGCGCTCGTGCATCCACTCGATCTGGAGGCCCTGGGCGCGCAGCCGGGCAACGTGGTCACGATCGAATCCCGGCGCGGGCGCGTGTCGCTCTACGCACGGGCCGACGAAAGCTCGCCGCGCGGCGCGGTGTTCGTGCCGTTCTGCTACTACGAGGCTGCGATCAACCGGCTGACCAACGCCGCGCTCGACCCGTTCGCAAAGATTCCGGAATTCAAATACTGCGCGATCCGCGTGACGCTCGGTGGCACGCCGCCGGGCCAGGGCAGCTATGGCGGCGGCCAGGCGTATCAACATCTTCCGCAATCCGCCGCCGTCTGACGAACCACGGGACGCCGACACGACCGCCAGGAATCAGCACCCATGCAAGACGACAGTTTGTTTCATCGCTCCACCGACGGCGTCCTTTGCACGGCCGGCTTCGCGTCGCGGACTGCGCCATGACGACGAAGTGGGTCCGCTTCATACAGGCCGGCACCATCGGCTTCGGCAAGCTCGACGGCGACACCGTGCACGAACATCGTGGCGACATGTTTACCGAGTCCCAGGCCACGGGCGCCGACTTCGCACTCGCATCACTTCGGCTGCTGACGCCCACCGTGCCAAGCAAGGTCATCGGGCTGTGGAACAACTTCAAGGCGCTTGGTGAGAAGCAGGGCCTCGAGGCCCCGCCCGAGCCGCTCTATTTCTTGAAGGCGCCGAACTCGTTTCTGGCGAGCGGCGAAGACATCCGAAAGCCGCCGCTCGATGCCCGCGTGATCTTCGAAGGCGAACTCGGCATCGTGATCGGCAAGACGTGCACGGCCGTCTCCGAACCGCAGGCGCTGGACCACGTGTTCGGCTATACGTGCGCCAACGACGTCACGGTGCCCGAGATCCTCGGGCGCGACGCCACGTTTGCGCAATGGACCCGTGCAAAGAGCTTCGACACGTTCTGCCCGATGGGCCCCGTCGTGGCGACCAGCCTCGACCCCGCCACGCTGACCGTCAAGACCACGCTGGAAGGGCGGGTGCGGCAGAACTATCCCATCAGCGACATGCGGTTCTCCGTCCAGCAGCTCGTCAGCCTGATTTCCCACGACATGACGCTGCACCCGGGTGACGTGATCCTGTGCGGCACATCGGTGGGTGTCTGCCCGATGAAGCCCGGCAGCCTGGTCGAGGTCGAGATCGACGGCATCGGCAGATTGAGCAACCGGTTCGTCTGAGCCGCACGACACACCAGCCGCCACTCACGAGGAGCCTCCGTGCAGACTCTGGACGACATGTTGAGCCGACGCCTGATCACCCACGAGCAGCACCACGAGATCGGCGCCTGGATCGCCCAGGCGCGCACACCCGATGCGATCCTGCGCATGCCGGCGCCGCTGTGGCGCACGCTGGCGCTGGCCAGCGTGCTGATGGGCGTCGACGGCGACCTGCTGCAACCGCCGCTGCTCGACAACGCCGGCCCCTAGTCGAAGACTCAAGGGTTGCATCCGCCCGGCAACGATGCGCAGGCCGGCGGCATCGGCGGCGGGAACGGCAGCGACGGCGGCGATTCGTGGCAACCGGTGCAACTGGTCGAGGCGTTGTAGACGTTCTCCCAGCCGGGGCGTCCAACGAAGGTGGTCACCGGCGAATAGCGCGGGCGTCCGCCCCGCATGTCGCTGGAACTGTCGACCTTGGTCGTCAATGTCGAGCCCACGGTGCCCGGCAGCGGCCGCAGCAGCTTGGCCCACGTGCTGTCGTCGGGCGAAATCAGGAAGACGTTGTTGCCGCGATGGCAGCCGGTGCAGTTCTCGGCCAGGCTCGCACCATTCTGCAAGTCGGCGATGTGCAGGGTCTGCGTCTGCCAGTCGACACGTGCGGTGGTGGTGGCGTCGATGTTGTCCCAGAAGCAGGCCGCGCCGGTCTTGGCGCTCTGGCAGATGATGCCGGCCAGGCCGCCACTGCGTGGCAACGCGACGCAGACGCCACGGCGCAGCGGGTCGGACCAGCTCCACACGTCGGCCGTCGCGCCCGGGGTGTTGGTGAGGATGTTGTGCGAAAGCGCGCCCCGGTGGGTCCACGCCGTGCCCGAGAGTGCAAAGTCCGGCGGCACCGGCACGCCCTTGTCGCGGCACCGCTGCGCATAGCTGCGCCGCCAGGGGTAGCGCCACTCGGCGTCGAGGTACTTCATCACTTGCAGGAGTTCGACCACGCGCTTGTCGATCTGGAAGGTGCCGGGCTTGAAGACGTCCTGGATGTGGCCGTTGACCGCCTCGAGCCGCCATTCGTAAAGGTCGATCAGCTTCTCGCCCGCCAGCGAAAGCTGGCGCCAGACCATGCCGCCCTGCAGGACGAGTCGGTCGGATTCGGCGAGCTTGCCGTTGGCCAGCAGGTCGTTGGCCTTGCCCAGCAGTGACATCGTCTCGTCGTCGTACTTGCCACCCGTCGCGCGCAGCACCTCGCCAAGCACGGCTTGCTGGACCTGCGCGATGAGCTTGTAGTCGGGGGCGATCGGTTGCTGCTTGGCATCGAACAGCATGCCGTGCCCGGCGCGCTCGATACGCAACGCCGGGTTCGCTCCGATGTCGAGCGCCTGCGGATGTTCGGTCCTGGCCTGCGCGTGGGCTTGTGCGGTGGCCGCGTCGTCGCCACCTCCGCCGCACGCACCGAGCCACAGCGCCGACGCCAGCGACAGCGCGACGGTCGACAGATATTTGAAGGTCCTCACGGTGATCTCCTTGGTCTTTTGAACAGGCGCGCGATATGCGCAACCTGACGATCCAAGGCTAGGGCTGACGCTGGCGTCGCCACCTCCCTAGCATCACCACCCGCAGCCCCCTAAGGCCGCAGTCGACGATCCCGAAGATCGCCGACCTCGCCGCATCCGGCGAGGTCGAACACATCGTCCTGTGTGGCGCGGCAACGCGGCGCGTGCCTAGTTGGCCGCCAGGCCTGCGCCCGCCGTGACGTTCAGCGCGCCGATCTTGCTCAGACTTCCGTTGGGCGAAATCGAGAACGACACGATCTGCTGCGGAGCACGCGAGGCGAACACGTGCAGTTGCCTGCCGTCGGGCGTGGTCGCCATGTCCAGCGCACCGTTGCCCGACGTCAGACCCGCCTGCCCCGCCAGCAGCGTCAAGGTGCCATCGGCGCCGATCGCATAGCTGCTGATGTTGCTCGTCGCGGCATTGGCCGAATAGGCGAAGCGGCCGTTCGGGGTCACGGCGATCCAGCATGCCGCGCCTTGGCCGTTGACCACGGCGGGACTGACGAGTTGCAGAGCGGGCTCGTTCCGCTCGCCGATGCGATACGACGAAGCGCTGCTTCCCGCGGCCTCGGAGACGACCACGACATTCTTCTTCGTGATGGCAAATCCGAAAGGCACAGCGCCTGCCGACGGCGTGATGGTGCGCGTGTCGAGGGTCCCGTCGCGACGCACCTTGTACGACGTGAGCACGTTCGTATTCTTCTCGCTGATCACGAGCACGTCGCCATCCTTGTCGAATGCCACCTGGGCCGGGCCCGCGCCCGTCGTCACCGACAGACCTCGAGCGCTGCCGCTCACGGGCTTGAGCACACCGCGCTCGTTTCGGAACCCCGCCACGTTGCCATCGCCGCCGGCGTTGAGCACATAGACCAGGCCCTCGCTCTCGGTCACGCTGATGGGGGACAGGCCACCCGAGTCGACCACCGAGGTCATGGTCATGCCCTTGCTGCCGAGCTGGAACGTGCTGACCGTGTGGGATGCGGCATTGACGACGAACAGATAGCGGCCACTCGTGCTGAGCGTGATGGCCCCTTGCGAGCCCAGGCCGGCGCCCGTGCCGTTTCCACCCGTGGCCACGCTGTCCAGCAAGATCGCTGGGCCGTTGGTGGCGCGGGCATATACGTTCACCATGTTGCCGCCCGCCGCGTTGGTGCTCATGAAGAGTTTGCCCTGGCGATAGCCACCGCCCTCATCGTCGCCCTGATCGGCGAGTGCGGGCATACCGATGGCGGCGACTGCGGTCGCCAGAACGAATGAACGAAGCGCCTTGCGGCGGGATGAGAAGTGATGCATGTCGGCTCCAATGATGTTGAACGGGTAGCAGGTCGACCGTGTGATCGCCTGGCCGCTGCACATGTCGGCGCAGCGGTCACTAGATCGCCTGCGTCCGTTCAAGAGTTACGACGTTCTGAAAAACAATTGCCCTGCACGCACGAACCGTTCGGGCCGCGCATGGAGCCGCCGTGCGCTGTAACCTCTCGCGAACGCGCAGCGAATAAGGGCAACAAGTCGCGAGGATCTGCGATGGCGAATTTCGATATGGACTCGCTGCAGTGGCCGGTCTTGATCGCTGTGGGTGGGCGTCGGACGGCGCAGATGTGGTGGATGTATTCGACCCCGCCAGGCTCCTTACGGCCTGGCTCGATCGCGATGTACAGGCGCATGCGCGAGCAGCCGTCGACAGCAGTCAACAGGCGCTGCCCGTGTTCGTCGAACAGGTCGATGTCGACAATACCCATGCGCCGGATCGCGCGGATCGCCGACGTAGTTGCCGGGCCTGCCGCCACTGGTCCGTGCTGAGTTGCCATGACCATACAAGCCCCAACGTCACACCGACCTCGCCGCATCTCCGGCAGAAGCATCAGGCTGGCTCTGCAGCGGCCAGAAACGCCAACGGCCTGGCAGTGATGCCAGGCCGTCGAGGTGTTTGGTGGGCCCTGAAGGATTCGAACCTTCGACCAACGGATTAAGAGTCCGCTGCTCTACCAACTGAGCTAAGAGCCCTGGAACCGGATGTCACGTGGTGGGTCGTGCGTGACTCGAACACGCGACCAACGGATTAAAAGTCCGCTGCTCTACCGACTGAGCTAACGACCCGCCTGTAGAGCCTCGCATTCTAGCGTGGAAATCTGGCGCTTCAGCGCGGCCTCGACGGCGGCCGCGGCGCAGGCCATTCCGAACGTGGCCGTGACCATCACGCTCGATCCATAGCCATGGCAATTGAGGCTGCCGTCGACGCTGCAATCCGCACCCTCCGGCGCCCGCACGCTCTCGCGCGAATACACACAGGTGATGCCCATCGGACCCGTCCGCGCGGCCCCGTGCTCGCGACGAAGGCGCTGCCGCAGCGATGCCAGCAACGGGTCGTGCGTGGCGGCAGACAGGTCACCGGCATCGACGAGATGCGCCAGTCTCTTGCCTCCGGCCGCCCCCGATGTGACGAAGACGCACCGTTCGCGCAGCGCCCATGCGGCAAGAGCCAGCTTGGTGCGCGACTGGTCGCAAGCGTCGATCACCGCATCCACCGTCGTCGGCAGCAGCGCCGGCCAGTTCTCGGGCGTCGCAAACTCCTCGACGGCATGTACACGGCAGCCCGGATGGATGTCTGCAATGCGCTCGCGCAGCGCCACGGCCTTGGCCTGCCCAAGGGTGTGTCCGAGCGCCTGCACCTGGCGGTTGATATTGGATTCCGCCACGTGGTCCAGGTCGATGAGCACCAGTTCGGCTACGCCGCAGCGTGCCAGCGCCTCCGCCGTCCACGACCCCACACCGCCCAGCCCGACCACCGCCACGCGCAAGGCGCGCAGGCGCGCGTATCCGGCCTCGCCATAGAGTCGCCGCAGGCCACCGAACCTGCGCTCGAGGTCGGCGCCGTCGGCGACCGATGCCGGGATCGGGGTTGCCACCCGGATTGCGGCGTCAGAGACGTTTGACATGCACCGTCACGCCGAGTGATCGAGTCGCCAGGCCTGGTACTTCAATGCCGCCACGCCGCCGCCGACGATGCCCGCCAGGGCGATGAAGCTGCCCAGCGACAGCGTCGACACGCCCGACACACCCTGCCCGATCGTGCAGCCCAGCGCAGTCACGCCGCCCAGGCCCATGAGCATGGCGCCGACCAGGTGGTTGGCCGTGTCTTCCGTGCCGGCGAAGCCTTCCCAGCGGAAGGTGCGCGAAACCAGCGCCACCGCGGCGGACCCGGCCACCACACCCGCCACCGACACGATGGCGATCGTGAGCACCTTGCTCGTATCGCTGAACAGGATCAGCCAGTCCACGGCATAGGCGATGGGCGACGCAAAACTCAACGACTCCATGCGCCGACTGTTGGTGGCGATGAAAGTCTCCTCCAGAGTTTGCGGATGCTCGATCAGATGGCCGAGCACACCCGATACCCACCACACACCGACCACCGCCGCGCCGATGGCTCCACCCGCCAGCAGGACCTCGCCGCGCCGGCCCTCGGGCCGCACCAGCACCCACGCCGCGAGCAAACCGCCGGCCAGCAGCCCGGTCCAGCCCGCGGCACTGCGCACGGTCATGCCGGTCACATGCGACAGCAGGGACGGCAGGTCCTGCCCCGCCGGCAGCGTGATGCCCACGGCATCGACCGTGGCCACGCGCGCAACCGCGGCCACGCCACGCAATGTGGCATAGGCGGTCAGGCCCAGCACGGTGAAGACCACGAGCGACTTGAGGCTGCCGCCGCCGATGCGCACCAGCGTCTTGCTGCCACAACCCGATGCCAGCACCATGCCGAATCCGAAAACGAGCCCACCGGCCAGGTGCGACAGCCAGATGACACGCGGCCCGCCATAGATGCTGTTGCCGGCCTGAACCCAGCCGAGCGCAACCATGCCGTTGAAGCCGACCATCGCCACCGCAATCGCCAGCACCCACATGCGCATGCGCACCCAGTCGCCCATGTTCACGATGTCGGCCAGCGCACCCATCGTGCAGAAATGCGTGCGCTGCGCCACCGCCCCGAATACGGCAGCCAGAATGAAAGCGGCCCAGAGAACCTGGGCCGCGAGCGCGGGCAGATCGGATTCCAGCATGCGTGGATTCTAGGCAGCGGCCCCGCGCACGCCGCCTCAACGCAGCGAGGCCAGCCGTTCCTTGCCGGCCTGCGCCGCCTCGGACTTGGGATAGGTCTTCATCAATTCGTCGATCGTCTTGCGTGCGCCGCGCACGTCCTTCATCTCGGCCTGGCTGTTGGCCAGTGCGAGCAACGCCTCGGGTGCGCGCGGATGATCGGCCGAGCCCGAGACGAAGGCGCGGAAAGCATTGATCGCTTCCTTGTAGTCGCGTTTGCCATACAGGGCATTGCCGAGCCAGAACCGTGCAGACGGCGCGTAGCCGCTTCCGGGGTAGCGCCTCAGGAAGGCGCCGAGAGCCGGTACCGATTTGTCGAAGTCGCCCGCGCGCATGACGGCCATGGCGTCGTCGTACTGGCGCTTTTCCTCGGGATCCGCCATGAACTCGATGCCGTCGACCGCCACCTTCTGCGGCTCGATCTTGCGCATGCGGTCGTCGATCCCCTGCGTGATGTCTTTCTGGCGCCGCTGCAGTTCGGCAACGTCACGAGCAAGCTGCTCGTCGTTGCCGCGCTGGCGC
>JAHECD010000206.1 GCA_024641945.1 Rubrivivax sp. | reverse complement strand
ACGCAGAGCAACCCCGGCGTGGCCAAGGGCCTGGCGCAGAAGGCGGTCGACGACGACGTCTTCGCCGTCTTCGGCCCGGTGTTCTCGGGATCCATCATCGTCAGCATGGCCGAGACGCGGCGCGCCGAGATCCCCAACTTCACCGGCGGCGAGGCGGCCTCGATCACCAAGCAGGGCAACCCGTACATCTTCCGCACCAGCTTCACGCAGGACACGGCGATGCCGAAAGTGGCGCGCTACATCGCGAGCAACCTCAAGGCCAAGACGGTCGCGCTCATCTACGTCAACAACGACTACGGCAAGGGTGGGCGCGAGGCGCTGACGAAGTCGCTCGACGCGGTCGGCGTGAAGGTCGTCGCCGATATCTCCACCGACCAGAACCAGATCGACTTCTCGGCACCGGTGCTCAAGGCCAAGCAGGCCAATGCAGATGTGGTCTTCGTCTACACGAACGAAGAGGAGTCGGCACGCGCGCTGCGCGAATTGCGCAAGCAGGGCGTGAGCAAGCCGATCGTCGGTGAGACCACGCTCGTCGGGCAGAAGGTCATCGACCTCGCCGGCGATGCCGCAAACGGCGCGGTGGCGCACGTCGGCCTGACGGTGGATGCCCCGATCCCCGCGATGCGCGCCTTCCGCGCGCGCTTCGAGCAGGCGTACAACTACGTCACCGACCACAACGGCATCAAGGGCTACACCGGCATCTACATCCTGAAGGCCGCGATCGAGAAGGTCGGCAAGCTCGACCGAAAGGCGGTGGCCAAGGCGCTGCACGGGCTGAGCATCTCGGCCGCCAAGAACCCGAACGTGATCATGGACGTGACCATCGACGCGAATGGCGACCTCGACCGGGCGAGCTTCCTCGTCGAGGCGAAGAACGGCAAGCAGGAGGTCAAGGAGACCCTGCCGGCTTTGGGCAAGAAATAGGCACCGTCGTGGGCCGCGCCGAGCCCACGGTTGCCGCTGGACCGACCCGCACGGCCACACTGGATTCGCTACCGCGCCAGTCGCACGAAAGATGGGCATGAGCATCTTCGACGAGCCCAAGATCGACTGCCACAACCATGTGCTCGACCCGGTGCGGTTCGCCTACGCCGGCGACACGTCCTACCGGCCTTCGGGTCAGGAGATCGGTACGCGTGTGCAACACGCGGCGGTGATGCAGGCCTACGGCATGCGCCACGCGCTGATCGTCGGGCCGAATTCCGGCTATGGCACCGACAACCGGTGCCTGCTCGATGCCATCGCCGCCGGCCAGGGGCGCTTCAAGGGGATCGCCGTCGTGCCCAACGACACGCAGAGCCACGAGTTGCTGCGCCTGAAGGCGGCGGGCATCGTCGGCATCGCGTTCAATCCGACCGTGTTTGGCGTTGAGCACTATGCCGGCGCCGGCCCGCTGATGCGGCGTCTGGCCGACCTCGACATGTTCGTGCAGGTGCAGGTCGAGCACGACCAGATGGTGGCGCTGGCGCCGATGCTGCTGGACAGCGGCGCGCGCCTGCTGGTCGATCATTGTGGGCGGCCGACACCGGCACAGGGACTGGCGCAGCCCGGCTTCCAGGCCGTGCGGGCCCTGGCGCGCAGCGGCCGTGCCGTGGTCAAGCTCTCCGGGTTGCAGAAATTTTCCGCGCAGGGTTGGCCCTACGACGACGCACGGCCATTCTTCGATGCGCTGATCGACGCCTACACGCTCGACGCCTGCGTGTGGGCTTCGGACTGGCCGTTCCTCAAGGCCGCCGACCGGCTCGACGTGGGCGTGTTGCTGCGATTGATCGAGGCGTGGCTGCCGTCGGCCGACGACCGGCGGCGCCTGTTCTGGGAGTCGCCATGCCGCATCTTCGGGTTCGGCACCTGAACAGCGAACAAGCGCGTGGCCGGCGCCGCTGAACGCGGACCGCATCGATTCCCATCCGATTCCAATCCCTCGCTCCAAGGAGACCTTCGAAATGACCCTTGACCCGGTTTTGCGCCTTCGCCGCGCCATGCTCGCCAGCGCCGCCCTCGTGTCCGTCGTGCCGGCGTTGCGCGCCCAGTCGGGCAAGCCGATGCGGCTGATCGTGCCGTTCACGCCGGGTGGCAGCACGGACATCCTCGCGCGTGCGCTGGCGCCCAAGCTGCAGCAGGCCCTGGGCGTCAATGTCGTCATCGACAACAAACCCGGCGCCGGCGGCTCGCTTGGCGCGGCCGAGGCGGCCAAGGCCGCGCCCGACGGCAATACGCTGCTGATGGGCCACATCGGCACGCTCGGGGTCAACCCGTCGATCTACCCGAACCTCGCCTACGACCCGATCAAGAGCTTCGCGCCGGTGGCCTGGGTGGCGCGGGTGCCCAACGTGCTGGTGGTCAATGCCAACTCACCGATCAAGACCTTGCAGGACCTGGTCGCCGCCGCCAAGGCACGGCCCGGCCAGTTGACCTATTCCTCCGGCGGCAACGGCAGCGCGGCGCACATCACCTTCGAATCGCTGAAGCTGAGCACGAAGATCTTCATGCTGCACATCCCGTACCGCGGCACGGCGCCATCGATCACCGACCTGATCGCCGGCCAGGTCGATGCCACGTTCACCGGCGCGCCGGCCGTGTTGCCACACGTGCGCAGCGGGCGGCTGCGGGCGCTGGCGGTCTCCAGCAAGACCCGCATCGCCGTACTGCCCGACGTGCCCACCGTGGCCGAGAGCGGCTATCGCGGCTTCGAGGCCGACCAGTGGTACGGCCTCGTGGCGCCGGCCGGCACGCCGGCAGACGTCGTGGCCCGGCTCAATGCCGAGGTCAACCGGGCGCTGGCGCTGCCCGACGTCGCCCAGCAGTTGGCCGTCGAGGGCGCGGAGCCGATGCCGTCCACGCCCAAGGCTTTCGGGGACCTGATCGCGCGCGAGATCCCGCGCTGGCGCGAGGTCGTGAAGGCCGGCAACGTCAAGCCCTGAACCGGACTCTGCAATCCAGGCACGAGAGCACCGCATGAACCACCGAAATCACGTCACCCGCCGCACGGCGCTTTCCTTGTGCGGCACGCTGGCCCTGGCTGCCGCTGCCGGCCCGGCAATGGCGCAGGAGGCGTACCCGAGCAAGCCCATCTCGCTGATCGTGCCGTTCGGCCCTGGCGGCATTGCGGACCTGACGGCACGCGCCGTTGCGGATGCCATGGCCAGGAGTCTCGGCCAGCCGGTGGTGGTGGAGAACAGGCCGAGCGCGGGCAGCATCGTCGCATCGCAGGCGGTGGCCACCGCAAGGGCCGACGGGCACACCTTGCTGCTCATGAGCAACGGCAACGCGGTCAGCGTCGGGCTGTTCAAGAAGCTCCCTTACGACCCGGTAAAGGATTTCGCGCCGATCAGCACGCTCGGCTCGTTCGACCTGGGCATCTTCGCGCCGGCCCAATCGCGCTTCGCCTCGTTGCGCGATGCGGTCGCCTTTGCCAAGGCCAACCCCGGCAAGCTCAACGTCGGCACGATCGCACCGGGCAGCACGCAGCACCTGTCGGCCAAGCTCTTCGAGACGCTGGCCGGCATCGACGTGCTGGTGGTCCCGTACAAGGGCTCGCCGGCGGTCTTGACGGCACTGCGCGCGGGCGAGATCGACCTGGCCTTCGAGATCGTCGCACCGATGGTGCCGCAGGCCACGGCCGGCGTCGTCAAGGCGCTGGCGGTGACGACGGCACGCGCCAATCCGTTGCTGCCCGGCGTGCCGACGGTGCAGCAGCAGGGCGTGGCGGGTTACAACGTGGCGTCGTGGAACGCGTTGGCGGCACCGGCGGCCACGCCGCCGGCGATCGTCGAGC
>JAHECD010000020.1 GCA_024641945.1 Rubrivivax sp. | reverse complement strand
GCGCGCCACGCCCAGACACGTGCAACCACAGCCAACCGGCGGCTGTCGGTCGTGCGGCGCTACTACCGCTGGGCCCTGCGCGAGCGGTTCGTCTCGGCCGACCCGACGCTCAAGTTGCTGGCTGCGCGGCAGCCGCTGCGTGTGCCCAAGACGTTGAGCGAAGCACAGGTCGAAGCGCTGCTGGGGGCGCCCGATGTCGGTCTGCCACTGGGCCTGCGCGACCGGACGATGCTCGAATTGATGTATGCCAGCGGCCTGCGGGTGAGCGAGCTCGTGGGGCTGAAGACAGTGCACCTCGGCCTCGACGAAGGGGCCCTGCGTGTCATGGGCAAGGGCGCCAAGGAGCGGTTGGTGCCCTTCGGGGCGGAAGCCCACGCCTGGCTGCGGCGCTGGCTTGCCGACGGCCGCAGCGTGGTCCTGCACGGCCAGTCGTCGGATGCACTGTTTGTCACCGCGCGCGGCGGCCCGATGACGCGGCAGATGTTCTGGAAGCTGGTCAAACGTCATGCCCAGGTCGCCGGCATCACGGCGCCGCTGTCGCCGCACACCCTGCGGCACGCCTTTGCGACCCACCTGCTGAACCACGGGGCCGACCTGCGTGCGGTGCAGATGCTGCTCGGGCACGCCGACATCTCCACGACGACCATTTACACCCACGTCGCACGCGAAAGGCTGCGCCAGCTGCACGCCATGCACCACCCGCGGGGCTAGCAGCCGCCAGTCCAAGCCGGGCGACGGCGCGTTTTTGCCAGCCAAGAAAAAAGGGCCGGTCTTTCGACCGGCCCTTGCGCTGCGGGTGAGCCCGCGCGGTATCAGAAGTTGTGGCGGATGCCGGCAGCCAGCGAGCTGAACTTGTCGCCGCTGTCCTGGTTCAGCTTGGTGTAGAAGCCGTACAGCTTGGTGCGCTTGCTCAGGTTGTAGTTGTAGCCGAGCGTGAACTGCTTGCCGCCCGTGTCGGCCACATCGTTCGTGTCGCCACGCTTGCCGAAGTTCACGTGGAACTCCGAGGCGCCCAGGGCGTACATGCCGGCCAGACGGATGTTGTTGACCTTGTTGGTGCCGGAGCCACGCTCGTAGTAGCCACCGACCGTGAAGGCGCCCATCTCGTACAGCGCGCGCAGTGCCAACGACTTGGCATCAGCCAGCTTCTCGAAGCCCAGGCCGAGGTGCAGGGCGCCGGCGTCATAGTTGCTGGCGATCACCAGCGGGCGGCTGCCCGAAGAATTGCGCTCGGCGGTCTGCACGGCGAAATTGAACCCACCCATGTTGGGCGAGTTGTACGCAATCGAGTTCTGCAGCTGACCGGTGGCGACGAAGCTGTACAGCGCGTCGGACGACGTGCCGGTGTCGTGGTTGTGCATCGACACGTAGTCGGCGGTCGCGAAATAGGCCTCGCTCGCGGGCATGTTGCCCAGGCGGATCATGCCCCAGTTGCCGGCCAGGCTGACGGTCGACTCACGGCCCCAGAACCGCGACGCAGCCGTGCCGACGGTCGGGTCGAAGCCGTGCTCGAGCACGAACCCGGCCTTCAGGCCGCCACCGAGGTCCTCGGTGCCCTTGAAGCCGATGCGCGAACTGTTGTTCTCGACTTCGTAGACGCTCGTGCTGACGCCGCCGACCGTGGTCTTCTGGCGCTCGACGGTCACGTTCACACGGCCGTAGATCGTGACGTTGCTTTGGGCAAACGCGCTGGCGGAAACCAGGGCGAGGGATGCGATGAGCAGGGTGCGCTTCATGGACTTCCTTGTTTGGGTTGATTCGTTGGGAGCCGGAGCCTTTTGGGACCGGCGCTTGATACCGATAGCAGGCCTGGAGTTTAGGGGACAACCCTTGCCTCTGGTATTCGCATGTGACGCAAAGCACACACTCGGCCCCTGAAGACCGGCTTCAATTTCGGCATTTTCACAACAAAGCGGGGGGCAGGCCCGATCAGCCCGTATTCCGCAGGCCCGCGGCGAGCCCGTTGATCGAGATATGGATGCCACGCTGAACCCGTTCGATCGAGGGGTCGCCCGCCTTGCGATGACGATACCGGCGCAGGAGCTCGACCTGCAGGTGGTTCAGCGGGTCGAGGTACGGAAAGCGATGTTCAATCGATCGCGCCAGCGCCGGGTTCGACTGCAGGCGCTGGGTCTCGCCGGTGATGGCCGACAGCGCGGCCTGGGTGCGCTCCCACTCGGCGCGGATGAGCGCGAAGATGCGTTTGCCGGCCTTCGGGTCCTCGGCCAGCTCGGCATAGCGCATCGCGATGCGCAGGTCGCTCTTGGCCAGCACCATGTCGAGATTGCTCAGCAGCGTGCGGAAGAACGGCCACTGTTTGTACATGCGCTGCAGCAACTCGATCTTCGCGGTTCGCTCCTTGCCGGTGCCCACGAAGGCGTCGATCGCGGAGCCGAAGCCACACCAGCCGGGCAGGCCGAGTCGGCACTGGCCCCACGAGAAGCTCCAGGGGATGGCGCGCAGGTCTTCGATCGCGCGCGTCGCCTTGCGAGATGCGGGGCGCGAGCCGATATTCAGTTCGGCAATCTCGCGGATCGGAGTGGACGAGAAGAAATAGTCGGTGAAGCCGGGTGTGCCGTAGACGAGTTTTCGGTAGGCCTCGAAACTGGCTTCGCTGAGCGTCTGCGCAGCATCGAGGAACGCCTTGGGCGCGCTCTTGGTCGGATGCAGCAGCGTGGCTTCGAGCGTGGCGGCCACGAGCGTTTCGAGGTTTCGCCGTCCGATTTCCGGATTGGCGTACTTGGAGCCAATGACTTCGCCTTGCTCGGTCAGCCTGATCTGCCCCTTCACCGTGCCCGGCGGTTGCGCCAGGATGGCTTGGTAGCTCGGGCCGCCGCCACGACCGACCGTACCGCCCCGGCCATGGAAGAGCCGAAGCGAAAGTCCATGGGCCTTGTCGAGTTCGTCGAACAGGGTGACGAGTGCGATCTCGGCCCGGTACAACTCCCAGTTGCTGGTGAAGAAGCCGCCATCCTTGTTGCTGTCGCTGTAGCCGAGCATGATGTCCTGCTCGCGGCCGCTGCGCACCACCATGCCGGCGACGCCGGGCAAGGCGTAGAACGCGCGCATGATCGACTCGGCATTGCGCAGGTCGCCGATGGTCTCGAACAGTGGCACCACGATCAGATCGTTGCGTGCATCGTGGGCCAGCAGGCCATGCAGCAGGCCGCACTCCTTCTGCAGGAGCAGGACCTCGAGCAGGTCGCTCACGTCCTCGGTGTGCGAAATGATGCAATGGCGCAGTGCGTCTCCTCCGTAGCGATGGCGCAGTTCGCGCGCCGTCTCGAAGATGTCGAGTTCGCTGACGGCCAGCGCGCTGTATTCGGCATCGCGCACGCGCAGCGGCCGCGCTTCGTTCAGCAGCCGGACCAGCAGGCTTCGCTTGTCGTTCTCGCTCAGCGCCGAATAGTCCGACTCGATGTGCGCGACGCGTAGAAGCTCTGCTATCACCGACTCGTGCTTGTCGCTGCTCTGGCGAATGTCGAGCGTCGCGAGGTGGAAACCAAAGACCTGCACGGCGCGTCGCAGCGGTTTCAGGCGGGGGGCGATCATGGCTTGCGCGTGGTGGGCATGCAGGCTGCGCGCGATCACGTCGAGGTCGGCAAGGAACTCCGCCGCGCTGGCGTAGGGGTTCTGTGCCACCACCGCATGGCGAAGCGCTTCCGTGCCGGTGAGGTCATGCAGGGTGGCGGCCAGGCGGGCATACATGCCGATCAACGCTCGACGGTAGGGCTCGTCCTCGCGGTGTGCATTGTGGTCGGGCGAACGCGCCGCGAGTGCGAGCATCTCTTCGGTCACCGGCGCCAGCATGTGCGACATCGACAACTCCCCACCGAGCGAGTGCACCTCGGTCAGGTAGAAGCGCAGTGCCACTTCAGATTGGCGGCTCAATGCCCGGCGCATCGTGGTGGCATTGACGTTGGGGTTGCCGTCGCGGTCGCCGCCGATCCAGTGGCCCATCCGCAGGAACGGCGCCACCTCGTGGCCCTTGAGAAGGTGCTCCAGTTCGGCGTAGACCCGCGGAATCTGGCGCAGGAACGTCGTCGGGTAGTAGCTCAGTGCGTTCTCGATCTCGTCTGCCACGGTGAGCTTTGCCGTGCGCAGCATGCGCGTCTGCCAGAGCTGCGTGACACGCGCGCGCAGCACCGACTCGTTGGCCTCCAGCTCGCGCTCGGAGAGCAGGCTGTCGCGTTCTGCGATCAGTTCGGCAATGGCGCGCTCGGCGTCGAGGATGCTCTTGCGCTGCACTTCGGTGGGGTGGGCCGTGAGTACGGGCGCCACGTAGGCCTTCTGGAGAGCGCGCGCGACGTCCGCCGCCCGGAAATCGGCCTTGTGCAGGCGTTCGAACGCCAGGTCGAGTGACCCCTCCTGGACATGTCCGGCCCTTAGATGGTGCATGCGCCGCCGAACATGGTGCCGGTCCTCTGCGATGTTGGCGAGATGGGAGAAATAGCTGAACGCGCGGATCACGCTGACGGTCTGGTCGCCTGTGAGGTTCTTCAGCAGACGGTCGAGGACGCGGCCCGCGCTCGCATCCTGCTTGAGACGGTAGGCCACTGAAAGCTGTCGCACGCGCTCGACGAGTTCGAAGGCGTCACGCCCTTCATGTTCCCGAATGGTGTCGCCGAGGATCCGCCCGAGTAACCGTATGTCATCCACCAAGGCGCGGTTCTTCTCGGCGGCATCACCGCTCTTGAGGTGCCGGGCGCGCGGGAGTGGGGTGGCCGAGGCAGTCTTGGTGCTGGATGGACGCGCCATGTCTTGAACCTCCTTGATGTAACTTGATTACATATTCTGCATGCAATGCCTGTGCCCGGTCGAGCCTTGGGACCTCGTGCGCGAGTGGGGATAATCGCGCCGATGAGCCCACGCACGATCATCGCCACACGCGAGAGCCGCCTGGCCTTGTGGCAGGCCGAACATGTGCGCAGCCTGCTGCGCGACCGCTTTGGCCACGAAGTCGAACTCCTCGGCATGACGACCCGCGGCGACCAGATCCTCGATCGCGCCCTGTCGAAGGTCGGTGGCAAAGGCCTGTTCGTGAAGGAGCTGGAGGCCGCGCTCGAGGACGGGCGTGCCGATCTGGCCGTCCATTCGCTCAAGGACGTACCGATGGACCTGCCCGACGGGTTCGTGCTGGCGGCCGTGATGGAGCGCGAGGATCCACGAGACGCGTTCGTCTCGAACAGCTTTGACGATCTCGCCAGCTTGCCGCAGGGCGCGCGCGTGGGCACGTCCAGCCTGCGCCGCGTGGTGCAGTTGCTGGCCGAGCGACCGGACCTGCGGATCGAGCCTCTTCGCGGCAATCTGGATACGCGCTTGCGCAAGCTCGACGAGGGTCATTACGACGCGATCGTGCTCGCCGCGGCAGGGCTCAAGCGCCTGGGTCTGGCCGCGCGCATCCGCGCCGTCTTCGACCCGGCACGCATGATCCCCGCGGCGGGGCAGGGTGCGCTGGGGCTCGAAGTGCGCGAGGACGCGGTGGAACTCCGCGCGACGCTCGCCAGTCTGGGGCATGAGCCGACCTGGCTCGCGGCCCACGCCGAACGTGCGGTGTCGCGCGCCCTGGGCGGAAGCTGCAGCATGCCGCTGGCGGCGCATGCCGTGTGGGACGGTCCGACCCTTCGCATGACGGCGGCGTTGGGCGATGCCACGCAACTCACGCGGCCCTTGATCCGTGTCGTCGTCGACGCCGCGCCTGCAAACGAGGCCGAAGCACGTGCGCTCGGCGTGCGCGCCGCAGGGATGCTGCACGATGCCGGTGCGGCGGCGTACCTTCCCGCAACCTGAGGGCCGGGGCGAGTGAAGTCGCGCCGACTGCTCGTCACGCGCCCGCTGGCGCAGGGGCGCGGTTGGGTCGACTCCCTGCGCGCGGCTGGCGTGGACGCGCAACTGCTGCCACTGATCGGCATCTTGCCGCCCGAAGACGCGCGGCCCACCGTCGATGCATGGCGGCGTCTCGATGGTTTTGCGTTGGCCATGTTCGTGAGCGCGAATGCCGTGCACCACTTCTTTGCGTTGCGACCACCTGGCCGGCCGTGGCCGGCGCGGCTGCGCGCCGGGAGCACGGGCCCCGGCACGACGGCAGCACTCGTGCAGGCCGGCGTGCCGTCGGCCTGCATCGTGGCGCCGCATCCGGGCGAGTCGCTCGATACCGAGTCGTTGTGGGGGCATCTTCGCGTGTGGCCGTGGCAAGGCACGCGTGCATTGGTCGTTCGCGGCGAGAGTGGCCGCGACTGGCTCGCCGACCGCCTTCAGGAGGCCGGCGCGTCGGTCGAGGCATTGGCGGCCTACCGTCGCGTTGCGCCCGAACCTGAGCCCCACGAGCGCACAATCCTGGCGGCGGCGTTGGACGATCCGGCGGCGCACTGTTGGCTGTTCAGCAGTTCGGAATCGATCGCGCGGCTGCGCGAGTTGACGCCGGGCGCGCAATGGTCGTTATCCTTTGCGCTGGCGACACACGCCCGCATCGCCCAGGCGGCCGTCGAGGCTGGTTTCGGCGCGGTTCATCTCGTCGAACCGCGCGTCGAGGCCGTCGTCGACGCGTTGGAACGCCTGCCTTCGACCTTGCACCTGCCGTGACCGAACCCATCCCCGTTGAATCCACCGCCATGCCAGCCGAGCCGGCCAACACCGGTGCGGCGAGCGCAGATCGCACCCGCGCCGGCGGCTCGCGCAACGCGGTCATCGTTGGCGTGCTGCTTGCCCTGCTCGGGCTGGGGGCGCTGGCGGTCGCCTGGACGACACACCAGCGTTTGCGCACGGCGGAGCAGGATTTCGCCCGGAGACAGCAGGACTCCGCGAGCCAGGCCCTCGAGGCGCGCACCCTGGCGCGGCAGGCGGAGGCCGCCGCGCGCGACGCGGCGGCCAAGGTGGCCGTTCTGGAAGCGCGTGTCGCCGAGAACTCGGTCCAGCGCAGTCAGCTGGAGGAATTGCTTCAGTCGCTCTCACGGTCGCGTGACGAGAACGTTCTCGCCGACGTGGATGCGGCGCTGCGGGTGGCCATCCAGCAAGCGGCGATCACCGGCAGCCTCGAGCCACTTGCGGCGGCTTTGCGCCAGACCGACGAACGTCTCGCGCGCTACCAGCAGCCTCGCCTCGAGCGCGTGCGCCGCGCCGCGCTTCACGATCTGGAACGCGTCCGCGCGGCCGCCGTCGTCGATCTGTCGTCGTTGACACTGCGCCTTGATGAGGCGATCAGGATGGTCGATGACCTGCCGCTCGTTTCTGCGACCGACCGCAAACCGGCACGCCGTGAACCGGCCGCGGCGCGCGTTGCCGAAGCGGCGTCGACGCCCGCTTCGGCGCCGGCGAATGTGGTGGCAGAACCATCGGCGACCGAGGCTGCGACGGCATTTGTGCGATACATCTGGGCCGAGATCCGAAGCCTTGTCCGGGTGACGCAGGTGGACCATCCCGAGGCAGCGCTTCTCGCACCGGAGCAGGCTTTCTTCCTGCGCGAGAACCTCAAACTGCGTCTGCTCAACGCGCGGCTGGCGATCCTTAGCCGTCAGTTCGATACGGCGCAGGCCGATCTGCGTGAAGCACAGAGCGCGCTCGATCGTTACTTCGACCGAAGCTCACGTCGGGTGGCCGCGGCCGCCGGGCTGCTGAAGCTGGTTTCCACGCAGGCACGCCAGGTCACCGTGCCGCAGCCCGATGCGACCCTGGCCGCCGTCGCCGCCGCGGCGGCCGGTCGTTGACGCGCGATAGCGAGCCATGCGCGGCATCGTCTGGCTGATCCTGCTCTTTACCGTGGCCGTCGTGACGGCGACGTCATTGGGCCAGAACGATGGGCTGGTGACGATCGCGTGGGCGGGTTGGCGTGCAGAGCTCTCGCTCAACTTGTTCGTCCTGTTGGTGGTCGGCACCTGTCTCGCATTGATGGCCGCACTTCGTGGCCTGGATGCGCTGCTCAGCCTGCCCCGCAGGGCGAGCGAGTGGCGCGAGCTTCTGCGCGAGCGTGCGGCCCAAGCGGCGCTGCGGGAGTCACTGTCAGAGTACTTTGGTGCGCGCTACAGCCGCGCGCACAAGGCGGCGCAGCGCGCCATTGCGATCCAGGGCGACTTGGCCGGGATGCCCGGCGATGTCGAATTGCGGGTGCTCGCCACTCTTTTGGCCGCCGGCAGTGTCCACCGGCTGCAAGACCGCCCGCGTCGAGACGCCTTGCTACAGAGCATCGAAGGTGACCTGCGGTCGGGTGAGGTCCGTGCCGCCGCCGACGGTGCCAGTCTGCTCATGGCCGAGTGGGCACTCGACGACGGCGACGCCGACAAGGCGCTCGACCTTCTGGCCGCCTTGCCGCCTGGTGTCGGACGCCGCACCCACGCACTTCGCCTGCGCCTGCGCGCTGCGCGCGTCGCCAGCCGTCCGCTCGATGCATTGCATACGGCACGCCTGCTGGCGAAGCATCAGGCATTTACACCCGTGGCGACCCAGGGCCTGCTGCGCTCGCTCGCAACTGCCGTGCTCGAAAGTGCACACGATTTCGACCAGCTGCGGCGGCAATGGCAGGAACTCGACCCTGCCGACCGCCGCGACCCGATGTTGGCGGCACGGGCCGCACAACGTGCCACTGCGCTCGGTGCGCCTGAACACGCGCGCGCCTGGATCGGTCCACTTTGGGACCGGTTGCCGCAACTGTCGCCCGAAGAGCGTCGCGCTGTCGCGCTGGGCCTTTGCGAGGCGACACAAGGTGTTGGTATCGACTGGTTGCCGCGTGCGGAAGGCGCTGTTGCCCAACTGCCTGGAGACCCCGCCGTGGCCGTCGCCGCGGGTTTCGTATTCGCCGAGCGTCAGCTCTGGGGCAAGGCGCGCGTACTGCTTCAGCAGGCGGCGGTGGCGCAAGGGCTGCCGGCGTCCGTTCGACGGCGTGCGTGGCGTGAGCTCGCCGCGCTTTCACGCGAAGAGGGCGATGAGCAGCGTGCCGCGGCCTGTGACCGCGCGTCCGCAGACATTGCTTGACGCGTGAGCATGCTATACTTTTTGGCTTAGCGGCTGTAGCTCAGTTGGATAGAGTACTTGGCTACGAACCAAGGGGTCGTGGGTTCGAATCCTGCCAGCCGCACCAGTGAAATCAACGGGCCAGCCTCCACAAGGGTCTGGCCCGTTTGACTTCGTGGGTGGCGCGGGTGCCTCTCTGCTTTGAGGGATCGAGCGGGACGGCGTTGGCCCGCTCGGCATCGTGTGGGGCACGGGCATCGCAAAGTCTCTCGACCTCTGCAGCGCAAAGCCCTCGCAGCCGGCAAGAAGCAACGGATGGCGGCCCGCTTGGCAGTCTGCAAGGGGCTGCCGTCGAAGCAGCGCCATGTCTCGGGCTCTGAAGTTCGTGATGAACAAGAGCAACTCGCCGAGCGCAAGCGACGGCGATATTCAACTGCTCGAAGAACCAGTTGGCCCAGACGGCTTTACCTAGGCAATGGGCATGTCGCCTGTCGCTTGGCAAGACGTCAATGGACACCGCGGAACCTGACGCGGTTGGCCGCGAGGCCACCGATACGCCATCCAGCGTTACGCGAGGCTTCTATTCACGTCGCCTGCTTCACTCGGTAGAGCGCACAGAGCTTGTTGCCGTCAGGGTCGCGGACGTAGGCCAGGTGCATCGCCCCCAATTTGCCTTCGCGCAGGCCGGGAGCCTCCTCGATCGTGGTGCCGCCATGCGCAACGGCCACGTCATGGAACTGCCGCACTTGGTCTGGCGAATTGCACTTGAATCCAATGGTGCCGCCATTGGAGAAGGTGGCCGCCTCACCATTGATCGGTTCGGTGACACAGAAGGTACCGCCATCATGACGATAGAAGAGCCGAACGTGGCCGGTGCCTGCGACGTTCTGCACCGGTTCGCCCGCCCCAAGTGTTCCGAGCACAGCGTCGTAGAAGCGCCTGGAACGCTCGATGTCGTTCGATCCGACCATCACGTGACTGAACATGCTTTCTCTCCTGTGGTCTTGGCACTCTGTCGATTATGTCCAGCCAACCTGGCGACGGCGTGCGCCGATCCACGGGACATTGGGGGAGGCCTGCCGAGTGGTTCGCTTCTTGGCACGTGTTCATCGGCTGGTGTCAATGAAGGCCTTGCTGGCATTCGCTCAAAGTGAAAAAATTTGGTCAATCGCCTGTAGCTTTTCCTCAGCGAGACCACGAAGTTGCTCTCGGGAAATTCGGCCCTCGCGAACGAGGCGCCCAAAGACAAACAGCAATTGCGAATACCGATATTCGTACTTGGCGTCGATGTCGCGGCGCCGAGCAGAGAGAAATGATTCGAGTTCCCACATCTGCCCGGCCGAGGCAACCGCGCTTGCCTTCGTCTTGAACTCCGAAATGGTGTCGTTCAACTCGGCTTCGAGCGCGGCGTCAAAGAGCCGGCGCGCAAGCTTCTTCTCGGATTCGGACCACGTACCAAGCTTTTCGACTGGCATTGCTTCGACCTCTAGATCGAAGCGCTACGAACGCTGAGGGCAGCGCACTGCCACTGGGCACCGCAGGCCATGAGCAGCGTTCGTGTGGACTTGTCGGTCGGGTCCAGGCGGATGGCGACCGGGGCCCGCCATCGTGGTGCGACGGGCGTCGTTTCGATGAGGATTTCGACGGTCGTATGGCGTGCCGTCCCAAGCTCGTTCAGCCGATGGCACGCAGACGAGTTGGTCGCCATGGCGTTTTGAGAACCGCTTGGCGCCTTCTTGATTGGGCGAATACGTCTTGGCTACACGAAGCGATGAGAGGGGCGTCATTCGCTGCCTTCAGTGACTGGCGCCGCGACGGTCGCCTTCGACGCTCTTGCCGCCATGTTCAATTCACCGTCGATTGCAATCGCGTAGCGGCCGGAGGACCGGTCTAACGCCCGACGAATGGATACGCCGGGTCGTTGTAGCCCGGTGTCGATGGATGCCCCGGCTTGACGAGCGAATCGACGATCGCCTCGTCGTCCGGCCCGATCGTGCATTCCAGCGCATCGAAGTAGTCCTGCCACTGTGCCAGCGTGCGCGGGCCGGCAATGACGGAGCTGACGGTGCGGTTGGCCAGTACCCAGGCGGTGGCAAAGTGCTGCAGCGCCACGCCGCGGTCGGCGCAATGTTTCTTGAGTTCCTGGGCGACCTGCAGCGACTCTTCGCGGAACTCGGTTTCCATCATGCGCTTGTCGTTGCGCGCCGCGCGTGTGCCTTCGGCCGGTCGCGCACCGGGCGCGTACTTGCCCGACAACACGCCGCGCGCGATGGGGCTGTAGGGCACCACGCCGATGCCGTGGTGCGCGCAGGCCGGCAGCACCTCGACTTCGGGCATGCGGTTGAGCAGGTTGTAGTAGGGCTGGCAGACCACCGGCCCGGGCATGTTCAGCGCGCGCGCCATGTGCACCACCTCGGCGATGCGCCACGCACGGAAGTTCGAGATACCCCAGTAGCGGATCTTGCCCGCGCGCAGCAGTGCGTCGATGGCACGCAGCGGCTCCTCGAGGTCCATGCCGTTGTAGTCGCGATGCAGGTAGTAGATGTCGATGTGGTCGGTGCCCAGCCGCTCCAGGCTGGCGTCGCACTCGCGCAGCACCCAGGCGCGCGAGTAGTGCGACTCGTTGGGCTGGTCCGACATCCGGTTGCCGAGCTTGGTGGCCAGCACCCACTGGTCGCGCTCGCCCTTCAGCAGTTCGCCCACCATCGATTCGGACTGCCCGACCGAATACACGTCGGCGGTGTCGATGAAGTTGACGCCCTGCTCGCGGGCGTGCGACACGATGCGGCGCGCCTCCGCATAAGGCGTCTGGTCGGCGAACATCATCGTGCCCAGGCACAGGGCGGACACCCGCAGCGGGCTCTTGCCCAGTTGGCGGTATTGCATTGGAGTCTCCTGAGAGTTGCGGACCCGGGGCAGGCACCGGCTCAGCCGCCATGTTAGGGCCGAATGCGGGCCGCCCCTCCCCGCATCCGCGCGGGCTCGGCTACCCTTCGGGCATGAAGACCTTCACGATCGAGATCCAGCGCATCAAGGCCCTGACCGACCGGCACGGCCTGGTCGTCGCGCGGGTCGACGCCGCGGTGCAGCCCCTGCAGCCCGGCCGCGGGCAGGGCGACGACGCGGAAGGCGAGCCCGCCAGCACGCTGAGCATGACCGTCGACAACGCCCGCGTGCTGTTCCTGCTGCTGAAGAAGCAGCTCGCGGAGGTCGACTCGCGCAAGGCACGCAGCCAGCGCTGAACGCGGTCCACCGAGCCGCAGGGGCGCCGTACCGCGGCAGGGGCGCCGTGCCGCGGCACAGCCGCCGCTCATCTGCACGGCTCGGCGGTCAAGTTTCGGGGTCGACGGCCGAAAGTACGACCATGTCCCATTCGGTCGTATCCTGGTTGTCAGCACCGGTCACGCGGTGTTGCGTGGTGCGATGAGCGCCCCCGACCCGGCCGTTGCCCATAGGCAGGCCCTGAGAATGCGACGCTTTCTCATGGCGGCGTCGACCTACGTGCTCGGCTTCGCGATCCTCGCCATGTGTGCCGGCCTCGGCTTGCTCGACCGCGCGCACCTTTTGTGGATCGGCGGCTCGTTCGTCGTCGTCAACCTGGTCTTCTTCACGCTGTTGCGCAGCGGCTGGAACCTCCAGCTGCAGGACCCGTCGATGACGGCCCAGCAGATCTGCGCCGGCGCCGCACAGGTCTTCGTGATCCTGATCCTGGCCGACCGGCTGCATTTTCTGGCCGGCCCGTTCTACAGCGTGCTGTTCGTCTTCGGCATGTTGCAGTTGCGGGCGCGCACGCTGGTCTGGGTCGAGATCTTCGTGCTGACCACCTATTTCCTGGCGATGGCGTTGCGTATCGCGCTGTTCCAGGACCGCCTGGACCTTCGTGTCGAGGCCGTGAATGCTGTCGTCGTGGTCGGCAGCTCGGTCTGGTATGCCGTCGCGGCCGGGTACATCAGCGATTTGCGGGGACGACTGCGCGAGTCGCTGCGCACCATCGAGCAGCTCGCGATCCGCGACGCCCTCACCGACACCTGGAACCGCCGCCATCTCGATGCGCTGCTGTTCTCGGAGGTGCAGCGCTGCGAGCGCCTGCGCGGCCGGTTGACCGCCTGCATGGTCGACGTGGACCACTTCAAGAACGTGAACGACCGCTATGGCCATGCCACTGGCGACGAGGTGCTCAAGGGCGTGGCGGCGGGCCTGAAGGCGCAGTTGCGCTCTATCGATGAACTCGGCCGCTTTGGCGGCGAGGAATTCCTGCTGCTGCTGCCCGGCACCTCTGCCGACGAGGCACTCATCTGCGCCGAGCGGCTGCGCGCCGCGGTCGCCGCATTGCCGCTGCTGCCGGAAGCCGGCGCGCGGGTGACGGTGTCGATCGGACTGGCAGAGTTCGCACCGGGTGACACACCCGCGACGCTGGTCGAACGGGCCGACCGTGCGCTCTACCGCGCCAAACGTGGCGGCCGCGACCGTGTCGTGGTCGACGGAGCGGCCGGCGCCGTGGGCATGGCGCGCGCCGCGTAGGAACTTCAGCCGCTGCGCGACGCCAGGGCGCGTGCGATGCGGTTCCTGGCCACGGTGGTTCGCGGCACCCGCCCGCTGAACCAGCTGCGCACGTCGGCATCGAGCCCGATGCCGTGCATGTAGTTGTACAGCGCCTTCTTCAGCGCGATGCCCAGCACGTCGTGGTCGGTGCCGGTCGGGTCGATGAAGCCGACATCGTTCTTCGCAAAGGTGACCGGCGGCAGCGGCACCAGGCTCACACCATAGTCCGCCGGCTGGCGCCCCACCGGCGAGTGCACGGTGCAGGTGAAGCGGTGGAAGAAGCCCGACTGGATGCAGCCGGCCTCGAACAACTGGCGCACGTATTCCAGCGCGTCCACCGTGTCCTGCGCCGTCTGCGTCGGGAAGCCGTACATCAGGTAGGCGTGCACCAGGATGCCGGCGTCGGCAAAGGCCTTGGTGACACGCGCCACCTGGTCGACGGAGACCCCCTTCTTCATCAACTGCAACAGCCGGTCCGACGCCACCTCGAGCCCGCCGGAGATGGCGATGCAGCCGCTGTCGGCGAGTGCCTGGCACAGCGCCGGCGTGAACGACTTCTCGAAGCGGATATTGCCCCACCACGAGATCGACACCTGCCGCCGCTGCAGCTCGGCCGCGAGCGCCTTCAGCGACTTGGGCGGCGCCGCTTCATCGACAAAATGAAAGCCCGTTTCGCCCGTCTCCTGCACGATCGCCTCGATCCGGTCGACCAGCGTCTCGGCCGTGGCGGCGTCGTAACGCGAGATGTAGTCCAGGCTCACGTCGCAGAAGCTGCACTTCTTCCAGTAGCAGCCGTGCGCCACCGTGAGCTTGTTCCAGCGCCCGTCGGACCACAGGCGGTGCATCGGGTTGAGCATGTCCAGCAGCGACAGGTAGCGGTCGAGCGGCAGGCCGTCCCAGGTGGGCGTTCCGACCTCGCCGAAGGGAATGTCCGCCTCGCCGATATCGACGTAGCGCACGGAGCCGGCGTCGCGCACGAACGTGCGCACGAGCCGGCCCTGCGAGCGCCGCCCACTCCAGTGCTCGAGCAGCGCCAGCAGCGGCCGCTCGCCGGCGTCCAGCGTCACCGCGTCGAAGTGGTCGAAGACCCGCGGGTCGCTCAATTCGCGCAGTTCGGTATTGACGAAGCCGCCGCCCAGCGCGAGCTTGATTTCGGGATGCGCCGCGCGGATCGCCTGCGCGATGCGGAAGGCGGCATACACCGCGCCGGGGAACGGCACCGTCAGCAGCACGACGCCCGGCGTGTGCTGCGCCACGGCCTGCAGCGCCAGCGCCTGCAGCGTGCGGTCCACCAGGTTCGGCGGCGCCGCCAGCGCCTGCGCCAGCGGGTCGAACGTGGCCTGGCTCGCCGCCAGCGACTCGGCGTAGCGCACGAACTCGAAACGCGGGTCAGCGGCGTCGCGAAGCACGTCGGCGATGTCGTTCAGGTACAGCGTGGCGAGATGCCGCGCTCGGTCCTGCTGGCCGAGCGCGCCGAAGGCCCACGCGAGCGGGTCGCCGCCCTCCGGGTCGTCCGGATCGACGTAGACGTCCAGCGACGCGAAGCGCGGGCCCTCGGGCAGGAAGTGGCGTGTCGCAATGCGGTGGGCCAGCGTCGGGTCGCGCCCCTGCAGGAACGCCAGCGTCGGGCCGATGGTCGCGGCATAACGGTCGAAAGCCGCGTCGAACGCATCGGTGCGTGGCGTTCGCTGCGTTGTGGGCAGGGCGTGGATGCAGCCGCGGATCTGGCGAAGCCCCGGCGCAGAGAAGAGCTCGAGCACGAGCGCCAGTGCCAGGTCGGTCTGCACGGCGTCGATGCCGCGCGAGCGCAGAAAGCCCGTCAGGTAGGCCGTCGCGGGATACGGCGTATTGAGCTGCGTCATCGGCGGGATGACGCTCAGGACGCGGGGTGTCGGCTCGTTCTTCACGTGCCTGGGATTCTGCCAGCCGGGTCTCGCGAGCCGCCTGTGCCCTGCGCGTAGCATGCCCCCATGCCCAAGGCCCTGCAGCACGCCCTCCTGTCCTTGCGTGAACTCTCGCTCACGGCAGGTCCGTTCGTCCTGCTGGCCGCGCTGCTGCTGGCGGTGGCCTACGTCCTGCTCGACCCCAACCCGCCGCGCAGCGTGGTGCTGGCCACCGGCGTCGAGCAGGGGGCCTACGCTGAATTCGGCAAACGTTATGCCGACCTGTTGAAGCAGCACGGCATCGACGTCGAACTGCGGCCCACGCAGGGGGCCGGGGAGAACCTGGCGCTGCTGCGGCGTGGCGACTCGGGTGTGGACATCGCTTTCGTACAGGGCGGCGCCGACCGTGCCTATGCGCCCGGCGAAAGCCCGGACAGCGGCCTGGCGTCGCTCGGCAGCCTGTTCTACGAGCCGGTGTGGATCTTCTACCGCGAGGCGTCGGCGCAGCGGCTGCTCAAGGCACCGGTGGTCGAGTCTCTGAGCCAGCTGACGGGCTGGACGCTCAACGTCGGCGCGCCCGGCAGCGGGGTGCCGCCGTTGATGCAGCGGCTGCTGGAAGCCAACGGCGTGGAGCCCTCGGCGCTCACGCTGCAGCAGCAGCCCGTCACGCCGGCGGTGGTGGATCTCGTCGAAGGGCGCATCGATGCGCTCGTGCTCGCCTCGGCGCCGGAATCCGCGATGGTGCAGATGCTGCTGCGCACACCGGGCATCCGGCTCTTCGACTTCGCACAGGCCGAGGCCTATTCGCGCCGCTTCCCTTTCGTGAGCGCGGTGGTGCTGCCGCGCGGCGTGGTCGATCTGGCGCGGGACATGCCGCCGGCCGATGTGCGCCTGGTGGCTCCCACGGCCACGCTGGTCGCGCGCGACTCGCTGCATCCGGCACTGGCGCAGCTCTTTGTGCAGGCGGCGCAGCAGATCCACAGCGCGCCGGGCTGGTTCCAGCGCAAGGGCGACTTTCCGAACGCGGTGTCGAACGAAAGGCCGCTGAACCCCGAGGCGCAGCGTTTCTATCGCAGCGGCGCGCCGCTGCTGCAGCGTTATCTGCCGTTCTGGATCGCCAACCTGGCAGACCGCATGTGGGTGGCGCTGCTGGGCATCGTGGCCGTGCTGATCCCGCTGTCGCGGGTGGTGCCGCCGCTGTACGAGTTCCGCATCCGTTCACGCGTCTTCCGCTGGTACGGGCAGCTGCGCACGGTGGAGGAGGGGCTCGGACGGCGCGACGCGCCCGAGCTGCTGAAGGAGCTCGACGACATCGAGGCGCACGTGGGCCGCGTGTCGGTGCCGCTGAGTTATGCCGACGAGCTGTATGCGCTGCGCAGCCACATCCAGCTGGTGCGCCGGCGGGTGCAGGAAGCCTGAGCATCCACGGCACCGCGCGGCCGCCGTTTGTGCATTTCGGCAGCCGACGCTGACATTCTGCACAGCGCCTTGCAAAGTGCTGGCATTCGGCGCGCTTCCGGCTGGGCGTGGACTTCGGGACACTGGTGGCTGTCGAATCGACCTCAACACACCATGCCGAAGCAGCCCCTCCCGCCCACCGTCTATCTCAGCGCGCCTGACATGGTCCGCCTCGTGCAACGCAAGGGCCTGCCCGAATGCATCGCCGGCGTGGCGGCGCGCATCGAGGCCGATTTCCGGCGCTGGCCCGAGTTCGACAAGTCGCCGCGCTTGGCCTGCCATTCCGATGACGGCGTGATCGAGTTGATGCCGATCGCCGACGCTCGGCAATTCGCCTTCAAGTATGTCAACGGCCACCCCAGGAATACACGCGACGGCCTGCCGACCGTGATGGCCTTTGGCGTACTGGCAGACGTGGCCACGGGGGCACCGCGCCTTCTGAGCGAACTGACGCTCACCACCGCCATCCGCACGGCAGCGATGTCGGCCGTGGCCGCGCGCCAGCTGGCGCGGCGGGGCAGCCGTCGCATGGCCTTGATCGGCAACGGCGCGCAGAGCGAATTCCAGGCGCTGGCCTTCCGCGACCTGGTCGGCGTGCGCGAGTTGCGCCTGTTCGATACCGATCCTTCGGCCACGCGCAAGCTGCTCGCCAACCTCGCCGGCCAGGGCCTGGCCGCGACCGTGTGCACGAGCGTGGCTGAAGCGGTGCGGGGCGCGGACATCGTCACCACGGTGACCGCCGACAAGACCAACGCCACGATCCTCACGCCGGACCTGATCGAACCCGGCATGCACCTCAACGCGGTGGGTGGCGACTGCCCCGGCAAGACCGAACTGCACCGGGGGGTGCTCGAGCGGGCGGCGGTGTTCGTCGAATACGAGCCCCAGACCCGCATCGAGGGCGACATCCAGCAGATGCCGGCCGATTTCGAGGTGACCGAGTTCTGGCAGGTGCTTTCTGGCCAGCGGCCGGGCCGCGCGAGCGCGGACCAGGTGACCGTCTTCGACTCGGTGGGATTCGCGCTCGAGGACTACTCGGCGCTGTGTTTCATGCGCGACGCCGCGGCCGAGCTCGGCATCGGCGACGTGATCGAGCTGGTGCTGCAGACGGACGACCCGAAAGACCTCTTCGGCGCATTGCGCCAGGGCCAGGCGCCCGGCCGGCTGGACGCGCCGGCCGCCGGTGCGCATGCATTGGAGCTTGCCCCGGCCGCGAGCACCGCCGTGGCCTGACCTGCACGACACGCCCGCCGCGTCAGCGGTAGGACGTGAGCAGGATGCTTGTCTCGGTGCTGCGGATGCCTTTGATCAGGCGCACCCGCTCGAGCACTTGCGACAACTCGGACATCGACCGCGCGCGCAACTCGGCCAGCAAGTCCCACCGGCCATTGGTGTCGTGCAGCGCGGCCACGCCTGGCTCCCCCAGCATGTTGGCAATGACCTCGCGTGTCTGGTTGCCCTCGACCAGCACGCCCATCCAGGCGCGGATCTCGTTGGGCTCGGCATCCGGCCGAAGTCGCAGCGTATAGCCGACGATGACCTGATCGTCCTCGAGCTTGCGCAGGCGGTTGCTCACCGTGCCCCGCGACACGCCCAGCTTGCTGGCGAGCGTGGACACACTCATGCGTGCATCCTTGCGCAGCAGCGAGATCAGTTGCTGGTCGGTTTCGTCCATCGCCCGGGCAGTGTAGGCGCGCGACTACCGGCCGGCCAAACGGCCCCGGGCACCGAGGTCTGCGGCGGCGTTCCTCCCGTGCGCGAGTGTGGCGATTCACCACGCCCCCACTGTCGCGGGGGCCAGAAACGTGACGGCCACGGCCAGCGCGACGGGGAATGCGGTGGCCAGCCCGGCTGCGGCCCATGACACCAGGACCAGAAGGCCGTCCATGAAGACCAGCCCTGCGCCCAGCAGCAGCAGCGCCAGCGCTGGAAGCACGTTGCCGAACGGCACGGGCAGGATGATGAGGACTGCCATCCACCCCACCAGAAGCGGCATCCAGGCTCGCAACATCGTTGGCGCCAGCATCGCGGTCAGGCGCGGCCGCGCCAGGCTGGAGGCCATGACGTACACGCGCGCCAGCATCGCCAGCAAGCGCCGCGCCCAGGACCGGGGTAGCGTCTGGCGCACCACGCGCTCGGGAAGCACCTGCGCTTCGATGTCGCGCCACATGCCAACGGCCAGTGCGGCGATACCCAGGCCGACCATGGTGCCCGCACCGGGAACGGGCAGCAGACAGGGGAGCGCGAGCAGCATGAGCAGGGCGCCCTGGCTGCCGGGGCCGTGCGCGTCCAGCAGGTCTCGGATCTCGACGCGTTCTCCCCGCAGTCGCACGGCGGCGCGGCGCAGGCGCCAAGCGATGCGGCTCATCGCGGCCCCGCTGAATGGCGCGCGGCCGCGGGCGCTGCGGAGTTGCCCTCGTCGATCGTGCCGAGTTTCAACGCCGCCTTGATCAGAAGGTGGGCCGATACCGGCGCCGTCACGAACAGGAATACCGCGATCAACAGTTCGTGCAGGCTGGGCCGCCCGGTCAGTCCGAACCAAAGCATCGATGCGGCCAGGATGGCGCCGACGCCCAGCGTGGTCGACTTCGTCGGACCATGCAGGCGTTTGGCGAAGTTCCCGAGCTTGGCCAGCCCCCAGGAGCCGATCAGCGCGAAGATGGCGCCGGTCAGCGAGAGCAACGCGATGACGATCTCGGCCCACAGCGGTACGGTGGTCATCACACGATCCTTCCGCGCAGCAACCGCGTGGCGACGACCACCGTGCCGACGAACCCAAGCAAGCCGATCAGCAGGGCGACCTCGAAGTAGAGCGTCGAGTCGCGCCACACCCCCCAGGCCACCAGCAGCGCCAGCGCGTTGATGTAGAGCGTGTCCAGCGCCAGCACGCGGTCGGGCACGCTCGGGCCCATGAACAGGCGCCACGCTGCCAGCGCCAAGGCGGCGACCAGCATGCCGAGCACCACCGGCAGCACATGCGGCAGGATGATCATTGAACCTCTCCTTCGAAGACCAGGATCAGCGGCGCCTCGTAGCGCGCCTTGATTTCGGCCACCAGCGCCGCCTCGGCCACGTCGTCGTCGACATCGAACGCGTGCACCAGCAGTTCGCTGCGGTCGTCGCTCACGTCGGCCGACAGCGTGCCCGGCGTCATGGTCACGATGCCCGCCAGTACGGCGATACCGCGTGGCTCGCGCAGCGACAGCCGTACGCGCACGAAACGCGGCGAGATTCGGCGTTCGTCGCCAAGAATCAGTCGTGCCACGGTGAGGTTGGCGCGCACGATATCCGCCAAAACCGTGGCGACCAGCCGAAGTGCGGCGCCCGGCGCTTGCGGGTGCAGCGGCGCCGCTCGCCAGCGAGTGGCCAGCGGTGGAAGAGCCAGCGCAAGACAAAGGCCCAGCAACACATGGCCCGATGAGGCCGAGCCGCTGAGCATCAGCCAGGTGACGAAGAGCGCCGTCGACAAGCCGGGGGCGGGCAGGAACTTGTTCATTTGTCGTCTCCACGCTCGCGCATTTCGCGGCGCACGTCGTGCATCGGTGGCACCGGGCGGGCGCCGAGCACGGCGTCGATGTAGGCGCGGCGGTCAAAGGCCTGGCGCGCTGCGGCGCCGGCGTAATCGCTGATCGGCCCGGCGGCCAGCGATACGGCGATGACCAGGGCCAGACCAAGCACGATCGATGCGCCATGCGCCGGGTGGTACCGCAGGGCAGGGTTGGCCATGGTCGGCGAGGCCGCGGTGCTGGAACCGTCGCCGGGCTTCCAGAAGACGGCGCTGCCGGCCCGCGCCAGCGCCACCATGACGCCCAGGCTGGCCAGCAGCACGCCGGCCACGACAACGGCCGGCCCCACATCCGCCAGCGGCGCCGCTCCGGCCGCCTGCAACAGCAGCGTTTTGCCGAAGAAGCCGGCCAGCGGGGGCATGCCGGCCACCGCGATGGCCGCGACGAAGAAGGCCACGCCGAGTGGCGCCCAGGCACGCGCTGCCACCGGCTCCGTGGGCGTCAGTGTGTCGTCGGCGCCACGTTCGGCTGCAATACGGTCGGCGATCAGGAACCATGCTGCAGCGACCAGCGTGCTGTGCACCAGGTAGAACAATCCCGCGGCCACGCTGGCGGTGGAACCCAGGCCGACCGCGAGCAGCAGCATGCCGGCCGATGCCACGACGAGGTAGGCCACCATCAGTCGCAGCCGGCGTGCGGCCAGCGCGCCGACGGCCGCGAGCAGCAGCGTGGCCAGGGCCAGCGCCGGAAGCACGGGCTGGAAGACCAGCGACACCGTGCTGCCCAGTCCGTCGGCGTGGCCGGCGAAGATCAGCGTGGTGGTGCGTGCAATGGCGTAGACCCCGACCTTGGTCATGATCGCGAAGAGCGCGGCCACTGGCGCGGTGGCGCTGGCGTAAGCCTCGGGAAGCCAGAAATACAGCGGCAGCAAGGCGGCTTTCACCGCGAACACCACCAGCAGCAACAGGGCTGCCGCCTGGGCCGGCGCGGCCTGCGCGGCCGGCAGTGCGGCGAGCCGGCCCACCAGGTCGGCCATGTTCAGAGTGCCCGTCAGCCCATACAGCAGCCCCACCGCCACCAGGAACAGCGCCGAGCCGGTCAGGTTGAAGAGGACGTAGTGCAGCGTCGCCGTCAGCCGCGCGCCGCGGCCAGGCGCGCCGCCGTGAAGCAGCAGGCCGTAGCTGGCGGCGAGCAGCACCTCGAAAAAGACGAACAGGTTGAACAGGTCCGAGGTGAGGAAGGCGCCGGCCAGGCCCATCAACTGGAACTGGAACAGCGCGTGGAAGTGCCGCCCTCGCCGGTCGTCGCCGCCCAGGGCATACAGCAGCGCCACCAGTGCCACCAGCGCGGTCAGTGCAAGCATCATGGCGGCCAGGCGGTCCAGCGCCAGCGCGATGCCGAACGGCGCCGCCCAGTTGCCCAGCAGCAGCACCTGCACCGCGCCGCCGTCGGCGCGGGCGACCAGTACGGCAGCGATCAGCGCGAAGCCCAGCGTCGCCGCCAGCGAGAGTGCCGCCGCCGCGCGTGGCGCGCGCGCGCCCAACAGCGCACAGGCGGCACCGGCGACCAGCGGCAGCACCACCGGGGCCACGACCAGGTGCGGCACCGCGCTCATCGGTGCGGCTCCTGGCCGTCGACATGGTCGCTGCCGGTCTCGGCGTGGCTGCGCAGGGCCAGCGCCAGCAGCAGCGCTGTCATCGCGAAGCTGATGACGATGGCGGTCAGCACCAGCGCCTGCGGCAGCGGGTCGGCGGTGTCGGCCAGCGTGGCGGCGCCATCGGTCAGGATGGGTGCTGCGCCCACCTTCAAACGCCCCATCGCCATGATGAACAAGTTGACGGCGTACGACAGCAGCGTCAGCCCGAGCACCGCGTCGAACGTGCGCGGACGCAGCAGCAGCCAGAGGCCGCAGCCCGTGAGCAAGCCGGTGCCTGCCGCCACCAGCGCGGTCATGGCGCCGCCGCCCGCCCGAGCCGCGCCACCGTCAGCAGCAGCACCATCGTGGCGCCAGTCACGACCAGAAGTACGCCAAGGTCGAAAGCCGCGGCACTGGCCAGCGGCACGCCGCCGACACCTGGCAGCCAGGGGTAGTCATAGCTGCTGGTCAGGAACGGCGCGCCGAAGGCCCAGCTGGCCAGGCCGGTGGCCGTGGCGATCAGGAGTCCCGCGCCGATCCATGCGACGTAGTCGAAGCGCATGCGCGCGTCCATCCAGGGCAGGCCATGCGCCACCGCCTGCAGCATCAGCGCGAGTGCCAGAACCAGTCCCGCGATGAAACCGCCGCCAGGCAGGTTGTGCCCGCGCAGGAACAGGTGCAGCGCCACCAGCAGTGCAAAGGGCAGCACCCATTGCGCCACGTGTCGCAGCATCAGCGATGGTGCACCCGGCAGCACAGGCACGCCCTGGCCGGGGCGTGGCACGTGGTCGGCCAACAGCGCATGCACGAGCAGCGCGGCCAGACCCATCACGGTGATCTCGCCCAGTGTGTCGAAGG
Source organism: Rubrivivax sp. (assembly GCA_024641945.1). GTDB lineage: Bacteria > Pseudomonadota > Gammaproteobacteria > Burkholderiales > Burkholderiaceae_C > Rubrivivax. Next base: position 31,065 of record JAHECD010000020.1, on the reverse strand, counting down.
CGCGGAAGTCCACGATGATCACGTTCACGGCATTGCTGCCGCCACCTTCGGGCAGGGACTTGGCGAGGAAGAAGCCGGAGATCGGATCGGCCGGCTGCGCCAGCACCAGCCACACCAGTCCCGCCGTTCCCAGACCGGCCGCCCCCGCGAGCACGGCATCGCGCAGCTTGCGTGCCGGTGCCTCTTCGCGCGGGCCTTGCTCGGGGAGCCAGGCCAGCGCCAGCATCATCAGCACCGTCGTGGCCATCTCGACCAGCAGTTGCGTGAGCGCCAGGTCGGGTGCCGAGAAGTGCACGAACGCCAGGCAGACCACGAGGCCGACCAGACCCAGCAGCAGCAGCGACGTCAGCCGCTGGCGGTGCAGGACCACACAGCCCAGGGCCGCCGCCAGGCCGACCGCGCCCACGGCCAGCGCGCCCGGTGTCAGACCCTGCAGATGCAGCGGCGCCCAGGCCGCCGGGGTGCCGCCCGGGCGCAGGAACGGCCAGGCCCCGGCGGCCAGCGCCATCAGGAGGAGCAGCAGGAGGTAACGCTGCAGGCTGCCGGTCTGCAGCGCCGCAGTGGCATCGGTGGCCACCACGGTCACGCCCCGCTGCGCAGCTGCGAACAGATCACGGCCGCTGCGCTTCCACAGCAGCGGCAGGTCGACCACGCGGTGCAGACCGATGAAGCGCTGCAAGCCGAAGTACAGGGCCGTGCCCCCCAAGACCGCCACCAGACTCATGGCCAACGGCAGATTGAAGCCGTGCCAGATGGCCAGTTCATAGGGGGGCAATGCGCGGCCGGGCGCACCGTACAAAGCCGCCTGAGCCGCCACTGCCAGCGTCGGCCCGACGGTCTGCGCGGGCATCAGGCCGACGAGGACGCACAGCCCCACCAGCAGCAGCACCGGCAGCCGCATGAAGAACGGTGCTTCGTGCGGTGTCTTGGGCATGCCGGTGGGGTCGCCGTGGAAGAACACGTCGTGCACGAAGCGGATCGAATAGGCCACGCTGAACACGCCGGCCAGCGTGGCACCCAGCGGCAGCAGCCACTGCATCACTTCGTGGGTGTCCTTGGCCAGCGTCTCGGCGAAGAACATTTCCTTGGACAGGAAACCGTTCATCAAAGGCACGCCTGCCATGGCCGCGGCAGCGACCATGCCCAGCGTGGCGGTGAACGGCATCGCGCGGGCCAGGCCCTTGAGCACGCGCATGTCGCGTGTGCCGGTTTCGTGGTCGATGATGCCGGCACTCATGAAGAGCCCCGCCTTGAAAGTGGCGTGGTTGATGATGTGGAACACGCCCGCAACCAAGGCCAGTGGCTCGTCCAGGCCCAGCAGCAGCGTGACCAGCCCGAGATGGCTGATCGTCGAGTAGGCCAGCAAGCCCTTCAGGTCGTGCTTGAAGATCGCGACGTAGGCGCCCAGCACCAGCGTGGCCAGGCCCACCGAGGAAACGATCCAGAACCACGGCTCGCTGCCACCCAGGGCCGGATACAGCCGGGCCAGCAGAAACACGCCGGCCTTGACCATGGTCGCCGAATGCAGGTAGGCCGACACCGGCGTCGGCGCCGCCATGGCATGCGGCAGCCAGAAGTGGAACGGGGCCTGCGCGCTCTTGGTGAACGCGCCCAGCAGCACCAGCACCAGCGCGGTCTCGTACATCGGATGGGCGCGGATCAGGTCCCCCGAGCGCAGCACCACGTCGAGCCGGAAGTCGCCAACGATGTGGCCGATCAGCAGCACGCCGGCCAGCAGCGCCAGGCCGCCCGCGCCGGTGACGGCCAGCGCCATGCGCGCGCCCTCGCGCGCGTCTTCGCGCCGGTGCCAGTAGCCGATCAGCAGGAAGGACGACAGACTGGTCAGCTCCCAGAACACCACCAGCAGGATCAGGTTGTCGGCCAGCACCACGCCCAGCATCGCGCCCATGAACAACAGCAGGAAGACGAAGAAGCGGCGTGCCGGGTCCTTCGGGTCCAGGTACCAGGCCGCGTAGAGCACCACCAATGCGCCGATGCCGCTGATCAGCAGCGTGAACAGCCAGGCCAGGCCGTCCATGCGCAGGCCCAGCTGCAGCCCCAGGGCAGGCAGCCAGGCCACCGACCATGCAGGCACCGCACCGGCGAACACGTCGCCGCCGGCCACCAGCGCCAGCACGAAGACAGCCGCTGCAGCGCCGCCCGCGACCCAGGCCGCGCCGCGGCGCGATTCGGCAGGGAGAAGCGCCAGGATGGCCGCCGCGGCGAACGGCAGCAGCGCCACCACGGGCAGCAGCACCGACGTCATGTCCGCGCGGGCCGCGGCAGCATCACCACCACCAATGTGACCACGGTCAGTGGCGCGATGAAGCTCATCATCGTGCTGGAGAACATCGGCAGCACATCATGGGCCTGGTGGGCCAGCACGAGGTAGGCCAGATAGGCCACCAGATAGCCGACGAACAAGCCACCTTCCCAGCGGGCGATCTTGCGCCCGCTGAAGAACACCGGCAGGCACGCGAATGCAGCGGCCAGCATCACCCAGATGTCGAATCGCAGGAGGGCCGGCGAGACTTCCAGCCCGGCGCCGCCCGACACCAATCCGGACAAGCCCAGACAACCGAGGATGTTGAAGGTGTTGCTGCCGACCACGTTGCCCACGGCGATGTCCCGCTGACCGCGGACTGCGGCAGCGATCGACGCGGCCAGCTCGGGCATCGAGGTGCCGGCGGCGACGATCGTCAATCCGATCACGACCTCGCTCAAGCCGAAATCGCGTGCAAGGGATACTGCGCCGTCGACCAACCAGCTCGATCCGAGCACCAGCAACCCCAGTCCGGCCGCCAGCAGCAGCAGTTGGCGGGAAAGTCGCCCCGTCCCGATCGGATCGGCCGGGGCTGCCTCGGTCGATGCGGAGTCCAGATTCCGCGCCGAATGACGCCGCGCCTGCAGGACCACGAAGGCTGTATAGGCGACCATGAGCGCTGCCAGGACGGCGCCTTCGGCCATCGACAGGCGGCCGTCCTGCGCCAGCACCAGCAGAAGCACCGACGCGCCGATCATGACGGGCACTTCCTGGCGCACGATCTGCCGGTCCACCAGCAGGGGCGTGATCATGGCGCTGACACCGAGGATGAGCAGCACGTTCAAGATGTTGCTGCCCACGACATTGCCCATCGCGATGCCGGTCTGGCCGTTCAGCACGGCGCCCACCGAGACGGCCATCTCGGGGGCACTGGTGCCGAAGGCCACCACCGTCAGGCCCACCACGAGCGGTGTCAGTCCCAGCGACAACGCGAGCCCGGAAGCGCCCCGCACCAGCAGGTCGGCGCCCGCGGCGAGTGCCGCCAGCCCGAACATCAGGAGCAACCAGCTCATCCGATCGGGCCTCGGGTCATGCGCTCGACTGGCTCGACGGGGCGGCGAGCATATGGGCCTGCAAGCCCCACTGCTCGACGGCATGCGTCAGCACCTGGGCCTCTTTGTCACAGACGCGGTTGTCGGCCTCGGCCACCGACCTGCAAAGCGCGAGAACGCGCTCGCGCAGTACCGGATCGGCGACCTCGTTGAGCAGCCTGACGACGGACAGAAGATCCGCGCAGCACGTATCGGCCCACGAGAGGGTTCTGCCATGGAGCAGGTCCTCGCACAACGCCAGCAGGACGTCCTGGAGGTCGTCGGGCTCCAGGCCCAGTTGCTCGCAGCCGCCGTGACGCTGCAGAACGTCGAGTTCGGCCTGGCTGACGTGGCCGTCGGCCAGCATCGTCAACGCGACGACGCGCGCGGCGGCTTTCGGGCTGTCGATGACATAACTGCGCATGTCTGATCTCCTTTGCGGTCGAGCCGGTGTCATTCCTCGCCGCCGATGCCCAGCAGGGCAAGCAGGCTCGAGAACAGGTTGAATATGGAGACGTACAAACCGACAGCGGCCAGTACGTAGTTCGTCTCCCCGCCATTCACGATGCGGCTGGTTTCGACGAGGATCATCGCCGCCGATATCAGCGCAACCATCGCGGCCACCGCCAGCGCCAGTGCAGGGATCTGCAGGAAAACCGACGCCAGGCCGGCGACGAGGGACACCACCAGGCCGGCCAGCAACATCCCGCCCCATGCGCTGAAGTCGCGCCGGCTGCGCAGCGCCCAGGCCGAAAGCGCCAGCGTGGCCAGCCCCGTGGCGCCAAGTGCAAGCGCCACGAGTTGCCCGCCATTGGGCAGCGTCAATGTGCGCGCCAGCACCGGCCCCAGCGTGTAGCCCATGAAGCCGGTGAAGGCGAATACGGCCGGCAGCGCCCAGCCGCTGTTGCGCACGGCGTGCACCACGAAGAGAAGGCCCAGGCTGCCGCCCAGCGAGAGCAGCAGCCCAGGCGCCGGCCACTGCATGGCGACACCCAGCGCGGCCACACCGGCGGAGAACAGCAGCGTCATCGACAGCAGGCCATAGGTGTTGCGCAGCACGCGGCTGGAATCGGCGCTGCGCGCGGGTGCGCCGGCAGCGGTGCCGTTTCGGGCGGCACCGTCGGGCATGGGCACCGCTACGGCGGAGGACTTGGCGGACGGGTGACGATTCATGGCATCCATGGCGATTTCCTTTCCGGACGATTCATCAAAGCGTGTCGGCGGCCGTGGCGCTTCGGCGCGGGACTTCGAGCGCACGCGGCGAGCGCCGCACCGGGCTTCGCACACGTTGCCATTGCCTGCGCAGGGCGTGGGCGGCACGCGCCAGCGCGGTGTCGAGCGCGCTGCGCCAGTCGCGAGCGACCGCGGTCACGACCACCTTGCCGTTGCCGGGGGCGACCAGTTCGACGCGGCACTGTTTGTCCACGCCGCCACGCGGCCCGTTCAAGTCGGTCATCCGCACGTGCGCGCGCGGCACGATCCAGGCCATCCTTCGCATCACGAAACGCACCCGCAAAACGGCCACGTCACGCAGGCTCGTCGCGTCGCGACTGCCGGTCTCGAAATGCACTTGCATCGCAGAGTCTCCTGGGGCGGGGTTGGACATGCAGCGCACGATACGGGTCCAATGACTTCTGAAAAACAGGAAAATAACTGAATATACTTTCGTAAAAACATTAGGTTTATCTGGTTCATGACGACACGCTTCAACTACCGGCACCTGTACTACTTCTGGGTGGTCGCCCACGAGGGCGGCATGACCAAGGCCGCGGCGCGGCTCGATGTGGCGGTGCAGACGGTCAGCGCACAGGTCCATGAGCTCGAACACGCGCTGGGGCACCAACTGCTGCGTCCGGCCGGCCGGGGCCTGACCCTGACCGAGGCCGGCCAGGCTGCATTGCGGCAGGCCGACGAAATCTTTCGGCTGGGCGATCAGTTGCCGGAACTGGTCGGGCAAACAGCCCGTTCGGCCCAAGCACAGCGGCTGGTGGTCGGCCTGTCGGACGGGTTGCCCAAGCTGGCGGTGCGCACCCTGCTGGAGCCGGTGACTGCGCTCGCCGGCCTGCGCCTGGTCTGTCACGAGGACAATTTCGACGATCTGCTGGCCGACTTGGCGCTGCATCGGCTGGACGTGGTGCTGGCCGACCGCGGCGCGCCGCCGAACCCCAATCTACGTCTGTACAGCCATCCCCTCGGCCATTCGCCAATGGCCTGGTATGCGCCGAAGGCTTGGGAAAGCCTTGCGCGCAGCGGGTTCCCCGCTTCCCTGGACAAGGTGCCGGTGCTGCTTCCGTCGCACCACGCTGCCGTGCGGCTGCGGCTCGATCAGTGGTTGGAGCGGAACTCGCTGCATCCCCAGGTGGTCGGTGAATTCGACGACAGTGCGTTGCTCAAGACTTTCGCGTCTGGGGGCATGGGCGTGTTCCCCGCGACCACCATGATCCACGACGAACTCACGAAAACCTATCAGGTACGCCGCATCGGTGAGTGCACTGGCGTCGAGGAGTATTTCTACGCCATCAACACCGAGCGCCGCGCGCAGCACCCCCTGGTGCAGAAGTTGTTGTCGGTCCACCGCTGATCGGGACACGCCGGTGGGCGGGCCTGGCCTGCGACGCGCCACCACCATCGTGCCTGCCGAGCCGGCGCGATGCGGCGTCGGACGCTCGGTGCGTGCGAGTGCCGCCCACGGCGCTCACCCAGGCGTTGCCGTCACCGCAGACCATCATGTGGCAAAGGTGGGAGGCCTGGAGTTCGGGCGCCATGGCCTCGACCTGCACGCTGTGCGCCAGGTTCGGCGGCGCGGGCACCGCGCCCGTCCATGGCCCGACGCTCTCGGAACGGGGCGATCCGCTCGCCCCGCCGAGCGTCGAGGTTTGGCGGCCGACTGCGGCGCGTGAAGTCAGGAGCCGGCCGCATCATCTGGCTCTCTCTGCATCGGCGGCGAAGGCTGGCGAGGACAGCGCCATTGGGGGCGTGCATGGCCGGTTGCAGAAAAATCCAAAACTGGATTACGATACACAGCATGTCCAATACTGGATTAGCGATGTGATCGCCGTGCGGGTGCCCGGTATGCAGGACGTTTCGCCGCAGCGCATGGCCGCTGCGGGCCTGCGCGCGTTCGAACGCATCGCCGGCGCATGGGGCCTTTCGGTGGACGAGCAACTCACCCTCCTGGGGCAGCCGCCGCGCTCGACCTTCTTCGCGTGGCGCAAACATCCGGAGAAGGCGGCGTTGCCGCGCGACACGCTGGAGCGCTTGTCCAACCTGCTCGGCATCTACAAGGCGCTGCAGATCCTGCTGCCCGAGCCGGCGGCGTCGGACGCCTGGGTGCGCAAGCCCAACGCGGCGTCGCTGTTCGGCGGGCGCAGCGCGCTCGACCGCATGCTCGCCGGCAATGTGAGCGACATCCACCTCGTGCGCAGTTACCTCGACGGCATGCGGGGCGGGGGCTGGTCCTGACTGCCGCTGATGTCGTCGCCGACACCGGTGATCGTGCAGACACCATCGACGTGCGTCGTGTGCGCTGGTCGCAGGCCTGCCGCATCGTGCCGACGCGCTATCCCGCCGTGACCCTGTTCGACCGTGTCGCCGACGAGGGCGATTTCGAAGCGCTGTACGCGCTGGAGGCGATGACCAACGAACGTGTGCGCGACGAACTCGGCCAGGTCGAGCGCGTGGCCGCCGACGAGCGTGTGTACGGCCCCGGCAGCGGCCCGATCATGGCCGCATTCACCCACGTCAACCCGATGGGCAGCCGTTTCTCCGACGGCCGCTACGGCGTCTTCTACGCCGCGCGCGAGCTGGCCACGGCAGTGGCCGAGACGCGCCACCACCATGGCCTCTTCCTCGCGGCCACGGCTGAAGGCGCGATGCATCTTCCGATGCGCCTGTACCACGTTGCCATCGATGCGCGGTTGCACGACGTGCGTCCGGTGGGGGCCGCGAGCGAGTCGGTGCACGAGCCTGCCGACTACACCGCGGCCCGTGCGCTGGGCGGCCGCTTGCACGCGCAGGGTTCGCATGGCGTCGCGTACCGCAGCGTGCGCCGGGCGGGGGGGCAATGTGCAGGCCTGTTCCGCCCGCGAGGGGCCAGCCGCTGCGTGCACGCGGCCTACCTGCTCTACGTCTGGGATGGCGAGCGGTTCACCGACGTGTACGAGAAGTTCGCATGAGCGCGAAGCGCGGAGGGAAGGCCAACGTGCGCGACGGGCAGCTCCCAGGCGCTCATACCGGAGCGCGCAGCGCAGAGGGTCGTCCCGTGAGCGGCGGAGCGCGCTTCGACCGGCTCGACGCGCTGCGCGGCGTGGCCATCGTCTGGATGGCGACATTCCATTTCTGTTTCGACCTCAACCACTTCGGACTGCTCGACCCGAAGCAGAACTTCTATGCCGATCCGTTCTGGACCTGGCAGCGCACCTGCATCGTCACCTTGTTCCTCTTCTGCGCGGGGCTCGGGCAGGCGGTGGCGGCCGCAGCGGGGCAGGGCTGGCCGCGCTTCTGGCGGCGCTGGGCGCAGGTGACGGGTTGCGCGGTGCTCGTGAGCGTCGGCTCGGCCTTCATGTTCCCGCGCAGCTGGATCAGCTTCGGCGTGCTGCACGGCATTGCGTTGATGCTGCTGGCCACGCGGCTGCTGGCGCGCTCGCACATTGCGCTGCTGGTGGTCGGACTGATCGCACTCGTGCTGCCGTGGCTCGTGCAGCACCCGTTCTTCGACACCCGGGCGACCAACTGGGTCGGACTGGTGACGCACAAGCCGGTAACCGAAGACTGGGTGCCCCTGCTGCCGTGGCTGGGCGTGATGCTGTGGGCGGCCGCCCTGGGCCAATGGCTGCTGGCCCGCAGACCCCGGATGCTCCAAGGGCCGGTGCCTGCCGTGGTCCGGCCGCTGGCCGCGCTCGGGCGCTGGAGCCTGACGTTCTACATGCTGCACCAGCCCGTGCTCATCGGTCTCATCATGGCGTGGCGCGCGATCGTGCATTGACGATCGGCTCGCACGACAGGCCGCGTGTCGCCTGCCGTGCCGCGAGGTGGCAGCCTGACTGGCGGCTGGTTCACGCCGGCGGGTGCAGCGGCGCCACCAGCACCGACAGCGCGGCTTCGTCGAGCGTCTCCTTCGCCAGCAGTTCGCGCGCACAGCGGTCGAGCAGGTCGCGGTGCTGTTCGAGCAAGGCCAGGCTGCGGTCGAAGACGTCCATCACGATCTTGCGCACCGCCTCGTCGATGCGCTCCTGCGTGCCCGGGCCGACGTGCGGGCCGGCGTTCGGCGCGGCTTCGGGAATGTCCAGGAAACGCGGGCGCGGCGACTCGTAGGTGACGAATCCGAGGTCGTCGACCATGCCGTAGCGCAGCGCCATGTCGCGTGCGATGTCGCTCACCTTCGCCAGGTCGTCGGCGGCGCCAGTGGACAGGTGGCCGAAGACGAGCTTCTCGGCGGCGCGCCCGCCGAGCAGCACCATGATCTTGTTTTCCAGCTCCTCGCGGGTCATCAGGAAGCGGTCTTCCGTGGGGCGCTGGATCGTATAGCCGAGCGCCCCGATGCCGCGCGGGATGATCGACACCTTGTGCACCTTGTCGCTGCCGGGCAGCGCGAGCGCCACCAGCGCGTGGCCCATCTCGTGATACGCCACCACCTCGCGGTCGCGCGGGCTGAGCACGCGGTTCTTCTTCTCCAGGCCGGCCACGATGCGCTCGACCGCGGTGGTGAAGTCGGCCAGCGTCACGTCGTCCCCCCCGCGGCGTGTGGCGGCGAGCGCGGCTTCGTTGCACAGGTTGGCAAGGTCGGCGCCCGAGAAGCCGGTCGTCAGCGCGGCCACCTGCTCCAGGTCGAGCCGGTCCGCGAGCCGGATCTTGCGCACATGCACGTGAAGGATCTGCACACGACCGGCCTTGTCCGGCCGGTCCACCAGCACCTGGCGGTCGAACCGGCCGGCGCGCAGCAGTGCGGGGTCGAGCACCTCGGGCCGGTTGGTGGCCGACAGCAGCACGAGGCCGGACGAGCTGTCGAACCCGTCCAGTTCCGACAGCAGCTGGTTCAGCGTCTGCTCGCGTTCGTCGTGGCCGCCGATCGGTGACGCCGCCCCGCGCGCCCGGCCGAGCGCGTCGAGCTCGTCGATGAAGATGATGGCGGGCGCCTTGGCACGTGCCTGCTCGAAGAGGTCGCGCACCCGCGCCGCACCCACGCCGACGAACATCTCCACGAACTCGCTGCCCGAGATGCTGAAGAACGGCACCGCCGCCTCGCCCGCCACGGCCTTGGCGAGCAGCGTCTTGCCGGTGCCGGGCGGGCCGACGAGCAGCACGCCCTTGGGCATGCGGGCACCGAGCCGTCCGTAGCCCTTGGGGTCCTTCAGGAAGGAGACGATCTCCTGCAGTTCGCCCTTGGCTTCGTCGACGCCGGCCACGTCGGCAAAGGTCACGCCGGTATTGGTTTCGACATAGACCTTGGCGCGGCTCTTGCCGATGCTCATGAAGCTGCCCAGGCCACCCAGGCCACCCTGTTTCTCGGCGATGCGGCGGATGACGAAGTACCACAGGCCGAAGAAGACGGCCGCCGGCAGGATCCACGACATCAGGTCGCGCAGCAGCGTGCTTTCGACGACACGGGTGTAGGGCACGTCGTACTTCGACAGGCGCTCGGCCACCGCCGGCTCCACGCGGTTGGCGACGATGACCGTCTTGCCCTTGGCGTCCGGCGACTTGAGCTTGCCCGTGATCGTGGTTTCACCGAGCACGACCTCGGCCACGTGGCCGTCGGCCAGCGCCTTCTCGAACTGGCTGTACGGCACCGCCTCCACCGTGCGTTGCGCCTGCCAAAGGCTCTGCAGGCTGATCAGGGCCAGCACGGCCATCAGCCAGTAGCCGACGTTCCAGCGCTGCGTGGTGTTGTCGCCCATGCGTCGAGGTTCGGTCACCGGTGCGCAGGTCAGCGCGCCGTTCGGCGAAGCGCGGCGCGCAGGCGGTCGATCTCGTCTTGCAGGTCGGCCACCAGCGCCGCCAGTTCGGGCACGGCGTCGAAGTCGCGCTCCAGCCAGGCCATGCGGCGCACCCGCTGCACCGCCTGCGTGCCGAACTGCCATTGCGACGGGTCCGGCGCCGGTGCCGGCAGCAGACCCGAGTCGATGTGCGCGGCCACCCATTCCGGCGTCACCTGCCCCAGGCGGCACAGGTCGTCCACCGACAGCCGTGTTTCTTCGATGGTGGCGGTGATCTCGATCGTCCTGCGCACGCTCATGTCGCACCTCCCGCTTCGCGCTCGGCTTCCGCACGGGCCACCTTGCGCGCGTCGAAGTCCGGCAACTCGGCGGCCATTTGCTCGTACAGCTTCTTCGCACGCGGGTCGAGCGCACTCGGCAGCACCACACGCACGCTCAGGTCCAGGTCACCGGGCTTCGCGCCGGGCAGCCCCTTGCCACGCACGGTGAGTTGCCGGCCGCTCTGCGCACCCGCCGGCACCCGCACCTGCAGGGTGGAGCGGTCGGGCAACTCCACCGGCACCACGGCGCCGAGGGCCGCTTCCCACGGCGCCACCGGCAGGTCGGCCACGAGATTGGCACCGTCGCAGTGAAAGCGGGGATGCGGCTTGAAGTGGACCTCCAGGAAAAGATCGCCCGCCGGCGCGCCACCCATCCCCGCGCCGCCCTGGCCGGCGAGCCGGATCAACTGGCCGGGCCGTACGCCGGCAGGGATCTTCACGTCGAGCGTCCGCTCTTCGAGCACCACGCGGCCTTGCGCGTCGGCACGCGGGCTGCGCAGCGTGACCTGGCGCGTGGCGCCGCGGAACGCATCTTCGAGGTCGAGCAGGACTTTGGCGTGGTGGTCCTCGCCGCGCATCTTGAAGGTCCGCCCGGTTGGCGCTGCGCCCGCGGGACCGCCACGCCGGGCACCGGCACGGCCAAACAGTTCCGAAAAGAAGTCGCTGAATTCGCCTGCGTCCATGCCGTCGGGTGGAGCGCCACGGAACTCGAAGCCGGCGTCCCAGTCCGGCGGCGGCGTGAACGACTCGCCCGGGTGCCGGCCCCGGCCGACGGCGTCGTAGGCCGCACGCTTCTCGGGATCCGACAGCACCGCGTTGGCTTCGTTGACCTCGCTCATGCGTGCGGCGGCATCCGGCTCCTTGCTGACGTCCGGGTGGTATTTGCGGGCGAGCTTGCGGTACGCCTTCTTCACCGCATCGGCGGTGGCGTCGCGCGGCACGCCGAGCACGCCGTAATAGTCTTTGAATTCCACGATGTCCTTATAGGGTCCCGCAACAGGTGCGGGTTTGATCCCGCGCATTCAAGTGGCAGTGCGAAGCCGGCGTCTGCCGCGTGGCCGCATGGCCGCGGGGAACGGGGCGATACCATCGCGCGGATGAGCACCAAGGTCCTGTTCGGCTTTCATGCCGTCACCGTCCGGCTGAAGACCGCGCCGCAGTCGATCAGCGAGATCCACGTGGATACGGCGCGGCGCGACGCGCGCATGCGCGCTTTCGTCGAGCGTGCCGGCGAGGCGGGCGTCAAGCTGGTCGACAGCGACGATCAACGCTTGATCCGGCTGGCCGGGTCGCCCCGTCACCAGGGCGTGGTGGCGCGTGTATCACCGCTGCCCCAGCACCATTCGCTGGACGATGTGCTGGATGACGTCGAGGCCGCCGGCCGCGGGCCCGCGCTCGTGCTGGTGCTCGACGGCGTGACCGACCCGCACAACCTGGGCGCGTGTCTGCGTGCGGCCGACGGTGCCGGCGCCCACGCCGTGGTCGCCCCCAAGGACCACGCCGTCGGCCTCAACGCGACGGTGGCCAAGGTCGCCAGCGGCGCCGCGGAGACCGTGCCGTACCTGATGGTGACCAATCTGGCGCGCACGCTCAACGAACTGAAGGAGCGCGACATCCCCATCGTGGGTTTCAGCGACGACGCCGAATCGACGCTCTACGACCTGGACCTCACCGGGCCGGTGGCGCTGGTGATGGGCGCGGAAGGGGCCGGCATGCGGCAGCTCACGCGCAAGACCTGCGATCGGCTCGTGCGCATTCCGATGCACGGCGCGGTGGAGAGCCTCAACGTTTCCGTCGCCTCCGCGGTGTGCCTGTACGAGGCGCTGCGGCAGCGGCGTGCCAAAGGTGCTGGCGCAGGCGGTTGAGCGCATCGCGGCGGCCGCGTGCGAGCCCGGTGGGCTGTGCGTGCTGACCGGCGCCGGCATGAGTGCAGAAAGCGGCATCGCCACGTTCCGTGACGCGATGACGGGCCTGTGGTCGCGTTTCGACCCGATGGAGCTGGCCAGCGAAGACGGCTTCCGCGCCGACCCGGCGCGGGTCTGGGGCTGGTACGAAGAGCGGCGCGCCGGTGTCCGCGCCGCACAGCCCAACGCCGGGCATCATGCGCTGGCCGCGTTTGCGCGGCGTCATCCCGGCGTGCTGACTTTGGTCACGCAGAACGTCGACGACCTGCACCAGCGGGCCGGTAGTGTCGACACGATCCGCCTGCATGGCGACATCCTTTGCGACCGCTGGCTCGAACCCTGCCAGCACGCCACGCAGCGGTCGGCGTGCGACGTCGCGCGGGCGCTGCCTGGGCGACCGCCGCGCTGTGCCGACTGCGACAACCCGCTCCGGCCCGGCGTGGTGTGGTTCGGCGAGATGCTGCCCCCCGATGCGATCGCCGCTGCCGAACGGGCCGCCGAAGGCTGCGCAGTCCTGCTGGTCGTCGGCACCTCGGGCGCCGTGTGGCCCGCGGCGGGGCTGGCGGCACAAGCGCGTCGGCAAGGCGCGTGGGTGGCGATCGTCAACCCACACCCCAGCGACATCGACGGGCAGGCCCATGCGGCGCTTCGGGGGACGGCCGTGGGCCTGTTGCCAGCCTTGTTTGCGTCCTGATTCCTGGGCCGTGCAGACGGTCGACGATGCATGGGCACGTCCCAGATCGTGGGAGCAACCCTGCAGCCAGTCGCCGCGGACGATTGCCGTGCGATCCCCATCGGGAGACGATGCGCTGGCCCTCCACTCATCCGGATCTTCTCCACCGACATGTATATCAGCGAGCAACTTCTGAACCCATCAGAGCGGCGGATGCGCCTGTCCACGCAGCTCGGCGTGGAGCATGTCGTGATCGACAACCGCGGCACCGACCTCGTCTCCGCAGCCGGCGGTGCGCTCACCCCCTGGGATGCGTCCAAGCTGCGCGACTACCGGCGCTGGGTGGAAGGCTTCGGGCTGAAGCTTGATGTCTTCGCGCTCGACGTCGGCTCGATCCTGCTCGATTCCATCGTCGACCTCGACGGCGCGAAAAAACAGCGCGACGTGCTGGCGCACAACGTGCGCGTGGCGGCCGATGCCGGTCTCACCTGCCTGAAGTACAACGTCCAGATGGTGGGCATCACGCGCACCGCATTGAGGCCCGGCCGCGGCGGCTGCAGCAACTCGGGCTTCCGCCATGCCGAATATTCGCCGGCCGCCGACCGTGCGCATTCCTACTGGGGGGTCGGATACCCCGGTCACCAGGACGAAGGCGGATCGAATTCGGTGCTGCTGTGCGGGCAGAAGGAGGCGCGCAGCGTGCCGCCGGTGAGCGAACGGGCCGGCTGGGACGCGATCGAATTTCTCGTCGAGGGGCTCGTCACCGCGGCCGATGCGGCCGGCGTGCGCCTGGCCTGCCATCCGCACGACCCGGCGTACCCCGTCGGCGGACTCAACGGCATCGAACACGTGGTCGGATCGGCCGACGGCATCCGCCGCTTCCTGGCCCTGAGCCCGAGCCCGAACCACGGCCTCAATTTCTGCCAGGGCACCGTGGCGGAGATGTTCGAGGATCCGGGCCGCGCCATGATTCCGGTGATCGAAGAGTTCGCTGCCACCGGCCGCATCTTCATGGTCCATTTCCGGAACATCCGAGGCGGATATCTCGACTTCCAGGAAGTCTTTCCGGACGAAGGCGACGTGGACATGTTCGACGCCGTCAAGGCCTACCGGCGGGGCGGTTATGCCGGCCCGCTGTGCCCGGACCACGTGCCCGTGAGCGAGCTCGACGAGGGCCGCGAACGTTTCATGTCCTTTGCTCTCGGCTACACGCGGGGCCTGCTGCAGGCCGCCGGCGTGTGGTCCACCCCCCGAACCACGAAAGGCACTGCCCATGTCTGAACCGTCCCGATTGATCCGCGCCAATCCGCTCGCGGCAGGCCTGCCGCCGGGCGAGGCCAGCACCGACCGCATCGAATGGATCCGCCTGTCGCTCGTCTTCCTGCCGCTGGCGGCGCCGATCAGCGACGCCAAGGTGCTCACGGGCCGCCAGAAGCCGCTGACCGAGATCGCGTTCCTGTTTGCCGAGATCGAGACCAAGGACGGCCACTCGGGCGTGGGCTTCAGCTACAGCAAGCGTGCCGGCGGGCCGGGGCAGTTCGAGCATGCCAAGGAGATCGCGCCCGCGCTGCTGGGAGAGGACCCGAACGACATCGCGCGGCTGTGGGACAAGCTGTGCTGGGCCGGCGCATCCGTCGGGCGCAGCGGCCTGGCGACGCAGACGATCGCCGCCTTCGATATCGCGCTGTGGGACCTGAAAGCCAAGCGCGCCCGGCTGCCGCTGGCCAAGCTGCTGGGCGCGCACCGCGACTCGGTGCAGTGCTACAACACGAGCGGTGGCTACCTGTCGATGCCGCTGCCCGAGGTGCTGAAGAACGTCGAGGCCTCGCTCGAGCGCGGCATCGGCGGCATCAAGATCAAGGTCGGCCAACCCGACCCGATGGTCGACCTGCAGCGTGTGCAGGCCGTGCACAAGCTGATCGACGGCCGGGTCGAACTCGCGATCGATGCCAACCAGCAGTGGGACCGTGTGACGGCCCAGCGTTTCGGCAAACTCGTCGAGCCGCTCAACCTGCTGTGGATCGAGGAGCCGCTCGACGCCTACGATGCCGAGGGCCACGCCACGCTGGCCGCGATGCTCGACACGCCGATCGCCACCGGCGAGATGCTCACGAGCCCGGCCGAACACTGGGAGCTGATCCGCCTGCGCAGCGTCGATTTCATCCAGCCCGACGCGCCGCGCGTAGGCGGCATCACGCCGATGCTCAAGATCATGGCGCTGGCCGACCAGGCACGCATGCGCATGGCGCCGCACTTTGCGATGGAGATCCACCTGCACCTGAGTGCCTCGTATGCCCACGGACCGTGGGTCGAGCACTTCGAGTGGCTGGAACCGATGTTCAACGAGCGCCTTCGCATCGCGGACGGCCGCATGCACGTGCCGGATCGCCCGGGGCTCGGGTTCTCGCTCAGCGAACAGGCCCGGAGATGGACGGCGCGCAGCGAAGAGGTCGGCAAGCGCCCGTGAGGGTGCGCAGCCCCGCTTGAGGCAGATCAACGCCCCGCAGCGGCAGCGCCATAGGATGGGCTTTCAAGAAGGCCCGCCTTGACAAATCGGGCCCGTCACGGAAGGTCGTGCAGAGGTGCGGTGTC
The DNA here is from genome assembly GCA_024641945.1 of Rubrivivax sp. Lineage (GTDB taxonomy): Bacteria > Pseudomonadota > Gammaproteobacteria > Burkholderiales > Burkholderiaceae_C > Rubrivivax. Next base: position 15,287 of record JAHECD010000020.1, on the reverse strand, counting down.
GTGGTGGGTGCAGAAGCGTCGATGGCGCGCACATCCTCAACGGAATGGAGGCTTGCATGGACCGCAAACTGCATCTGCTCGAATCCTTCGATGCGCGTGGCGCTGACGGGAAGGACTACAAGGTTCACGGCTACGAACACCTCGTGCGCGATGAGACGATCGCGGACGGGCAGGACCACTGGGAGCCCACGGGCACGGTCGAGTACCGGCTCGCCGACGGCGCGCTGGTCGATCAGTCGCCCGATGGCTCGATGCGTATCGCCAAGACAGGCGTCACGCTGACCGTCAAGAAGTCGACCACCGCCTAGCGTGACCGCGCTGCCGGGTCGCGGCCCGGCAGGCTCTTTCGCGCGGCTCGCGCAGGCTGCTGATCAGGCGAGCGCGCGCTCGATCTCCGCAAAACTGCCGGCGATCTCGACGACGTTGATGTTGACGCCGAGTTGGCGCTCGACCTGCGCACGCGAGATCACGCCGCGCACCTGCAGGGGCGCGCCGTCGACCACCAGCAGGTGGTTGCGGCCGTAGCGCTTGAGCGTGGCGATGACGTTGCTCACGCTCGCCGTGCGCATCGTGTCGAGGTCGATGGCGTCGAGTGCCGACAACGTGGTCATCACGTCCGCCACGGTCAATTCGTCATGGTGGATGTGGCGCTCCTGGACCACGCGCACGGCGCGGTCGCCGCGCAGGTCGGTACTGGTGACCAGGCCCACGACGCCCGGCATCTCGCTCACCACGAAAAGCATGCGTACGCCCTGGTAGATCATGGCCTGCTCGGCCTGCCCGAGCGTGGCGGTCGGGCTGGTGGTGGCCGCCTTGACAGCGGTCAGGTCGGTCATCACATCGAGTGCAGGGGAATCCAGCGTCACGGGCGGCGATTGCCACGGTCGTGCATGGACGATGGATGTGCCGGCCTCGAGCCGGCGGGTGGACAGGGCTGCATCACGATGCATGAAGGCCTCCGCAGTGGGGTGCGGCGCCGACATGACGCCGTCGACCCGACCTTACGCCCAACCAGCCAGCCATGCCAGCGGCAGGCCTATCGACGCGCCGGCTCCGCGGCACATCAGCGCCGGCGGTTCTTGAGGGCGTGCAGCGCCAGCAGCAGCAAAGAGCCGCTGAGCGTGCCGATCAGAAGATTGCCATCGCCGAGAAGTTCCGGCAGGCGCAGAAGGAACTCGGGGCTCTTCTGCTCGACGTAGCGAACGAGCTCGAACACCTGCTCGGGGCCGATCCAGCGGGCATCGTCGGTCGTGGCCTGGGCGATCTGCCAGCGCGCGGCCGGCAGCAGGTGCGAGAAGGCGCCGGCACTGATGGCCACGAGGGCCAGCGGGCCCACCGGGCGCAGCAGGCTCGAAAGCAACCGCACGCGCAGCGCGGGCGGGGATTCGGCATAGACGTCCGCAATCAGCGGGGCGAGGTCTTCGCCGGCGGGCAAGCTTGCAGCGGCCGCGCCGGTGTGATCGACAGGTGGAGCCATGGGCACTCCTTTCAGGTTCGAGAACGGGCCTGAACCTTAGCGCCACGATGTCTCGGCGCCCACCGCCACGATGCAAAGAAATGTGTCTCGTCGATACGCTGCACGCCGATGGATCGGATCAGCGCCCGTGCTTCGTGCGCCAGTGCGCAAACGCCGTCCGGTGCCGCTCCTCGGTGGGCGGGTAGAGGCCGAGGATGGACTCACCTTCCATTACCTTCTCTTGCACGAAATCCTCGAACGCGGTCATCTCCACCGCTTCGGCGGCGATTTCTTCGACCAGGTGCGCGGGGATGACGATCACCCCTTCGGCATCGCCCACCACCACGTCGCCCGGGAAGACCGGCGCATCGCCGCAGCCTATCGGCACGTTGACGTCGATGGCCTGGTGCAGCGTCAGGTTGGTCGGCGCGGCCGGGCGCTGGTGGTAGGCGGGGAAGGGCAGCCTGGCGATCTCGGGGCTGTCGCGGAAGCCGCCGTCGGTGACGACGCCGGCCACGCCGCGCTTCATCAACCGGCTGACGAGAATGCCGCCGGCCGAGGCCGCGCGCGCGTCCTTGCGGCTGTCGATCACGAAGACGGCACCCTCGGGGCAGTCTTCGACCGCCTTGCGCTGCGGATGTTCGCGATTCTGGAAGACGGTGATCGGGTTCAGGTCCTCGCGCGCCGGCATGTAGCGCAACGTGAAGGCGGGCCCGACCATGTTGGGCAGGTCTGCGTTCAGCGGCCGAACGTCCTGGATGAACTGGCGGCTGAAGCCGCGCTTGAAGAGGGCGGTACACAGTGTGGCGGTGCTCACGCCCATCAGCTTGGCGCGGGTGTCGGGCTTCAGGGTCGTCATGGCGTTCGGTCTTTCTTTGGTGGGGTGTTCAGGCCGAAGGCATCGGTACGCCGAGCTTGACGGCCCACGTGCGCAGAGCCTTCCAGGCGCTGGCGTCGTAGGTGATCCCGCCGCGCTGTGCGGCGGCCACGCTGCGCGCAGCCTGGTCGCCGGGCACACGCACGGGGCGCGAAGGGTCGATCGGCCGGTTGTCGCGGCAGCGGTCGGACAGGTGGTCCATCTGCTCGCCGAAGGCCTCGCGGCCGGCGAACAGGTCGGGGTCGATCACTTGCAGGAAGACGTTGCCACCCCAGCGCCGGGGTTGGTCCTTGCGGCCATGGCCGGAAAGTCCTTGCGACAGCGCCTCCACCCACAGCGACAGGCCGAATCCCTTGTGACCGTATTCCTGCCCGCCGAGCAGTTGCAGCGAGCCGCGTGGGTCGCCGTGTTCGAGCACCGACGGGTCGCACGTCGGACGGCCCGACGCGTCGAGCAGCCACGGATATTCGAACTGCTCGCCCGCGGCATGTTTCTGGCGGGTCATCGAGGTGGTCGTGATCGAGGCACAGATGTCCACCAGCACTGGGTGGTCGTGGCCGGGATAGCCGATGGCAAAGGGGTTGGGGGTCATCAGCGGCTCGGTGCCGCCGTACGGGGCCACCCGCTGCGCGGCCGGCTCCGAGTTGTAGACCTGCGCGATGAAGCCCCGGTCGGCGGCCTGCTTGACGAGCGCCGCGAGACAGCCGACGTGGTGCGTGCGCCGGATCGCGATCGCGGCGATGCCGTGTGTGGCGGCGCGCGGCATCGCCGTCTCGATCGCGCGCTCCATCACCCACAGGCCGGGCAGGTAGCCGGCGTCCCAGACGGCACTGGATCCGTGGTCCTTGACGACCTCTATCTCGCCACGCGGCTGCAACCCGCCCTTGGCCATGTCGGCCAGGTACAGCGGCGCCATCGCCAGGCCGTGGGTGCGCCGGCCCATCGCGTCGGTCAGCACCAACAGGCGGGCGACGGATGTGGCCTTGTCGTCGTCCATGCCGGCGGCGGCAAAGAGCGACTGCCCAAACGATTCCAGCGCCGCGATCGGCGCGTTCCCGCCAGCCGCCGGGCCGCCGTCAGCGCGCTGCGGCGCCGATTCGTAGGGGCCCGCCTGGACCGACCCCGGAGGTTGCTCCTCAGGCATTGCCCTCGACCTGCTTGCCCGCCGTCTGGATCACGGCGGACCAGCGTTTGCTCTCCCGCGCGAGGAACTCGCTCGTCTCCTTGGGCGACGTCGTCATCACCTCGGCGCCGGCACCGACCATGCGCGCGCGCACGTCGGGCGAGCGGATCACCGCGATCAATGCCGCGGCCAGCTTGTCGGCCATCGCGGGCGGCAGCGTGGACGGGATGGCGATGCCCTGGTACGTGCCGGATTCGAAACCCTTGACACCCTGCTCGGCGATCGTCGGCACGTTGGCGATCAAGGCCATGCGCGTGGCCTTGGACACGCCGATCAGCTTGAGCCGCCCGGCGGTCACGAGCGGCATCGTGGCGAGCATGCCGTTCAGGCACAGCTGCGTATTGCCGGCCGCGGTGTCGGCCAGTGCGGCGGCGCCGCCACGGAACGGCACATGCTGCCACTGCAGGCCCGAGCGAAGTGCGATGTCGACGACGCCCAGGTGGTTGGCCGAGCCCGAGCCGGCGGACGCCACGTTCATCGGCTGCTTCTTCGACAGCGCCACGAGTTCGGTCATGTTCGAGGCCTGCACCGACGGGTGCGCCACCAGCAGGTGCGGCGAATACGCCAGCATGGTCGCGCCCTTGAGCTGGTCGGGCCGGTACGGCATCTCCTTCGTGATGAGGGGGCTGATCGCGAGTGAGCTCATGTCGGACAACAGCATCGTGTGCTGGTCCTCCGACTGTGCCGTGGCTGCCGCGCCGATGATGCCGTTGGCGCCGGTCCTGTTTTCGACGATGACATTGGTGCCGAGCGCGTCGCCGAGCGGCTTGCTGATCAGCCGCGCGATGAAGTCCGACGAGCCGCCGGGCGCGAACGGCACGATGATGCGCAACGGCTTGCTCGGCCACGATTGTGCGATGGCCGGTGCCCCGAGTGTGGCGCCTGCCAGGGCGGCGGCGGATTTGAGGACAGTGCGTCGCTGGATCATGGGGCTCTCCGGGATGTGGGGGGGGCGTCGTCAATAGATCACCGGCTCGGGCACGGGCGCACCGAAGGCGGTTTCGAGGAAGTCGAAGTCGCAGCCCTGGTCGGCCTGCAGGATGTGGCGGCCGAACATCCAGCCATAACCGCGCTCGTAGCCGGGCGGCGGCGCCACCCAGGCAGCGCGGCGAGTCTCCAGCTCCGCTTCGCTCACCTCGAGGTGGATCGAGCGTGCGGGCACGTCGACCGTGATCCGGTCGCCGGTCTTCACCAGTGCCAATGGGCCACCGACAAAGGCTTCGGGCGAGCAATGCAGCAGGCAGCCGCCGTAGCTGGTGCCGCTCATGCGTGCGTCACTCAGGCGCAGCATGTCCTTGACGCCCTGCTTCAGCAGCTTGGTGGGGATCGGCAGCATGCCCCACTCGGGCATGCCGGCGCCCTTGGGGCCCGCATTGCGCAGCACGAGGATGTCGTCACCGGTGACGTCGAGCGCCAGGTCGTCCACGGCCAGCTTCAGCGCCGGGTAGTCGTCGAAGACGATGGCGCGGCCGGTGTGCTTGAGCAGGTGCGGCGCGCAAGCGCTGGGCTTGATGATCACGCCGTCGGGCGCGAGGTTGCCGCGCAGCACCGCCAACGCGCCCTCTGCGTAGATCGGGTTGGACAACGGCCTGATCACGTCGTCGTTGTAGACCTCCGCCTGCATGATGTTGTCGCCCAGGCTGTGCCCGTTGACGGTGAGCGCGCCGAGGTTGAGGTGGCTCGCGATGCGCTTGAGCATGGCGGGCAGGCCGCCGGCGTAGTAGAAGTCCTCCATCAGGTACGTGTCGCCGCTCGGACGGATATTGGCGATGACCGGCACCCTGCGACTCGCGGCGTCGAAGTCGTCGAGCGTCACGGGATGGCCGGCGCGGCGCGACATCGCGATCAGGTGGACGATGGCGTTGGTCGAGCACCCCATGGCCATCGCGCAGGCGATGCCGTTGTCGAAGTGGCCGCGTGTGAGCAGACGCGCAGGCGTCAAGTCGTCCCACACCATGCCGACGATGCGCCGGCCGCACTCGGCGCTCATGCGGATGTGGTTGGCGTCGGCCGCCGGGATCGACGAAGCGCCGGGCAGCGTGAAGCCGCAGGCCTCTGCGATGCCCGTCATCGTGGCGGCGGTGCCCATCGTCATGCACGTGCCGTGGCTGCGTGCGATGCCGGCCTCCATCTCCGACCAGGCGGCGTCGCTCAGGCGGCCGGCGCGGCGCTCGTCCCAGTATTTGAAGGCGTCCGAGCCCGAGCCCAGCACCTGGCCCTTCCAGTTGCCGCGCAGCATCGGGCCTGCGGGCAGATAGATGAACGGCAGGCCCATGCTCAGCGCACCCATCACGAGCCCCGGCGTGGTCTTGTCGCAGCCGCCCATCAGCACCGCGCCGTCGACCGGATGGCTGCGCAGCAGTTCCTCGGTCTCCATCGCGAGGAAGTTGCGGTAGAGCATCGTCGTCGGCTTGACCATCGATTCCGACAGGCTGATGGCGGGCAGTTCGAGCGGGAAGCCGCCGGCCTGCAGGACCCCACGCTTGACGTCGTCCACCCGCTGCCTGAAGTGCGCATGGCACTGGTTGGCGTCGCTCCAGGTGTTGACGATCGCGATGACCGGCTTGTCCTTCCAGTCGATCGGGGCGTAGCCCATCTGCATGACCCGCGAGCGGTGCCCGAAGGAGCGGAAGTCGTCGGGCACGAACCAGCGTGCGCTGCGCAGGTCGGCGGGGAGCTTGCGGCGGTCCGGGGACGAGCGGGCATCGGGGTTCATCGGGCTATTGAAGCACTAATACATTAGTGTGTTAATGGGGCGACTACGTACAATGGGGGTCCATGCCTGCCGTCGACGTCATCGCCCGAATACCGCCGCTGCGCCTGGAGCGTTCACGCCAGGCGGCGCCGCAGGTGTTCGATGCCCTGCGCGAGCTCATCGTCTCGCTCGAGCTGGCGCCCGGCACCGTGCTGCCGCGTGCCGAGCTGGCCGAACGTTACGGTGTCAGCCAGACGCCCGTGCGCGATGCGCTGATGAAGCTGGGGGAGGAAGGTCTGGTCGACATCTTTCCGCAGCACGCCACGGTGGTAAGCCGCATCGACATCGCATCGGCCCTGCGCGCGCATTTCCTGCGCCGCGCGCTCGAGCTGGAGATCGTGCGCGAACTGGCCGCCGCGCCGGCGCCGACCGTGCTGGCGTTGGTGGTGCAGTTGCGCGAGCAGATCGCACGCCAGGGCCGTGCCTTGACGGCACAGGACTACGCCGGATTCACGGCGGCCGATCGGGACTTCCACCGTGCCTTGTACGACGCGGCCGGCATGCCCGATCTGTGGCAGCTGATGCGTCGTCGCAGCGGCCATATCGACAGGCTGCGCCGCCTCAACCTCCCGGCCAAGGGCAAGGCGCAGGCGGTGGTGCGCGACCACAAGGCCATCGCCGCTGCGATCGAGGCCCGCGAGCCCGACGCTGCGCAGGCCGCGGTGCGCCAGCACCTGTCGGGCACGATGGCGTTTGTCGACCAGGTGCGGCGTCGGCACCCGGAGTTCGTCAGCGGCTGAACCGAAGCGCCGCCGGACGATCCGCCGGCGTCGCTTGACCGACGGGCGCGATCACGGCGCCACGTGCCCGCATCGGCTGGCAGACAACAGGTCGTCGGCATGACGCATGGCGGCATGACGGTCGGGCGGGTACGCTCGGTGTTCCGCCACGAGCACGCCGCGACCATGAGCCAGCCGATCACCATCATCTCCTCGATGGCCACCCGCCAGGTGCTGGCCGATCTCATCGACCAGTACCAGCGCGCCACCGGCCAGCGGGCGACGGCCGAGTCGGTGGGTGGCGTCGATGCGGCCAAGCGTGTGCAGGCCGGTGAGACGTTCGACGTGGTGATGCTGGCGTCGAACGCGATCGACCAGTTGACCGATGCGGGCAGGATCGTGCGCGGAAGCCGTGTCGACCTCGTGCGCTCGGGGGTGTCGGTCGCGGTGCGCGCCGGGGCGCCGCGACCCGACATCTCCACCGAGCGGGCGCTGGAACAGGCCGTGCTGGGCGCTGCCAGCCTGAGTTATTCGACCGGCCCGAGCGGCGTCGCGCTGCGCAAGCTGTTCGAGCGCTGGGGCATCGCCGCGCAGATCGAGGGCCGGATCGTGCAGGCCCCCCCGGGGGTGCCGGTGGGGCGCCTGGTCGCGGACGGCAAGGTCGAACTGGGCTTCCAGCAACTGAGCGAGCTGCTCCCCCTGAAGGGCATCGACATCGTGGGCCCGCTGCCACCCGAGATCCAGATCATCACGACGTTTTCGGCCGGGATTGCAGCCACATCACAGCAGACCGACGCGGCGCGCGCGATGCTCGCCTATATGGCGTCGCGCGACGCGGACGAAGCGAAGCGGCGGCAAGGCATGGATCCGGCCTGAGCACCGGCATCGCAGCGTCGACGATGCGGCGCCGATTGAGCAGACTCAAGACGGCGCACCGTCGAGTTGCCAGACTCGACGCCATGAAACAGGCGCCAAAGACCGATCGAACGCGACGCTCCGGCCCGTTCGGTCAGACCGCAGCGAATGGGCGGGGGGTCGCTTTGCTGGCGGCATTGGCGATGTCCGCCTGCGCGCCGATGCCAGCGCCGCAACAGGCGCCGGGCGCGAATGCGGCCCGTGCGGCGGGGCATGACCTCTTCGTCGCGCACTGTGCCCGGTGTCATGGCGCCGACGCACGGGGCACCGCCAACGGGCCGAATCTCCTGCCTCGGGTCGCCGGCATGAGCGAGGCCAGCTTTTCGAGTGCCGTGCTGCAGCGCTATCGCTGGTCGGTGCCCGCCAGCGAAGGCGGGGAGTCGGCGCGTGCAGCCATGCTTCGAGGCATCCTGCAGCAGCGCGGGAGCGGCCAGGACATCAAGGACATGCCGGCGTGGGAGGCCACGCCCGCCGTGACGCAGGGCGTGAAGGACCTCTACGCGTACCTGAGCAGCGCGAAGCGCTGACCGCGAAGCGGATCAACGTGCGCGCGCAACCGGTGCGGCCGCCTGGCCGGTCGTCAGACCAGGCCGCTGGAATCGACCAGCCACTGCGGCGCATCCTGCAAGGCCACGGGCCGAAGGAAGCGGTCCATGGCCGCGTAGCCGACGCTGGTGGTGAAAGGTTGCGTCGAGGACGGCCAAGGTCCGCCGTGCTGCTGCGCTGCGGTGACGGCCACGCCGGTCGGAACGCCGCCGAACAGCACACGCCCGGCGATGCGTTCGGCTTCGCGCACGAGGGTGCGGTTGTCGGCCGTGTCGTCGTCGGCGCCCCACAGCGTGACGGTGAGGCTGCCCTCGACCGCCCGCAGCACGGCGACGGTCTCTTCGATCGAGCGCACCGTGACGACCAGGCACGCGGGCCCGAACACTTCTTCGCGCAGCGCGTGGTCGGCGATGAACGTGGCGGCGTCGGTGGCAAAGAGGCGCCCCTTGGGTGCACCCTCGCCGTGCGGTGGCGCGACCAGGGTCCGCACGCCCGCATGCGACTGCACCCGCTGGACCCCGGCGTCGAAGCCGGACCGGATGCCCGGGTGCAGCATGGCATGCGGCGTGGCTGCCGCAAGCGCCTCGCCGACCTGCTGCACGAAGGCTTGCGACATGTCGTCGTCGCGCACGACCAGCACGCCCGGGCTGGTGCAGAACTGCCCGCAGCCGAGTGCGATGGAGCCGGCCAGCGTGGTCGCGAGCGTGGTGCCGTGCTGGGCCACGGCCGCCGGCAGCGCGACGACCGGATTGATCGACCCCAGTTCACCGTAGAAGGGAATCGGCCGCGGTCGGGCATTGGCCTCTTTCCACAGCGCGACGCCGCCGCGTACCGATCCCGTGAAGGCCACGGCCTCGATCTGCGGGTGGCGCACGAGTTGCACGCCGACGTCCACCGACGCGCCTTCGACCATGGCGAACACACCGGCCGGCAGGCCCTGGGCCGAGACCACGCGCGATGCGAGCGCCGCCGTCGCGCGGGACAGTGCCGGATGCCCCGGATGCGCCTTCACGACGACCGGGCAACCGGCCGCCAGCGCCGCAGCGGTATCGCCGCCGAGCACCGAGAACGCAAACGGGAAATTGCTCGCGCTGAACATCGCCACCGGGCCCACGGGAACCCGTACGCGTGTCAGGCGCGGCCGGCCAGCCGGCGGCGCACCCGCAACGGCAGCATCGTCGGTGGCCGCGAATGGCACACCGGTGAGCACCTGGTGGGCAAACCCGCGCAACTGGAAGCAGGTGCGGTCGAGTTCGCCGTTCAGGCGCGCCGGCCCGAGATGCGTCTCCTCGTCGGCCAGCGGCACGAGTGTGCCGCGCTCGCCTTCGAGTGCATCGGCCAGGCCGCGCAGCAGCGCCGCGCGGGTGCCGGCACTGGCGGTCGCCATCGTGTCGGCGGCGGCATGCGCGGCGGCGACGGCGGCATCGATGCCCGAGGGTGTGGTGTCCTGAACGGTACTCACTCTGGCGCTCCGACGGTCACTGCGTCTTGATGCCGGCGGTGCGGATGACCCGTGTCCACAGGTCGATCTCGCCCTTGATGAACTTGTTGTAGTGCTCGTGGCCCTGTGGTGGGATCACGAAGCCCACGGATTCCATGCGCTGCTTGATCTCGGGCGACGTCATGACCTTCTTAAGCGCAGCCTCGAGTTTGTCGACGATCGGCTGCGGCGTGCCCTTGATCGCGGACATGCCGGACCAACTGAGCGCCTCGTAGCCCTTGACGCCGGTCTCGGCGATGGTGGGCGTGTCGGGGTACAGCGGGTTGCGCTCCTTGCTCGTGACTGCGAGCGCGCGCAATTTGCCGGCCTTGATGTGCGGCAGCGCCACGTCCTGGTTGATGAACATCATCGGGATCTGGCCACCGAGGATGTCCTGCATCATCGGGCCGCCGCCGCGGTAAGGGATGCCGACGATGAACAGCGGCTGGCCCTTCTCACCGCCCACCTGCTTGAGCAGTTCCATCGCCATGTGGCCCGACGCGGCGTGCGTGTAGCCGTAGTTCATCTTGCCCGGGTTCTTGCGGATGTAGGCGATCAACTCCTGGAAGGTTTTGAAGGGCTGGTCGGGGTGCACCACCAGCACGTTCGGGCCGGAATGGACCTGGCTCAGGTGGACGAAGTCGCGCATCGAGTCGTAGGCGAGCTTCGGGTCGAGGCCGTGCGCCACCGCGTTCTGGCCCACGCCGGTCTGGATGAGGGTGTAGCCGTCGGGCGCCGCCTGTGTGGCCTTGAGCGTGCCGATCGTGCCACCGGCGCCGCCGATGTTGTCGACGACGAATTGCTGACCGAGTTCCTTGCTCAGGCCGGCAGCGACCATGCGCGCGAGCACGTCGCTCGTGCCGCCGGCCGGGAACGGGCAGATGATCTTGACCGGCTTGTTGGGGTAGTCGGCCTGGCCGAAGGCGGGCAGGGCGCCGAGCGAGCCCGCCACGGTGGCGGTGGCTGCGGCAAGCAGGGTGCGGCGGGTTGTCATGGAATGTCTCCGGTTTGTTGGGCGGTGGCGCGGGCTGCGCGGTTGCTCGATTAAAGCACTAATATATTAGTACAATTGTAGTGATTTCACGGTGTTCTTGCCTTGTCGAAGCGCGGCGCTGAGGTGTCATCCCCGGCCGAGGTGATAGCCCCGACCGGCGTAGTCGAACCCGACCAGTTCACCGATGGCGACGTCCTTGACCGCCGGTGCCGCGTAGTACGCCCGTATCTCATTGATCAACCCCGACGCCGGGTCGAAGACGTACCACTCGTCTCCTCGCTGCGCGGTGCCGGTCTTGTGCTTCCAGTGCGTCCATTCGATGACGGCCTCGTTCGAGTCGCGGCTCACGAGCACTTTTTCTATCGTCCACTGCGAGCCCAGGTTCTCGACGCACCAGATCCACTTGTTTGCGATCGTGTCGGCACCGCGCCACGGGATCTCCGGCAGCCCGGGCGGAAAGTAGTGCACCGCATCGGGCGTGAAACAACGCAGCAGCGCCGCGTGGTCGGCGGCGTTGCAGGCGTCGAAATAGCGCCGGATCAGCGCTTCGTGCGCGTGCATCGTCTTGCTGGTCGTCATCGTGTCTCCATCAGCCGAGCGGCGGGCGTCCGGCAACCACCCAGTCGCGGTGCTGCTGGCGTGTCTGCTCGCTCGGCGGGTACAGGCCCCACAGGGCTTCGCCACGTTGTACACGCAGCGCCAGGTAGCCTTCCAGGTCGTCTTGTGCTTCGCACAGGTCCGCCATCTCCTGCGCCAGGTGCGCCGGGATCACGGTGACGTTGTCGGCATCGCCATGCATCACGTCGCCGGGGTAGACCGCCACGCCGGCGCATGCCACGGGCACCTGCAGGTCGGCCACGTGGTGGTAGCTCAGGCGCGTGGTGGCGGTGACGCCGGCGCACCACGCGGGGATGTCCATGTGGCTGAGTTCGTATCCATCTCGAAAGGCGCCGTCCGTGATGACGGCGCGCACGCCGCGCATTTGCATGCGCGTGACCAGCATGTTGCCCATCGACGCCGCCGTGGTGTCGTTGCGGCTGTCGATGACCATCACGTCGCCGTCCTGCGTCTGCTCCACGCCGACCCACTGCAGGTTGTCCGCGTTGGGCGTGGTGGTGAGCGTGGCGTAGGTGTCGATGTCCTCGCGCGCCGGAATCATGCGCATCGTGTAAGCACGCCCCGCGAAACGATGCACACGCGCGCCCTGCATCGGGCGCAGTCCCACGAGCACCGGCTGGCGATAGCCCCTCTTGAAGAGCTGGGTCGTCAGCGAACCACTGCTCAGCCGCGCGAGGCGGTCGAGCACGGCGTCGCTGACGTGGACACGTTCGCGCAGCGGTGGCGGTGTGGGGGTGATCGCGGTGGGCATGTCAGGGGTCTCCGTCGCGGCGCCGTTGAGTTCCAGATGGCGGGAACGCCACACAGGCCACCGATGCTAGGGAGGTCGATGCTTGGCACCAAGGCGGCTTACAGTCTGCACCCATGCGCAGTTCCACCATCTGGGAATGACTCTGGCCACCAACCTGTCGGGGCTGGTCCAGGGATGCCGGCCGTCGGCCCCGCAGGCATGAGTGCCCGCGCCACCGAAGGGACCGCTGCGCTCGACAAGGCGCTGGACGTCCTCGACGCGGTCGGACGATCGGCGTCCGGCCTGGCGCAGGCGGAACTGGCGGCGCGGCTGGATTTGCCGCGGACGACGCTGTACCGGCTGCTCGGCACGCTGGTGGCACGCGGCCTCTTGCGCCGCGACCCGCTGCGGCGCGTCTACTGCCTCGGATTCCGCTGTTTCGAATACGCACGGGCCGCCTATGCCATGCCCGACCTCGTGGCCGCTGCCGGGGCCGAATTGCGCGCGCTGCGAGACATGACCGGCGAGACCACGTATCTGGCGGCGCTCGACGGGCTGGAGGTGATCTCGCTCGAACGCTGCGACGGCGCTCACGGCCAGCGATCACAGACCGTGCTTGGCCAGCGCAAGCCGCTGCATTGCACGAGCCAGGGCAAGGCCATCCTGGCGGCGCTGCCCGCCGCGCAGCGCGACGCCATCGTCAAGGACATCGTGCTCACCCCGGTCACGCCGCGCAGCATCACCGACCGCCGGCGCCTGCAGGCCGAACTGAGCCTGACGTCGACACGTGGCTGGTCGCTCGACGACGAGGAGATCGTTCCCGGCGTGCGCTGCTGCGGCGCACCCATCGTCGACAAGGACGGCCAGGTGCGCGGCGCCATCAGCATGGCAGGCCCGGCCTTCCGGCTGTCGCTCGAACGCCTGGCGCTGCTCGGGCCGGAGGTGGCCGACGCCGCCCGCCGCGTCGGCGCCCAGCTGTCTTCGGCACAGCCGTCGCGGCAGCAAGGCGACGCCGTGCCGGTGCCGGGTGACTGGGCCTTCGAAGGGGCCTTTCCTGTCTGGTCGTCGGCGGCGGGCGGCCTGTACTGGGCGGATACGCTGGCGCCGGCGGTGCACTTCTGCGCGCGAGCGAAAGGCGCGGCGGCGCCGCCGGACGTCGTGGTCGCGCAGCCGGACGCCCCCATCCAGGCACTGGTCGCGCATGACAACGGTGTCATCCTGCAGATCGACGATGCGTGGCAACGTGTGGGTACGAACGGTGGCTTGTCGCCGTGGCCCGCGCTGCCGCGCCGCCGCGTGAGCGCGGCCTGCGCCGGGCCGCACGGCAGCGTCTGGGCCTGCGTGTCCGACGGCGACCGCTGGCGCATGGCCGACCTGTCGAACGACGCTGCCAGCGTGGCGGGCTGGCGCCTGGCAACGCCCGCCACGGCGCTGGCCTGGGACGACCGGTCGCAGACGCTGTTTGTCGTCACGGCCGACAGCGGCGTGCTGTATGCCGCCCATGCCGGCGGCACCCTTCGCCGGCTGGCGACGGTGCCTCCGGGGTCCGGCCGGCTCAGCGGGCTGGCGGTCGACCGGCACGGCGGGGTGTGGAGCGCACTGCGCGGCGGCTGGAGCGCCGTGCGCTTCGAAGCCGACGGCACGCTCGACCGCGTGGTGGCGCTGCCGGTGCCAGGCCCCACGGGCGTGGCATTCGGTGGTGCCGACGGCGATACGCTGTATGTCACGAGCGCCCGCGAGGCCCTCACGCGGGAAGCCCTCGAGGCGGCACCTTTGTCTGGACGATTGTTTGTTGTGCACGGCGCCGGCACCCCGGCGTCGAACGAAGGCGGCCGGACCACGATCCCATCGCCGGCCGGCCCCTCTGGAGACTGACGTGGAAGAGATCGACTGTGTCGTCATCGGCGCCGGCGTCGTCGGCCTGGCCGTGGCACGCGCGCTCGCGATGTCCGGCCGCGAGGTGGTGGTGCTGGAGGCGGCCGACGCCATTGGCACCGGCACGAGCTCGCGCAACAGCGAGGTCATCCATGCCGGCATCTACTACCCGCAGGGCTCGCTGAAGGCGCGCCTGTGCGTGGCCGGCAAGGAGGCGCTGTACGCCTACTGCGCGAGCCATGGCGTGCCACATCGGCGCTGTGGAAAGCTCATCGTGGCGACGACGCCGGCGCAGGTCGCCACGCTCGAATCGATCCGAGCCAAGGCGTCCGCGAATGGTGTCGACGACCTTCGCCTGCTCGACCGCGACGGCGTGGCCCGGCTCGAGCCCGAGGTCCAGGCTGCGGCGGCGCTGCTCTCGCCCTCCACGGGCATCGTCGACAGCCACGCGCTGATGCTCGCGCTGCAGGGCGACGCGGAGGCCGCGGGCGCCATGGTGGCCTTCGTCACGCCGGTCCTCGGCGGGCGCGCGACGGCCGAGGGTCTCGAGTTGCACATCGGAGGTACCGAGCCGGGCACCTGGCGCGCGCGCACGGTGATCAACAGCGCCGGCCTGCACGCCCAGGCGCTGGCCGGCGCGATCGAAGGCCTGGCACCGGCGCACGTGCCACCCACCTTCTACGCCAAGGGCAACTACTTCACCTTGAGCGGGCGTGCGAGCTTCAGCCACCTGATCTATCCCGTGCCCGAATCGGCCGGGCTGGGCGTGCACCTGACGCTCGACCTGAACGGACAAGCCCGCTTCGGCCCCGACGTCGAATGGATCCCGCACATCCATTACCCGGTGGACCCGGCCCGTGGCGACGCGTTCTACACGGCGGTGCGCAAATACTGGCCGGGCCTGCGGGATGGCGCGCTGCAGCCCGACTATGCGGGCATCCGGCCGAAGCTCGGCGGCCCCGACGTGGCTGCGAGCGATTTCGTCATCGAAGGGCCGGCCATGCACGGCGTGCCTGGACTCGTGAACCTGTTCGGGATCGAATCACCCGGCCTCACCGCGTCGCTGGCCATCGCCGACCACGTGGTCGCACTGTGCGGCCGTTGACGCGGCACCCACAGGCGGCAAAGGTTTCAGACGA
>JAHECD010000205.1 GCA_024641945.1 Rubrivivax sp. | reverse complement strand
CCGACGACCTCGGCGCCATCCCGCTGAAGGCGCTGATGGCGCGCCACCCGAAGCTCGACTGGGGCGCGGTGACCGACGTGCTCTACGGCTGTGCCAACCAGGCCGGCGAGGACAACCGCAACGTCGCACGCATGGCGCTGCTGCTTTCGGGTCTGCCGAAGGAGTTGCCGGGCGCCACGATCAACCGCCTGTGCGGCTCGGGCATGGACGCGGTGGGCACGGCCGCGCGTGCCATCAAGAGCGGCGAGGCGCAGCTGATGATCGCTGGCGGTGTCGAGAGCATGAGCCGCGCGCCGTTCGTGATGCCGAAGGCCGAGACGGCCTTCAGCCGCGCCAACGCCGTCTACGACACCACCATCGGCTGGCGCTTCGTGAACAAGCAGATGAAGGCGCTCTACGGCGTCGATTCGATGCCCGAAACGGCCGAGAACGTCGCCGCCGAGTTCAAGATCGAGCGCGAGGCGCAGGACCGCTTTGCGCTCGCGAGCCAGCTGAAGGCGGTGGCGGCGCAGAAGTCGGGTTTCTTCGACGCCGAGATCGTGCCGGTGACGGTAGCGCAGAAGAAGGGCGATCCGCTCGTCGTCGCAAAGGACGAACATCCGCGCGAGACCTCGCTCGAGGCCTTGGCCAGACTCAAGGGCGTGGTCAGGCCCGACGGCAGCGTGACGGCGGGCAACGCCTCGGGCGTGAACGACGGTGCTTGCGCGCTGTTGCTGGCCAGCGAAGCCGCGGCCGCGCGCCACGGCCTGACGCCGCGCGCCCGGGTCGTCGGCATGGCCACCGCCGGCTTGGCGCCGCGCATCATGGGCTTCGGCCCGGCGCCGGCCACGCGCAAGGTGCTCGAGCTCACCGGGCTGAGCCTGGCGCAGATGGACGTGATCGAGCTCAACGAGGCCTTCGCCGCGCAGGGGCTGGCCGTCACGCGCGACCTCGGCCTGGCCGATGACGACGCGCGTGTCAACCCGAACGGCGGCGCGATCGCGCTCGGCCACCCGCTCGGCGCGAGCGGCGCACGCCTCGTCACCACCGCGGTGAACCAGTTGCACCGCATTGGCGGCCGCTACGCGCTGTGCACGATGTGCATTGGCGTCGGTCAGGGCATCGCGCTCGTCGTCGAGCGCGTATGAGCTGAAGCCACCCGGCGCGTGAAGCGCGAAGCGCGGGCAAGCCCGTGAAGTAGCGGCGAATCGCCCGGCAGGTGTCTGCCGGGGCGCATGGTCGCGGCTGCAGACGATTGCATCGAGGGCTGGTGATGCGGCATCGCATGGCCCGCCCGACTTCAGGCTGCGCCACGGCAAGACACACCCCGCGGACGAGGGGATCTGAATGGGCCACTCCGATCCGTTCAAACCCTCCCCTTGACTTGGGGGGTGGGCCTATCCATCGCCGTTGGTTTGCCTAGAGTCCGGCCTGCTGTGCGCATCTGTGACGTCTGTCACGATTTGTTCGTGATCCGGCATTCAAATGCCAGCACGGGTGCCGCGCAGCCGGAGGGGCAGTTTGATGTCCGCAGGGTCGGGGTCGGAGTCGGGCAGTTGGTGCGCCAGTCGTACCCAGCAGCCGCGCGTGTCCCGATGGTTCGCCGCTCCGCCCGTTCGCCCCACTTTCCACTTGATGCACGCCTGCCCGGCGTGCTGCGCCGTGCCTGATTCCAGGAGTCCCCCATGAACGTACGCATGCTCCGCCGCAGCTGGTCCTACAAGCCGCAAGCCCTGGTCGCCCGGTTGTGCAAGGTGCTCGGCAAATGGTGGCCGGCATTCGCGGGCCCGATCCAGGTGCCGCGCCGGGGGTTCGAATATGAGCCGATGGAGCCGCGGCTGCTGCTGTCGGCGGACCTGACGTACGCGACGCTGGATACGGCACCGACGTTCGACACCGCAGGCATCACTGGCTACGTGGCGTCATTGATATCGACCAACTACACCCTCAAGGTGGAGGACGTGTCCGGCACGCCCTCCTGGCGCCTTTATGGCACGGGCACCGACCTCGTGCCCATTACCCCTCAACTCGTGCTGACCTCGGCGATCAGCGGCGCGGCTGATTTCGACGTCAACATCAAGCGTTCCGATCTCGGCCTCACCGACGTGGGTGGCAGCGGCTTGAACCTGAGCGACTTCATCGGGGACAAGCTGACGGTCGATCTCGACAGCTTCAGCCTGCTGTCGACCGTGTCCGCCGGCACATTGATAGACATCGACTTCTTCGGCGGCAAGGATATCGACCTCGGCGATATCTTGGGCATCGGCACGCTGCCGATCCCGCTTGCGAACGACCAGCTGATCCTGACTGCGAACGGTGGCACGATCGGCGGGCACGGGCTCAAGATCCACAGTTCGTCCGACATCGTCAACGACGCCACTGGCGTCCAGAGCGCCGTCACGGGTGGGAACATTCAGATCGTCTCCGACTCCGCAGTGACCATCGACGCGGCATCGGTGTTGACGGCGCCGAATATCACGTTGCTGGCTGACGCCAAGAGCACGGGCGGGCTTTACCAGGGCCTGCTCGCGAATGCGAGCAGCAAGGTCACGCTGTCGGGCGCTGCACAACTGGCGGCCACCGGAACGATAGAGCTGTTCGCCCACTCCGACGTCACTTTCACCGAGGATGGCGATACGTTCTTCAGCAACGGTCTGGCCGCGACCGCCGTGCTGAGCCTGTCCAACGCGCTCGTCGACATCAAGGGTGGCGCGCAGGTCACCGGGGCGACGGTCAATATCGAAAGCAAGATCCACACGGACATCACCGCCTCGGCGCAGGCCTCGACCGTGCGCATCGTGACGGTCAACGTCTTCAATTCACCGGAGATCAAGGTCAGCGGCGGCGGCACGGTGGTGGCCGCCACGGGCGGACTCACGGCATTGGCCGATTCCAATGTCGTGGTCCACAACACGACGGTGCCGACCGACAAGTCTGGCGGGTCGGGCACGACGAACGATACGCAGGCGAAGTCCGACGCGGCCGTCTCGTCGAATGTCATCAGTGCAGCGCCGAACATCGCGATCAGCGGCGGCACCGTCAGCGCCGTTGGCGACATGTCGTTGACCGCGAACGACAAGATGGTTCTCACCGCGACGGCCGACGGCAAGCAAGGCGGCACGGACGACGGTGGCACCGGGGGCGCTGGCGCGACGCTGGCGTTCTCGTTGATGCTCGGTGATACCAAGGCGTCGGTCACCGGCGGCACGGTCAGCGCCGCAAACGTCGACCTGGTCGCCAGCAGCGACCGCAGCGCAACCTCGATCTCGAATGCCGCCAAGGGCGGCGCGAATGCGTCCAACAGCGGCGACAACGAGTCCGAAAAGGCCTTGAAGGATCCCAACAAGGACGGAAGCGACAGCGACAAGGCCAGCACCGGCGAAGGCGACATCCCGTTTGCGGCGGCCGTGGCCGTCGGCGTGGCGACAGGGACGGTCGAAGCGCGCATCTCGGGCGGCAGTGTGCACGCCGGCGCTAGCGGCGACCTCGACGTCAAGGCCAGCGGCAAGACGGTGCTCGTCAATACCGCCGACGGCTCGAACAAGTCCTCTGGCGGCAGCGCGGCGGTCGGCGTCGCGGTGGCCATCGGCGTGGCGACCCCGACGGTCACCGCCTCGTTGGGTGGAACGGCCGATGTCGATGGCGCGAACGTGAACGTCTCTGCGACGGTGCCGCCGAGCAAGGTCGAAAGCACGGCCACGTCCGGCGCCAGTGGCACGGGTGTCGGCTTTGCCGGCTCGTTGGCCCTCAACGTCGCGGTGATCGACGCCAAGGCGACGATCGACGGTAGCGTCAATGCCAACGGTGCGAACGTTCACCTGAGCGCGGTGTCGACCACCGAG
>JAHECD010000118.1 GCA_024641945.1 Rubrivivax sp. | reverse complement strand
GCGTGGCGCTGGCGATGCTGCCGGTGGCCGAGGAGTACAAGAAGATCCTGCTGGTCGAGCCGGCGGTGGCCGATTCGATCACCGGCGACAAGTGGAACAAGTACATCTTCCGCACCGGCCGAAACAGCAGCCAGGACGCGATCAGCAACGCCGTCGCGCTGGACAAGTCCGGCATCACGATCGCCACGCTGGCGCAGGACTATGCCTTCGGTCGCGATGGCGTGGCCGCGTTCAAGGCATCGGTCAAGAAGGCGAAGATCGTGCACGAGGAATACCTGCCGACGACGACCACGGACTTCACCGCCGGCGCGCAACGCCTCATCGACGCGCTGAAGGACAAACCCGGGCGCAAGATCATCTGGGTAATATGGGCCGGCGGTGGCGGCAACCCGTTCAAGATCGCCGACCTCGACCTCAAGCGCTACGGCATCGAGATCGCCACCGGCGGCAACATCCTCCCGGCGATGGCGGCGTACAAGAACTTTCCCGGCATGGAAGGCGCCACGTATTACTACTTCGGCATTCCGAAGAACCCGGTCAACGAGTGGCTGGTGGCCAACCACTACAGCAAGTTCAAGAGCCCGCCGGACTTCTTCACCGCCGGTGGCATGAGCGCGGCCATCGCGGTCGTCGAGGCGCTGAAGAAGACCAACGGCGACACCGCCACCAACAAGCTCATCAAGACGATGGAAGGCATGAGCTTCGCCACGCCCAAGGGGCTGATGACCTTCCGCAAGGAGGACCACCAGGCGATGCAGGACATGTACCACTTCCGCATCAAGGTGGACCCGGCTTTCGCCTGGGGCGTGCCCGAACTCGTGCACGAGATCAAGGCCAGCGAGATGAACGTGCCGATCAAGAACAAGCGCTGACCGCGCGAGCGACGCTTCGTGCTGGAGACCCGCGGGCTGACGATCCGGTTCGGCGGCCACGTGGCCGTCGACCAGGTGTCGTGCCGCTTCGAGCCCGGCACGCTGACGGCCATCGTCGGCCCCAACGGCGCCGGCAAGACCACCTACTTCAATCTCGTCAGCGGGCAACTGCCGGCGAGCGCAGGCCAGGTGCTGCTCGACGGCGAGGACGTCACCGCCCTGCCCGCGCCGCTGCGCACGCGCAAGGGCCTCGGGCGGGCGTTCCAGCTCACGCAGCTGTTTCCGAATCTCAGCGTGCAGGAGAACGTGCGCCTGGCGGTTCAGGCGCGCGAGCAGGGTCGCGCTGCCGCCTGGCCGCGCGGCGGTGGCCTGGAGTTGTTCAGGATCTGGACCGACCGTCGCGAGTGGATCGACGAAGCGCAGGACTTGCTGCACCAGGTGGCGCTGGCCGACCAGGCGGGCGCTCCGGCCGCCGCCCTGCCCCATGGCGACCAGCGCAAGCTGGAAGTCGCGCTGCTGATGGCGCTCGACCCCAAGGTCTATCTCTTCGACGAGCCGACCGCCGGCATGGGCGTGGACGACGTGCCGGTGGTGCTCGACCTGATCCGCGCGCTGAAGTCGCGCCGCGACCGCGTGATCCTGCTCGTCGAGCACAAGATGGACGTCGTGCGCGAACTGGCCGACCGCATCGTCGTGCTGCACAACGGCAAGCTCGTCGCCGATGGCGAGCCGGCGGCGGTGATCGCCCTGCCGGTCGTGCAGCAGGCCTATCTCGGCATCGTCGACGAGGAACCGGTGTGAATGTATTGAGCCTGCGCGACGTGCACACGCACATCGGCGCGTATCACATCCTCCACGGCGTCGACCTCGAGGTGCCCGAAGGCCAGGTGACGATGCTGCTGGGCCGCAACGGCGCCGGCAAGACGACCACGCTGCGCACGATCATGGGCCTGTGGACGGCGTCGCGTGGCGAGATCGCCTTTCGTGGCGAGGCCGTCCACGGCCACGCGACGCCCGACATCGCACGCCGGGGCATCGCCTACGTGCCCGAGAGCATGGGCATCTTCGGCGACCTGACGGTGCGCGAGAACATGGTGCTGGCGGCACGCGGCGCGCCGAACGCCGAGGCCATCGACAGGGCCCGGCTCGAGTGGATCTTCGGCCTCTTCCCGGCGCTGAAGAAATTCTGGCTCTACCCGGCGGGCAAGTTGAGCGGCGGGCAGAAGCAGATGCTCGCCGTGGCGCGCGCCATCGTCGAACCGCGTGCGCTGCTGCTCATCGACGAACCCAGCAAGGGCCTGGCGCCGTCGATCGTCCAGAACCTGATCGGCGCCTTCCGCGAGTTGAAGGCCCAGGCCACGACGATCCTGCTGGTGGAGCAGAACTTCCAGATGGCCAAGGCGCTGGGCGACCGCGTGGCCGTGATGGACGATGGACGTGTCGTGCATGCCGGTGCCATGGCCGAACTGGTGGACGACGATGCGATGCAGCAGCGGCTGCTCGGCCTGTCGCTGGGGGCACCCGAGTGAGCCCCGTGACGGCACGCGCGGGTGACATCCCGAAGGCGCGTTTCGACGGGATTCCTCTGGCCCTGGTCGGCGCCGTGATGGCCGCAGGCCTGCCGCTGGTGGGCTCGGCGTCGACCTGGCTCACGCTGACGGCCGCCGGGCTGGCGATGGGCTTGATCGTCTTCGTCATCGCCAGCGGGCTCACGCTCGTCTTCGGGCTGATGGACGTGCTGAACTTCGGCCACGGCGTCTTCGTGGCCTTCGGCGCCTTCGTCGCCACGAGCGTGATGGCGGGCATGGCGGGCTGGTCCGGTGCCGACTCGTTGCTGCTGAACCTGGGTGCGATCTTCATTGCCATGCTGGCGGCAATGGCGGTGGCCGGCGCGCTCGGGCTCGCCTTCGAACGTGTGCTCGTGCGCCCGGTCTACGGCCAGCACCTCAAGCAGATCCTCATCACGATGGGCGGCATGATCATCGGCGAGGAATTCATCAAGGTGATCTGGGGGCCGGACCAGATCCCGCTGCCGCTGCCGCCCGCGCTGCGCGGCGCCTTCCTGATCGACATCGGCGGCGAGCAGGCTGCCATCGAGAAGTACCGCGTGCTGGCCGTCGTGCTGGGGCTGGTGGTCTTTGCGGTGCTGCTGTGGACGCTGAACCGCACCAAGCTCGGCCTGCTGGTGCGCGCTGGCGTGCAGGACCGCGAGATGGTCGAGGCGCTGGGCTACCGCATCCGCCGACTGTTCGTCGGGGTCTTCGTGGCCGGCTCGGCATTGGCCGGGCTGGGCGGCGTGCTCTGGGGCCTGTACCAGCAGAGCGTGGTGCCGCAGATCGGTGGCCAGGTGAACGTGCTGCTGTTCATCGTGATCATCATCGGCGGGCTGGGGTCGACGCTCGGCTGCTTCGTCGGCGCGCTGCTGGTCGGCCTGCTCGCCAACTACAGCGGCTTCCTCGTGCCCAAGCTGGCGCTGTTCTCCAATATCGCGCTGATGGTCGCCGTTTTGCTGTGGCGACCGCGTGGGCTTTATCCGGTGACGTCGCGGTGAACCTGCAGCGCCTGCTCTCCCTGGACCTGCCGCGCAGCCGGTGGTTGGCCGGTGCGCTGCTGCTGATCGTCGTGGCACTGGCGCTTGCGCCCTTCCTGTTCCCGGGCGCCAAGGCCCTGGGGGTCGCGGCAAAGATGCTGGTATTCATCCTGCTCGTGGCCAGCTACGACCTGCTGCTCGGTTACACCGGCATCGTGAGCTTTGCGCACACCATGTTCTTCGGCATCGGCGCGTACGGCGTGGCAATCGCCAGCACGCGGCTCGGCGAAGGCTGGCTCGCGTTGGGCGCCGGGCTGGCCGCGGCGCTGGCGGTGTCGCTCGTGCTGTCGCTAGTGATCGGCCTGTTCAGCCTGCGCGTGAAGGCGATCTTCTTCGCGATGATCACGCTGGCGGTCGCGGCCGCCTTCCAGACGCTGGCGTCGCAGCTCTCCACCTTCACCGGCGGCGAGGACGGCCTGACGTTCCGCAATCCGGCGTGGCTGGAGCCATCGTTCGAGCCTTTCGAGAACGAGGTCTTCGGCGTGCTGCTGGACGGCAAGCTGCTGACCTACTGGTTGCTGTTCGTGACCGTGGCGTTGCTGTTCGGCCTGCTGCTGCGCATCGTCAACTCGCCGTTCGGGCGTGTGCTTCAGGCGATTCGCGAAAACGACTTCCGCGCCGAGGCGATCGGCTACCGCACGGTCGTCTACCGCACGCTGGCCAGCGTGATCGCTGCGCTGTTTGCCACCGCCGCCGGCGCGCTGCTGGCGCTGTGGCTGCGCTACACCGGGCCAGACACGACCTTGAGCTTCGAGATCATGCTGGACATCCTGTTGATCGTGGTGATCGGTGGCATGGGCACCCTCTACGGCGCGGTCATCGGCGCCGTGCTCTTCGTCGGCGCCCAGAACTACCTTCAGGACCTTCTGGCGCTGGGCGCGCAGGCGGTGCACGGCGTGCCGGTGCTGCAGGACCTGGTGGCGCCCGGGCGCTGGCTGCTGTGGCTCGGCGTGCTGTTCGTGCTGTCGGTCTACCATTTTCCGACGGGCGTGGTCGGCCGACTGCGGGCCCGTGCCGCGGGGTGGCGCCGATGAACCACGATGCCACGCCAACGGGCACTGCGGATCTTTTCCGGCCCTGCCGAGTCTCATGGGCATGGCCCACATCCCGAGGAGGGAAAAAATGAACAACGGGTTCGGAAACGAATCTCCGCGACGCCACAACCCGGCGCCGCACCAGCGCCAGGCGCGTTTTCTGGTGGTGATCGATTCCGGCGGCGCCGGCATTGCACGGCTGTTCCTCGACGATTTCACGCAGGTCGGCGAGTTCGATGCTGGGGCCTCGGAAGTGGCGTCGATGACAGCCGACCTGATGCCGCGCCGTGGCGCGGGCGGCCCCGAGTGGGATCGCGCGCTCGAAGGCCACAGCACGGCGGAACGGGCCGCGGCAGCCGTGTATGCGTTGGAGGTCTAGCCTTCAGGCCGCCGTGGCATGACCTCGAACCAATCGTCCGGCTTCGCCATGCCCGCGATCCTGGGCCGGCCGGTTTGCGTATGGGACGCCGGCGCCACGTTGGGTGAAGGCACCTGCTGGTCGCCCCTCAGCCAGTCGTTGTGGTGGGTCGATATTCTCGGGCGGCGCCTGTACCGCTATCGGCCATCGGACGGCCAGCGCAGCCAGTGGCCGTTCGACGAGGAGATCTCGGCGGTCGCCGAGCGCGTGGGTCGCCCCGGCCTGGTGGTGACGTTGCGCCGCGGTTTTGCACTCTTCGACCCCGAGGTTCCCGGCGCGACGCCGCAGTACGTGCACCGGCCCGACGCCGAGCCGGCCAACAACCGCTTCAACGACGGCAAATGCGACCGCAGCGGGCGCTTCTGGGGCGGCACGATGGACTTCGACTGCAAGCTGCCCACCGGCGCGCTCTACGGCTACGACGCCGCTGGACGGTGCGTCCGCCACGCGCTGGGTTTCGCCGTGACCAACGGGCCGACCTGGTCGCGCGACGCGCGCACGATGTATGTCAACGACACGGCGACCGGCCGCATCCATGCGTTCGATTTCGACGCGTGCTCGGGCGAGCTGACCAATCGCCGCGAATGGCTGCGCTTCGCGCGTGGCGACGGTTATCCGGACGGCATGACCACCGATGCGGCGGGCCGCTTGTGGATCGCGCACTGGGGCGGCGCCTGCGTGAGCTGCCACGATCCCGCCAGCGGCACGGAACTGGGCCGCATCGCGCTGCCCACCGACCACGTCACCAACTGCGCCTTCGGCGGCGCGAACCTGCAAACGCTGTTCATCACGACGGCGCGCTCCGGCCTGACGAGCGAGCAATTGGCGGCTCAGCCGCTGGCCGGTGGCCTGTTTGCGGTGGAACTGGGCGAGCCTGGCGTGCCGCCGTCGCTCTTCGCGGGTTGACGCGCCATCAGAGCGCGCCGTGGCCGGACTCGAGCACTTCGCTCAGGTCGTCGCGGGTTTCCTTCAACTGCACCAGCGTGGCCTGCTGCGCGGCGAGCGGATCGCGGTTCATCAGCGCCGTGAGGATCGCCTTGTGGCGCGGGAGCGAGAGCGCGTGGGTATTCGGGTGCAGGCTGCTGAGCTTGATCGACTCGCGCAGCGCGAGCGACAGCATGTTGCCGATATAGGCCAGCAAATCGTTGTTCGTCGCCTCGGCGATGCGCCGGTGGAAGGCCAGGTCGGGTTCGAGGATTTCGTCCACGGTACGCGCCGCTTCCATGCCGGCGTATGCCTCGGCGATGCCTTTCAATGCCGCGTCGCTGGCGACCTTGGCCGCAAGCGCGGCGGCGGCAGGTTCGAACACCCGCCGTACGGTGAGCAGGGTCTCGACGAATGCCGGCGGGGGTTGGGTCTGGATGAGCCAGAACAACACGTCCGGATCGAGCAGGTGCCATTCGCTGCGCGGCCGCACCGTCGCGCCGGCGCGCTGGCGTGACAGCACCAGCCCCTTGGCTACCAGCACCCGCGTGGACTCGCGCAACACTGGTCGGCTCACGTCGTATTCCGCCAGCAGCACCGCCTCGGCGGGCAGCCGCTCGCCCGGCTTGAACTCGCCCGCGACGATGCGCATGCCCAGGTCGCGCACGATGCGTGCGTGCATGCTCTTGCGTTCCGGCGGGTGCCGGTAGTCGCGGTGACCCTGCGCCTGGCTCAACTCTTTCTCTTGTTGTACACGTCGACAAAGACCGCCGCGAGCAGCACCAGGCCCTTGATGACCTGCTGGTAGTCGATGCCGATGCCCAGGATGGACATGCCGTTGTTCATCACGCCCATGATGAACGCGCCGATCACCGCGCCGAGCACCTTGCCGACACCGCCCGAGGCCGACGCGCCGCCGATGAAACAGGCGGCGATCACGTCGAGCTCGAAGCCCGTGCCGGCCTTTGGCGTCGCGGTATTCAGGCGCGCGGCGAACACCATGCCGGCGATCCCGGCGAGCACGCCCATGTTGACGAAGGTCCAGAACGACAGCCACTGGGTCTTCACGCCCGACAGGCGCGCCGCCTTCTCGTTGCCGCCCAGCGCATAGATGCGCCGGCCGACCGTGGTGCGCGTGGTGACGAAGTCGTACAGCAGCATCAGCAGCGTCATGACGATCAGCACGTTGGGCAGGCCCTTGTACGACGCGAGCTTCCAGCAGAACGCCACGATGATCGCCATGAACACCAGGTTCTTGCCGACGAAGAACGGATACGGTTCCGATTCCATGCCATGTCGTGCCTGGTTCGCGCGCTCGCGCACCTTGGCCACCATGAGCGCCAGCGCCACCACGATGCCCGCCAGCAGCGACGTCGTGCGCAGCGCTTCGCCGCCCAGCGGGTCGGGGATGAAGCCCGAGCTCAGCAACTGGAAGTTCGGCGGGAACGGGCCGACCGATTGTCCCTGCAGCAACGCCAGGCTCAGGCCCTTGAAGACGAGCATGCCGGCCAGCGTGACGATGAACGACGGAATGCGGAAGAATGCGACGAACCAGCCCTGCGCCGCGCCGATGGCCGCACCGGCCAGCAGGCATGCCAGCGTCGCCGGAACGAAGTGCCAGCCGAACTGCACCATCAGCACCGCCGCGAGCGCACCGACAAAACCGACCACCGAGCCGACGGACAGGTCGATGTGGCCGGCCACGATCACCAGCAGCATGCCCAGCGCCATGATGATGATGTAGCTGTTCTGCAGCACCAGGTTGGTCAGGTTCAGCGGCTGCAACAGCGTGCCGTCGGTCATGTACTGGAAGAACGCCATGATCGCGACCAACGACATCAGCATGCCGTATTCGCGCAGGTTGTTCTTCAGGAACCCGGCATAGGGATGCGCGGCGGGTGCGGCACTGGCAGTCGGCTCGGCCATCACGCAGCCCCCGCGGTGACGATGGAACGCATGATCTTCTCCTGCGACGCCTCGGCGCCGGTGAATTCGCCGACGAAGCGCCCTTCGTTCATCACATAGATGCGGTCGCACATGCCGAGCAGTTCGGGCATCTCCGACGAGATCATCACGACACACTTGCCGGCCGCTGCGAGCTCGGCCATCAGCGTGTAGATCTCGAACTTGGCACCGACGTCGATGCCGCGTGTCGGCTCGTCGAGGATCAGCACCTCCGGGTTCGCGAACAGCCATTTCGCGAGCACGACCTTCTGCTGGTTGCCGCCCGACAGGTTGACCACCGGCTGGAAGACGCTCGAGCAGCGGATGCGCAGCTTCTCGCGGTATTCGGTGGCCACGCGGAATTCGCGCCCGTCGTCGATGACGGCGGCACTCGATACGCCGGCCAGGTTGGCCAGCGTCACGTTGTGCTGGATATCGTCGTCGAGTACCAGCCCGTAGCCCTTGCGGTCTTCGGTCACGTAGGCGATGCCGTTGTCGATCGCCTTCTCGATCGTGCTCACGTCGACCACTTGCCCGTGCAGGCGCACCTCGCCACTGATCCCGCGTCCGTAGGAGCGGCCGAAGACGCTCATTGCGAGCTCGGTGCGCCCGGCCCCCATCAGGCCCGCAATGCCGACGATCTCGCCGCGGCGCGCGTGCAGGTCGACGCCCTTGATGAGCAGCCGGTCGGCATGCTCGGGGTGGTGCACCTGCCAGCGGGCGATCTCGAACACGGTCTCGCCGATCTGCGGCGTGCGCTTCGGGTAGCGGTCGGCCATCTCGCGGCCGACCATCGCCTGGATCACCTGGTCCTCGCTGATCGTCTGCTGGCGGCAGTCGAAACTGCGCACCGTGCTGCCGTCGCGGATCACCGTGATCGTATCGGCCACCTTGGCGATCTCGTTGAGCTTGTGCGAGATCAGGATGCAGGCGATGCCTTGGGCCTTCAACCCGAGCAGCAGCTCGAGCAGCGCGTCGCTGTCGGTCTCGTTCAGGCTCGCGGTCGGCTCGTCGAGGATCAGGAGCTTGACCTCCTTCGACAGCGCCTTGGCGATTTCCACCAACTGCTGCTTGCCGACGCCGATGTCGGTGATCAGCGTGCTCGGCCGCTCGTTCAGGCCGACCTTGCGCAGCAGTTCCTGCGTCCGGGCAAATGCACCGAACCAGTCGATCACGGCGCCGAACGTGCCCGGCACCGTGGGCTCGTTGCCGAGAAAGATGTTCTCGGCGATCGACAGCAGCGGCACCAGCGCCAGCTCCTGGTGGATGATGATGATGCCGGCTTGCTCGCTGTCGTGGATGCCGCCGAACCGCCGCTCGCTGCCCTCGAAGTGGATGGCGCCCTCGTACTCGCCGTGCGGGTAGACCCCGCTGAGCACCTTCATCAGCGTCGACTTGCCGGCGCCGTTCTCGCCGACCACGGCGTGGATCTCGCCGGCCTGCACCGCGAGGTTCACGTCATCGAGCGCCGTCACGCCGTGAAAGCGCTTCGTGATCCCCTGCATCTCGAGCAGCGACATCGTGCGCGCCCCTACTTGATCTGCGATTCCTTGTAGTAGCCGCTGTCGATGAGCACGGGCTTCCAGTTCGACAGGTCCACGCTGACGGGCTTGAGCAGATAAGAAGGCACGACCTTGACGCCGTTGTTGTAGGTCTTGGTGTCGTTGATGTCGACCTTCTTGCCGCTGAGCATCTGGTCGATCATGTTGACGGTGACCTTGGCGAGTTCGCGCGTGTCCTTGAACACGGTCGAGCTCTGTTCGCCGCGCAGCATCGACTTGACCGATGCCACCTCGGCATCCTGCCCCGACACCACCGGCATCGGCTGCTTCGGCGTGCCGTAGCCGACGCCCTTCAGCGACGACAGGATGCCGATCGACAGGCCGTCATACGGCGACAGCACCGCGTCCACGCGGGCGTTGCCGTAGAAGGCGCTCAGCAGGTTGTCCATACGGGCCTGGGCGACGGCGCCGTCCCAGCGCAGCGTGCCCACCTTGTCCATGCCCATCTGCTTGCTGCGCACGACGAGCTTGCCGCTGTCGATGTAGGGCTTGAGCACGCTCATCGCGCCGTCGTAGAAGAAGAAGGCGTTGTTGTCGTCGGGCGAGCCGCCGAAAAGCTCGATGTTGAACGGGCCCTTGCCCTGCTTCAGACCGAGCTTGTCGACGATCGAGCTGGCCTGCAGCACGCCGACCTGGAAGTTGTCGAACGTGGCGTAGTAGTCGACGTTCTTCGAGCCCTTGATCAGCCGGTCGTAGGCGATGACCTTGATGCCCGCATCGGCCGCCTTCTGCAGCGCGTTCGACAGCGTGGTGCCG
Organism: Rubrivivax sp.; assembly: GCA_024641945.1. Classification (GTDB taxonomy): domain Bacteria; phylum Pseudomonadota; class Gammaproteobacteria; order Burkholderiales; family Burkholderiaceae_C; genus Rubrivivax. The sequence goes on along the minus strand of JAHECD010000118.1, from coordinate 4,636 downwards.
TCGATCGCGGCGATCACGAGCACCTTGACCTTCTTGGTGATCATGTTCTCGACCTGCGCGAGCTGGTTCGGGATGTCGTCGTCGGCGTATTGCAGGTCGGCCTTGTAGCCCTTGTCCTTGAGCGACTTGACCATGCTGTCGCCGTCGGAGATCCAGCGCGCCGACGACTTGGTCGGCATCGACACGCCGACCGTGCCCTTGTCCTGCGCACCGGCGCCGCCGGAAAAGATGAGCGCGCCTGCTGCGGCGGCGATCGAAAGTGTCCTGATCAGTTTCATCGACTTGTCTCCTGTCTGGTTGGTGGTCGTGACGGATTCAGCGAGTCCAGCGTAGCACCAGCGGATCGAGCCGGCGCGCCGTCTCGATCAGGCCGGCGCGGGTGGCCGGGTGCATCGGGGGGAACGGGTGGCGCGGCGCTTCGCACGCAATCACGCCACCCTCTTTCATCAGGGCCTTGGCCGAAAGCAGCCCGCCCTGGCGATTCTCGAAATTGATCAACGGCAGCCAGCGTGTGTACTCCGCGATCGCGTCCTCGCGCCGACCGGCGGCGTAGGCGTCGACGATGCGCCGGATCCCGTCGGGGTAGCCGCCCCCGGTCATCGAGCCGGTGGCGCCGGCGTCGAGATCGGGCAGCAGCGTGATGGCCTCTTCGCCGTCCCAGGGGCCTTCGACGGCGTCGCCGCCGAGCTGGATCAGCTCGCGCAACTTCGATGCCGCGCCGGGCGTCTCGATCTTGAAGTACGCGACATGTTCGATCTCGCGCGCCATGCGTGCGAGCAACGGCGCGCTCAGCACGGTGCCGCTGACCGGCGCGTCCTGGATCATCACCGGGATCGCCAGTGCGTCGGACAGCGCGGCGAAGAATTCGACCGTGCGCGACTCCGGCACGCGGATCGTGGCGCCGTGGTACGGCGGCATCACCATGACCATCGCAGCCCCCATCGCCTGCGCGCGCCGGCTGCGTTCGATGCAGACCTGGGTGCTGAAGTGCGTGGTGGTCACGATGACCGGTACGCGCCCGTCGACATGTTCCAGGATGGCCCGGGTCAGCACCTCGCGCTCCTCGTCGGCCAGCACAAATTGCTCGGAGAAATTGGCCAGGATGCAAAGGCCGTTGGAGCCGGCGTCGATCATGAAATCGACACACCGCTTCTGGCTGGCCAGGTCGAGTTCGCCCGCCACGTCGAACGTCGTCGGCACGACCGGGAAGACACCTCGATAGCGTGGGGTGTTCATGGCGACTTGGCTCCGTCGTTGACTCAGTGGGAGTGCGGCGGCACGGCCGCGCCGCGGCAGCCGACGAGGAAGTCGAAGTCGCAGCCGTCGTCGGCCTGCAGCACGTGTTCGACATACAGCTTGCGGTAACCGGCACCGTCCGCTGGAACGGCCGTCTTGGCTGTCGCCCAGGCATCGAGGCGCGCCAGGAGTTCCTCGTCGCTGAGTTCGAGGTGCAGGCGGCCGGCCGCGCAATCGAGCTCGATCCAGTCGCCCTCCTGCACCACCGCCAACGCGCCGCCGGCGCGCGCCTCGGGCGCGACGTGGAGCACGACCGTGCCGTAGGCGGTGCCGCTCATGCGTGCGTCGCTGATGCGCACCATGTCGGTGACGCCCTGCGCCAGCAGCTTGGGCGGCAAGCCCATGTTGCCGACTTCGGCCATACCCGGATAACCCTGCGGGCCGCAGTTCTTGAGCACCAGCACCGAATCCTTGTCGACGTCGAGGGCCGGATCGTTGATGCGTGCCTTGTAGTCGTCGAGGTTCTCGAACACGACCGCCCGGCCGCGGTGCTGCAGCAGCGAAGGCGTCGCTGCCGAAGGCTTGAGCACCGCACCGCGCGGCGCCAGATTGCCCCTCAGTACGCAGATGCCGCCATCGGCGACCAGAGGCCTGTCCAACGGGCGAACGACTTCATCGTTCAGCATCGGGGCGTCCTTGACGTTGTCCCAGAGGCTGTGGCCGTTGGCGGTAAGAGCGTCGGGATGCGGCAGCAACCTGGCCTCGCCCAGGCGGCGCAGCACGGCCGGCAGGCCACCTGCGTAGTAGAACTCTTCCATCAGAAAGCGCCCAGAGGGCATCAGATCGACGAGCGTGGGCGTGCCCTTGCCCAGGCGCGTCCAGTCCTCGAGTTCGAGCGGCACGCCGATACGCCCGGCAATCGCCTTCAGGTGGATCACGGCATTGGTCGAGCCGCCGATCGCGGCATTGACGCGGATCGCATTCTCGAAGGCCTGGCGCGTCAGGATCTTCGACAGACTCAGCCCCTCGAGCGCCATTTGCACGATGCGCATGCCGGACAGGTGTGCGAGCACATAGCGCCGTGCATCCACGGCCGGGATCGCCGCGTTGTGCGGCAGCGAGACGCCGAGCGCCTCGGTCATGCAGGCCATCGTCGAGGCCGTGCCCATGGTATTGCAGGTGCCCGCGGAGCGCGACATGCCGGACTCGGCCGACATGAATTCGTGCAACGTGATCGTGCCGGCCTTGACCTGCTCGGAGAGCTGCCACACCGCGGTGCCCGAGCCGATGTCGCGCCCGCCGTGCTTGCCGTTCAGCATCGGGCCGCCGGTGACACAGATCGCCGGCACGTCGCAACTGGCAGCACCCATCAGGAGCGCCGGCGTGGTCTTGTCGCACCCGACCATCAGCACCACCGCGTCGATCGGGTTGCCGCGGATCGCCTCCTCGACATCCATGCTCGCGAGGTTGCGCGTGAACATGGCGGTGGGCCGCAGGTTGGACTCGCCGTTGCTGAATACCGGGAACTCGACCGGGTAGCCGCCGGCCTCGAACACCCCCCGCCGCACACGCTCGGCGAGCTGGCGAAAGTGGGCGTTGCACGGGGTCAGCTCCGACCAGGTGTTGCAGATGCCGATGATCGGCTTGCCCTGGAACTCGTGGTCCGGGATGCCCTGGTTCTTCATCCAGCTCCGGTACATGAAGCCGTTCTTGTCGGCCGAGCCGAACCAGGCAGCGGATCGAAGCGGGGGGCGGTCAGCAGGCATGCAGGGGCGGGTTCATTGGAATCGCCAAAATCATAAAGTCATACTTTAGATGGCATCAAGTCCGTATTTTCCCCAGGAAGCTTGAGCAGCCTTGCCTTTTAGTATGACCATATGGATTCGCCCACGAGATGCCCATGACCACGTTCGCCCGCTATCCGAGCCTGCAGGACCGGGCCGTGCTGATCACCGGAGGTGCCACCGGCATCGGCGCGACCCTCGTGGGCGCGTTCTGTGAACAAGGTGCTCGCGTCGGCTTCGTCGACATCGACGCGGCCGCCGGCCACGCGCTGGTCGCCACGCTCTCCGGCGCCCGTCATGCCCCCGCGTTCGTCCCGGCCGACGTGACCGACATCGCCGAACTCGACCGCTCGATCGCGGCGCTCCGGGCACACATCGGCCCGATCACCGCGCTGCTCAACAACGCCGCCAACGACAGGCGCCACCAGATCGCGGAGACCACGCCGCAGAGCTGGGACGCCGGCATCGCGGTGAACCTCAAACACCAGTTCTTCGCCGCCAAGAACGTGCTGGAAGACATGAAATCGGCGGGCGGTGGGTCGATCGTCAACTTCGGCTCGGTGAGCTGGAAGCTCAAGCAAGGCGGCATGCCGGTGTACACGACGTCGAAGTCGGCGGTGCAGGGCCTGACGCGCAGCCTCGCCCGCGACCTCGGCCCCTTCAACATCCGCGTGAATACGCTCGTGCCGGGCTGGGTCATGACCGAGAAGCAGGTCCGCCTGTGGCTCGACGACAAGGGCAAGGAAGACATCGCGCGCGGCCAATGCCTCCAGCAACCCCTGCTGCCCGAGCACATCGCGCACATGGCGCTGTTCCTCGCTGCCGACGACAGCGCGATGTGCACGGCGCAGGATTTCATCGTCGACGGCGGGTGGGTCTGAGATCCGTATCGATCTGATTCGATTGCTTGCACGTGGACACGGCGCGGTCGAGCGGTCAAGATGCGCGCACTCTGACCACAGGCGATCCCCATGACCAAAGACAAGCAGCGCAGCGCCCCCGCCAAGAAGCCGAAAAAGGCGCCTGCGGTGCCTGGTGCGGTCGTACCCACCAAGACGACGGCGGGCGCGCTGGCGGTGGCCTCGCTACGCAAGAAGCGTTGGTAACACGGGCTGGGTGAAGCGCGACGTTGCGCCCTGACTGCCCGACCCGTCAGCGGCGCGCGGCGCCGTTAGCGTGGGCGTTCATCTGGTCGTGCTTGCGTTGCACATCGGGCGGCCATTGCGCCTTGATCCACGAGAGCACCGCAATGATCTCGTCGTCGCTGAGAACGCCGGCGTAGGCCGGCATGGCCGTCTTGTAGCCGGGATCGCCGACGATGCTCGCCACGCCCTCTTTGGTGATGCGAAAGAGCAGGTCGTCTGGATGGTGCCAGGTATGCCCGCTGGCATCGTGCGGGGGCGCCGGCAATTTGCCGTCGGCCCCGCGCGATCGCCACGCAGGCTGACCTTCCAACCGTGCGCCATGGCATGCCGCGCAATGTGTGGCGTAGACGCGCTCGCCGATGGCCAATGCCTTCGGATCGCCCGGCCGCAGTGCGTGGTCGTGCGGCGGCATGCCTGGCGGACCCAGCACCACCATGGCGACACCGGCGATGGCCAGCACCGCGGTGAACA
>JAHECD010000019.1 GCA_024641945.1 Rubrivivax sp. | reverse complement strand
CCGGCGCCTTCGGCTTCGAGCACCAGCACGAGCGTGCCTTCGCTGACCTTGTCGCCGAGCTTGACCTTGAGTTCCTTCACGACGCCGGCATGCGACGACGGAATCTCCATCGACGCCTTGTCGGATTCCACCGTCAGCAGCGACTGCTCCGCCGCGACCGTGTCGCCCGGCTTGACGAGCAACTCGATGATCTCGACGTCCTTGAAGTCCCCGATGTCGGGGACCTTGACTTCCACTGTGGCCATTCGCTTGTCTCCGTCGTTTTCTTTATGCGTACAGCGGGTTGATCTTGTCGGCCTTGATGCCGTACTTCTTGATCGCCTCGGCCACCTTGGCCGCCGGTAGCGTGCCCTCGTCGGCCAGCGCCTTGAGTGCCGCCACGACGATGTAATGGCGGTTGATCTCGAAATGCTCGCGCAGCTTGCTGCGGAAATCGCTGCGGCCGAACCCGTCAGTGCCCAGCACCTTGAACGCACGGCCCTTGGGCATGTAGGCGCGGATCTGGTCGGCGTAGTTCTTCATGTAGTCGGTCGACGCGATCACCGGCCCGGCGTGCGACGCGAGCTGCTGCGCGACGAACGGCACACGGGCGTCGGCCGTCGGGTGCAGCAGGTTCCAGCGCTCGCAGTCCTGGCCGTCGCGCGCCAGTTCGTTGAAACTCGGGCAACTCCAGACGTTGGCGGCGACGCCCCACTCGGTCTCGAGCAGTGTCTTGGCTTCCATGCTTTCGCGCAGGATCGTGCCGCTTCCCATCAGGTTGACACGCGGGGTCTTCTTCGCGCCCTCTTGCAGCAGGTACATGCCCTTGAGGATCTGCTCCTCGGTGCCGGCCTTCAGGCCTGGCATCGGATAGTTCTCGTTCAGCAGCGTGAGGTAGTAGAAGACGTTGTCCTGCTTCTCGACCATGCGCTTCAGGCCGTGGTGCAGGATCACGCCGACCTCGTGCGCGAACGTCGGGTCGTAGCTGATGCAGTTGGGGATCGTGCCCGCCAGGATGTGGCTGTGCCCGTCCTCGTGCTGCAGGCCCTCGCCATTCAGCGTCGTGCGTCCCGAAGTGCCGCCGAGCAGGAATCCGCGCGCCTGCATGTCACCCGCCGCCCAGGCCATGTCGCCGATGCGCTGGAAGCCGAACATGGAGTAGTACACGTAGAACGGCACCATGATGCGGTTGTTCGTCGAGTAGCTCGTCGCCGCCGCGATCCAGCTGCCCATGCCACCGGCCTCATTGATGCCCTCCTGCAGGATCTGGCCGTCCTTCGCCTCGCGGTAGTACATGACCTGGTCCTTGTCGACCGGCGTGTACTTCTGCCCTTCCGGGTTGTAGATGCCGATCTGGCGGAACAGGCCTTCCATGCCGAACGTGCGCGCCTCGTCGACGAGGATCGGCACCGCACGCGGCCCGAGTTCCTTGTCGCGCAGCAACTGCGTGAGGAAGCGCACGTAGGCCTGCGTCGTGCTGATTTCGCGGCCCTCGGCGGTCGGCTCGAGCACGGCCTTGAAGGTTTCGAGCGGCGGCACCGAGAGCGTCTCTTCGGCCTTCGGCCGGCGCTTGGGCAGACTGCCGCCGAGCGCGGCGCGGCGCTCCATCAGGTATTTCATTTCGACCGTGTCGTCGGCCGGCTTGTAGAACGGGATGCCGTCCGCGATCTGCTCGTCGCTCACAGGAATGTTGAAGCGGTCGCGGAAGCCCTTGATGTCCTCGTCGGTCAGCTTCTTGGTCTGGTGCGCGGTGTTCTTGCCCTCGCCCGACTTGCCCATGCCGAAGCCCTTGACCGTCTTGATCAACAGCACCGTGGGTTGGCCCTTCGTGTTGACCGCCTTGTGATAGGCCGCATAGACCTTCTGCGGGTCGTGGCCGCCGCGGTTCAGGCGCCAGATATCGTCGTCGCTCATCTTCGCGACCATCTCGAGCAGCTTCGGGTGCTGGCCGAAGAAGTGCTTGCGAACGAAGGCGCCGTCGTTGGCCTTCATGGCCTGGTAGTCGCCGTCGACGGTGTCCATCATCACCTTGCGCAGGATGTGCTCCTTGTCGCGCGCCAGCAGCGGATCCCAGTAAGCGCCCCAAAGCAGCTTGATGACGTTCCATCCCGAGCCCCGGAACTCGCCTTCGAGCTCCTGGATGATCTTGCCGTTGCCACGCACCGGGCCGTCCAGGCGCTGCAGGTTGCAGTTGATGACGAAGATCAGGTTGTCGAGCTTCTCGCGTGCGGCCAGGCCGATCGCGCCGAGGCTTTCGGGCTCGTCCATCTCGCCGTCGCCGCAGAAGACCCAGACCTTGCGGTTCTCGGTATTCGCAATACCGCGCGCGTGCAAGTACTTGAGGAAGCGTGCCTGGTAGATCGCCATCAGTGGGCCGAGGCCCATCGACACCGTGGGGAACTGCCAGAACTCCGGCATCAGCTTGGGGTGCGGGTAGCTGGACAACCCCTGGCCGTCGACCTCCTGCCGGAAGTTCAGGAGTTGTTCTTCGGTCAGGCGCCCTTCCATGAAAGCGCGCGCGTAGATGCCGGGTGCCGAGTGGCCTTGGATGTACAGCAGGTCGCCGCCGTGGTTGCCGTCGTCGGCATGCCAGAAATGGTTGAAGCCGGCGCCGAACATGGTCGCCACCGAGGCAAAGCTGGAGATGTGGCCGCCGAGGTCGCCACCGTCCTCGGGATGAAGACGGTTTGCCTTCACCACCATCGCCATCGCGTTCCAGCGCATGTAGGCGCGCAGGCGCTCCTCGATTTCGAGATTGCCGGGGCAGCGCTCTTCCTGGTCGGTCGGGATGGTGTTGACGTACGGCGTGTTTGCCGAAAACGGCATGTCGATGCCGGCCTGGCGGGCCTCGTCGATCAATTGGTTGAGCAGGAAATGCGCGCGCTCGGGCCCTTCGGTGCCGATGACCGCGGTCAATGCCTCGAGCCATTCGCGGGTCTCTTGCGCGTCGGCGTCGTTGGCGGCGGCGCCGAGGAAGGATTCGGGTACTGCTGACATCGTTTTGTCTCCTGATGCGCCCGTGTGTCTGGGCTTTTGATGCGGATGAGGATGCTGTGGCATCAAGTTTCGCACAGCTTTCAGAACATTTCAAATGGTGATTGTTAATTTCATAATGTGGTTTCTTGATGGGCTCTCGGCGCTCCATCGCATCGCCCCCGGATAATGCCGCACATGCAGCCAAGTCCCGGCACCCCGTCATCCGCACAGGAAGCGCTCCCCCGGGTCAAGCGCCTGCTCGGCCGATGGTGGCTGCGTCAATCTCCGGCAAGGCAGGACCGGTTTGCAACGCTCGGCCCGCTCGTATCGGTCCTGTTGTTTCTCGCCGCGATCATTTCGGCGTTCTGGTACTTGCGCAATGAGGAAATGGAGCGTGAAACCGAGTCGGTCAAACGCGATACGGAGATCACGCAGCAACAGATCGCCCTGCGCCTGATCGAGAACCAGGAACAACTCCTGCGCATGGCCCGCGATCTGGTCGCCCGAGAAATCGACGAGGAAGAGTTCGCGGGTCAGGCCGAAGGTTTCACCCGAGAGCGCCCGGAGATCACCCACATGAGTTGGGTCAGCGCGCGCCGTGCGCTGCGCGCCAGCCATTGGACACTGCCGTACCAGGCCGAACTGGACACGAGCACCGAGACCGTCGACCCGTCTTTGCCCGCAGATGGAAGCACGGGCGCACCGGAGCGCGCCTTCCGTGCCGCGCGCGACCAGCGACAGCCGGTCTATTCGGGAGGGTTCAAGGACGCGCGCGGCGCCCCGGTCTTCCAGCTGCACGTGCCGCTCGTCGACCGAGGGAGGTTCGGCGGGGTGCTGATCGTCGAGTACTCGATCGAGGCATTGCTGCGCCACTTCGTGCCGGCGGACGTGGCACGCCGTCACCTGCTGTCGATCGTCGGCGACCAGCAAGTCGCGCTGGCCAGCACCTTGGCGTCGTCGGAATCACCGAGCAAGCGCCGGGCATCGATCATCCACGACGCGCCACTCACCCCGGCACTCAACGGGTTGGTGTTGCGGGGCGAAGGTTGGCGCACGTCCATCGGACTCATCAGCAACACCCTCTTCTGGATGGTGGTCGCACTGTCGGTGCTGACGGTATGGATGCTGCTGGGCACCTGGCGACACATGCGTCGGCGCTCCCAGATCCAGGCCGAGCTGGTGCAGGAAACGCACTTCCGGCGCGCGATGGAGAACTCGATGCTCACCGGCATGCGCGCGCTCGACATGGAAGGCCGCATCACCTACGTGAACGCCGCTTTCTGTCAGATGAGCGGGTTTTCGGAGAGCGAACTGATCGGCAGCACCCCGCCTTACCCATACTGGCCGCCAGACCGGATCGAGGAGAACCACCGACTGCTGCAGCAGGAAATGCAGGGGCGCAGTCCGGCCGGAGGCATCGAGGTGCGCCTGATGCGCAAGGACGGGCAAATGTTCGACACGCGCATGTACGTGTCGCCGTTGATCGACCCCAAGGAGCAGCAGACGGGGTGGATGACGTCCATCACCAACATCACCGAAGCGAAGCGCATCCGCGACCAGCTCTCGGCCTCGCACGAGCGCTTCACGACCGTGCTCGAAGGCCTGGACGCGTCGGTCTCGGTACTCTCTGTACAGCAGGGCGAGTTGCTGTTCGCCAACCGCTCATACCGCCTCTGGTTCGGGGCCGATGCCCGCGGCCACGGCCAATTGACGGGCGGCATGTCGAGCATGGCGTTCGACGCCCATGCGGACGAGGACGTGGACGATCTGTCCGGCCTGCCGACCCAGGAGCTCACAGAGGGTGGTGGCGACCTGCGCGAGGTCTACGTCGAAACGTTGAAGAAGTGGTTCGACGTGCGCTCGCGCTACCTGCAATGGACCGACGGCCGGCTTGCGCAGATGCTCATCGCCACCGATATCACGGCACGTCTGAAGGCGGAGGAATTGGCGGCGCAGCAGGCCGAGCGTGCCGCCGTCACGAGCCGGCTGATGACGATGGGCGAGATGGCCTCGTCGGTCGCACACGAGTTGAACCAGCCGCTCACGGCGATCAGCAATTACTGCAGCGGCATGGTGTCGCGTGTCAACGCCGACGCCATCGCCAAGGACGACCTCGTCGCCGCGCTGCGCAAGACGGCTCACCAGGCCGAGCGCGCCGGGCAGATCATCCACCGCATCCGCGCCTTCGTGAAGAAGAGCGAACCGCAAAGGCAGGCGGCGTACGCGCGGCAGATCGTGGACGATGCGGTCGAGTTGGCCAGCATCGCACTTCGGCGGCGCAACGTGTCCATCCGCACCTACGTGGCGCAGCACCTGCCCACGCTGATGGTCGACCCTATCCTGATCGAGCAGGTCGTGCTCAATCTGCTGAAGAACTCGGCCGAGGCCATCGATACCGCCCAGTTGCCGGCGGCCCGGCGCAATATCGAGGTCCGTGTCGTGCCCCGCCACACGGCCGACGAAGGCGGCGTGATCGAATTCAGCGTCACCGATGCCGGCCCGGGCATCCCGGACGAGGTGATCGGCCGGCTCTATGAGGCGTTCTTCTCGACCAAGTCCGACGGCATGGGCATCGGCCTGTCGTTGTGCCGATCAATCGTCGAATCCCACCAGGGCAGGATGCGCGCACAGAACCTCTACAATGGCTCTTCCATCGCGGGGTGTCGGTTTTGCTTCACCTTGCCTGTCGAGTCGAACGCACGCACCGATGCCGCGCCCATCGCGGCCGCTGGCGGTCCGGCATCCCTACAGCCCTCATCCACCGCAACGCTGCCATGAGCCTGATCCCCAAAAAAGGTACTGTCTACGTGGTCGACGACGACGAAGCCGTTCGCGACTCGTTGCAGTGGCTTCTCGAAGGCAAGGACTATCGTGTCAAGTGCTTCGACTCGGCGGAATCGTTTCTTTCGCGATTCGACCCACGCGAGGTGGCGTGCCTGATCGCCGACATCCGCATGGACGGCATGAGCGGCCTCGAGTTGCAGGACCGGCTGGTCGAGCGCAAGAGTCCGCTGCCGATCGTCTTCATCACCGGCCACGGTGATGTGCCGATGGCGGTAACCACGATGAAGAAGGGCGCGATGGATTTCATCGAGAAGCCCTTCAAGGAGGAAGAACTGCTGGGACTCGTCGAGCGAATGCTCGACGAAGCGCGCGCCGCCTTCAGCCACCATCAGGAAGCCGCCAGTCGCGATGCGCTGCTCAGCCGACTGACCACCCGCGAGTCGCAGGTCCTCGAGCGCATCGTCGCCGGCCGCCTGAACAAGCAAATCGCCGACGACCTGGGCATCAGCATCAAGACGGTGGAGGCGCATCGCGCCAACATCATGGAAAAACTCAACGCCAACACCGTGGCCGATTTGCTGAAGATCGCCCTCGGCGCCACGGCAAAGGCTTGAACCCCTGCCCTTCCAAAGGCCGCTGCGATCAGCGGCCTTTTTCGTTTCGGAGGCCGACATGACGGCACAGATCATCGATGGCGTGGCGCTGAGCCGGCAGATCCGCGCGCAGGTCGCCGAGCGCGCGGCCAAGCTGGCGGCGCGCGGCGTGCAGCCGGGCCTGGCCGTTCTGCTCGTCGGCGAAGACCCGGCGAGCGCGGTTTACGTCCGCAACAAGGTCAAGGCGTGCGAGGAACATGGCCTGCATTCGGTCCTGGAGCGCCATGAGAGCACGCTGTCCGAAGCGGCGCTGCTGGACCGCATCGCCGCGCTCAATACCGACCCGGCGATCCACGGGATCCTCGTGCAGATGCCGTTGCCCCGGCACATCGATCCGCACAGGATCATCGAAGCCATCGCCACGCAGAAGGACGTGGATGGCTTTTCCACGCTCAGCGCCGGCGAACTGATGTCCGGCCTGCCGGGATTTCGCCCCTGCACCCCCTACGGATGCATGAAGCTGATCGAAAGTACCGGCATCGACCTGAGGGGCAAACATGCGGTCGTGATCGGCCGCAGCAACACCGTGGGCAAGCCCATGGCGCTGCTCCTGCTGCAAGCCAACGCCACTGTCACGGTTTGCCACAGTGCCACGCCCGACCTGGCGCTGCACACGCGCCAGGCCGACGTGCTGGTCGCCGCGGTGGGCCGCCGCAACACCGTCACGGCCGGCATGGTGAAGGACGGCGCGGTGGTCATCGACGTCGGCATCAACCGCAACGATGAAGGCAAATTGTGCGGAGACGTGGACTATTCCACCGTACGCGACGTGGCGGGATGGATCACTCCCGTGCCCGGCGGGGTCGGCCCCATGACAATCACCATGCTGCTCGTCAATACGCTCGAGGCGGCCGAACGCGCGGCCACGTCTTGACGTGCCACGCCCGGAAGGTGTGACCATCTTGACCAACCCGCTGCTGGATGACGCCGATCTGCCGGCGTTCGACGAGATTCGCCCCGAACACGTGGCACCGGCCATTGCGCGCCTGCTCGCCGAGGCCGAGGCCGCACTGACCCGCGCCACGTCGGCCGACGTGCCTGACGAGTACGAGGCTCTGTCCGCCATACTCGACGTGGCCACCGAGCGGCTCGAGCGCGTCTGGGACGCCGTCAACCACTTGAACGCCGTCGCCCACACGCCCGAGTTGCGCGCCGCGTACAACGACAGCCTGCCGTCTGTCACGGCGTTCTACACCCGCCTCGGTGCGGACACCGGCCTGCACTCGAAGTACAAGGCGATGGCAGCCGGCGACTCCGCATTGACGCCGCCACGGCGGCGCGCGCTGGAACTGGCGCTGCGCGACTTCGTCCTGTCCGGCGCCGAGCTCGATGGGGGCGCGCGCGAACGCTTTTCGCAGATCAAGGCCCGCAAGGCCGAACTGGCACAAAGATTTTCCGAGCATGTGCTTGACGCCACCGACAGCTACGCGCTCGACGTCGACGACACCCGCCTCGACGGATTGCCGCCCGACGCGATGGCCGCAGCACACGCCGCCGCCCAGGCCGGCGGTATCGGCGGCGCGCGCCTGACGCTGCAAGGCCCGAGCTATGTGGCAGCACTGCGTCACTTGCGCGATCGTGAACTGCGAGAGTCGCTCTACCGCGCCTATGCCTCCCGCGCCAGCGACCTGGGACCCTCGGCGCAGGACAACACCGAGATCATGCGAGAGATCCTGCAATTGCGCCAGGACGAGGCGCGGCTGCTCGGACATGCGACGTATGCGCATGTCTCGCTCTCACGCAAGATGGCGCCGTCGCCCGACGACGTGGCCGCGTTCGTACGCGACCTTGCGCACCGAGCCCGCCCGCAGGCCCTGCAGGACCTGGCGGATCTGCGTCGATTTGCGGCAGACGAACTCGGGTTGGCCGAGCTGGCCCCATGGGACATCCCGTTTGCCGCCGAGCGCCTGCGCGAGCGTCGCTACGCCTACAGCGAGCAGGAGGTCCAGGCCTACTTTCCGCTGCCCAACGTACTGAAGGGGCTGTTCGACATCATCCAGACGCTGTTCGACGTGACGATCCGCGAAGACCGTGCACCCGTCCCCCACGAAAGCGTTCGCTTTTTCCGGATCGAACGCACCGCTGCGGAAGCCGACGGACCGCCAGTGCTGGCCGCACAGTTCTATCTCGACCTTCATGCGCGGGCGGGAAAGCGCGCAGGGGCGTGGATGGGCGTGGCGCGTAGCCGTTGGCTGCGGCCCGGCGCCAGTGGTGCGCCGCAGACCCCGGTGGCGCACGTCGTATGCAATTTCGCATCGCCGCAAGGCGGACGCCCCGCACTGCTGACCCACGACAACGTGCTCACGTTGTTCCACGAATTCGGCCATGGCCTGCACCACATGCTGACGACGGTGCAGGATCTCGGGGTGTCGGGCATCAGCGGCGTCGAATGGGACGCCGTCGAGCTGCCGAGCCAGTTCATGGAAAACTTCTGCTGGGAATGGGAGGCTGTGCGCCGGCTCACCGCGCATGTCGATACGGGCGAGCCGCTGCCGCGTGCGCTCTTCGACAAGATGCTCGCCGCGCGCAATTTCCACAGTGGCCTCGCCCTGCTGCGGCAGGCCGAGTTCGCGCTGCTCGACATGCGCCTGCACGCTGAGCCGGGATCCGAAGACCACATGCTCGAAGTCATGCGCCAGGTTCACGCCGAGATCGGCGTACTGCCCCTGCCGCCCTTCAGCCGCAGTTTGCATACCTTTTCACACATCTTCGCCGGTGGGTACGCTGCCGGGTACTACAGCTACAAATGGGCCGAAGTACTGAGCGCCGACGCCTTCGGCGCTTTCGAGGAGTCGGGCGTCTTCGACGTCGCTACCGGCCGCCGCTATCGGCGCGAGATACTCGAGGTTGGCGGGAGCCGCCCGGCGCTCGAAAGCTTCCGCGCCTTTCGAGGCCGCGAGCCGCAAATCGACGCAATGCTGCGCCATCAAGGCATGTCCCGATGATCCAACCTGTCCGGAGGTGACCACGTTGAAGAAGCTCATCCTCGCTGCTTCCCTGGTGTTGGCCGCGACGCACGCGCTGGCGCTGTACAAGGTGGTCGGGCCGGACGGCAAGGTCACCTACACGGACCGCCCGCCCGTCGACACCAGTTCGAAGGTCATGACGATGGGCTCGCAGGGCACGATCGAGGCCGCTGCCGACATCGGCCTGCCGATCGAGTTGCGGCAGGTCACGGCCAAATATCCGGTCACGCTCTATACCGCACCCGACTGCGTACCCTGCGACAGTGCCCGACAGCTCCTGCAGCAGCGCGGGGTGCCGTATGTGGAGAAGCGCGTGGTCAGTGAAGAAGACGTCGAGGCTTTCGAACGCCTGGTCGGGGGCCGCACCGTGCCGGGCGCGACGATCGGCGCCCAGCAGCTGCGCGGCCTGAATGCCGCCGACTGGACGAGCTACCTCGACGCTGCCGGCTATCCGCGCGAGTCGCGCCTCCCGCGTGGCTGGCAGGCGCCTGCAGTGACGTCGGTCGTGGCAGCCAAGGTGGCCGCGCCAGCCGCAGCGGCTTCATCGCCCGCGAGCCGCGTGACCCCGCCACCGACGGCACCGGTCGACAGCGGCAACGCAGCGCCGGGCGGCATCAAGTTCTGAGGTTCACGGACCCGCCGGCGCGGGCCGCATGCTGCCGCGCCTCGACAAGGCGCAGCTAGCGGGCCACCAGCCCCCGCGCCGACCACGACCCTGCACCGACCGCCGCGCCCACGGCCCGGAAGAGCGAAGCCGCACCCACCGCGACGCCGACCGCACCGAACGCCAGCGGCATCACCGCACTCGACAGGTTGATCGCCATCGACCGGAAGGCCAGCGCCTCGCCGTGCCGGTGGTCCGGGGTGATGTGGTGCAAGGCCGACATGATCATGGGCTGCGTCACGCCGAGCGTGAGTCCGAGCAGCATCGCCAGCCCGGCCATGGCCCACGGCGAATGCGCCATCGGGTAGACCGAGAAGATCGCGGCCGTGCCGACCATCGCGCTGCGCACCACGGTGACCTCGTGCATACGGTGGGCCAGCAGCGGGATCGCCAGGCGCACCAGTGTGACGCTCAACGTGAACGTGCCCAACACGAGGCCGATCGTCGATGCGCTGAATCCGTAGCCGTGGCCGAGGATCGGCACCGCGAACGAGTGCACGTCCCAGCAAGCCGAAAGCAGCCAGTTCACAAACAGCAGACGCTTCATGCCCGGCGCGTCCAGCAGCGACCAGGCCGACCGCCCTGGCGGGGCGCCGGCTGGCGATGCTGGGGGCGGAAGGCGCGGCACCTCGCGCGAAGCCCACAGCGTGAGCAGCGGCAGCGCCAGCATCGCCACGTAGGCGGCTCGAAAGCCGCCCAGGTCGATCATGAATCCCGCCGTCACGGGCCCGACGACATTCGCCAGCGATGGCGCCGCACCCAGCCAGCTGAAGATCCGCACCCGTTCGGTGGCGCCACGCGCGGCCTGCCCGGCGGTGCGCTGGATGGCAATCATGCCGATATTGGCGCCCGCGCCCGTGAGCATCGCGCCGACCGCCAGCGTCGCCATGTTCAACCAGCCGACGAGCAACGTGGACACCACGGCCAGCGCTGCGCCCATCCCCGTCAGCGCGACGGCGATGCGAACGGGGTGGTGGTAGCCGTGGCGGTCGGCCAGGCGCCCAGCCCGCAGCGCCACCAACACCGGCGCAAAGGCAAACAACGACAGCAGGATGCCCACCGACCAGGCCGTGGCGCCGTCCGTCAGCGCCTGCAATGGCGCGGCCATGCGCAGCCCGGCCATCGCGGCATGGATGCCGACCTGCCCGGCCACCAGGGCCAGCAGCACACGCCCGCTGAGAACGGCCCGTTCGGCGGGTGCGCCGGCGTCAGCCACCCGAGGTGCCATCCTCCGAAGCATCGGCCGGCTCGGCGGCGTCGTCCGCCAGCCCGGCGAGCAGACCCGCCGAGCCCGTGCCCGGCAGCGCCTCCACCGTCTTGAGCTGTCGCGCCATCGCCCGCGTGCGCACCTCGGCGGCGTCGATGGTGTTGCTCGCCTCGTCGAGCTTCTTCTTCGTCTTGGCGAGCACGTCGCCGAATTTCTGGAACTCGGTCTTCACCGCGCCGAGCACCTGCCAGACTTCCGCGCTGCGCTTCTCGAGTGCCAGCGTGCGGAAGCCCATCTGCAGGCTGGAAAGCGTGGCCAGCAAGGTGGTCGGGCCGGCCAGCATGATGCGGTGCTCGCGCTGCAGCCCTTCCACCAGCCCCGGCCGGCGCAGCGCCTCGGCGTACAGGCTCTCAGTGGGCACGAAGAGGATGCCGAAATCGGTGGTGTGCGGTGCCGCGATGTACTTCTCGCGGATCGACCGGGCCTCGAGCCGCAGCCGGTTATCGATCGCCTTCGACGCAACCTCGACAGCCGCTGGGTCGGCACGCTCCTGCGCGTCGAGCAGGCGCTCATAGTCCTCGCGCGGGAACTTGGCATCGATCGGCAGCCACAGCGGCAACCCGTCGGCACGCTGGCCCGGCAGGCGGATCGCAAACTCGACGCGCGCGCCCGATCCGGGCACGGTCTCGACGTTGGAAGCGTACTGCTCGGGCGTGAAGACCTGCTCCAGCAGCCCGGCCAGCTGGACCTCGCCGAAGATGCCACGGGTCTTGACGTTCGTGAGCACCCGGTTGAGCGAGCCCACGTCGCGCGCCAGCGTCTGCATCTCGCCCAGGCCCTTGTGCACCTGCTCCAGGCGGTCCGCGACCTGCTTGAAACTCTCGCCCAGGCGCTGCTCGAGCGTGGCGTGCAGCTTCTCGTCGACGGTGGCGCGCATCTGGTCGAGCTTCTTCTCGTTGCCGTCCTGCAACGCCACGAGACGGGTCTCGACGGCCTGGCGCATCTCGGCCTGGCGGCGCTCGTTGGTCTCCGACAGCAGGCGCAGTTGCTCCGCCAGCGTCTCGCTGAAACGGCGCAATGCCGACTCGGTCTGCTGCTGTGTCTGCGCGAGCTGCGTGCGGAACGAGTCGATCTGCTCGTTCTGTGTGCGCGCCACGTCGCCGCTCTGCGTGAGCAGCATCTGCTGGAACGTGCCGAGGTCCCCCCGCGTCGCCAGCGTGGAGCGGCCCATCTCGTCGCGCAATTCGCGCTCCAGGCGCTCCATCGGTGCATCGTCGGTGCGTCGAAACACCATCCAGAGCAGCAACAGCAGGTTCAGCGCCAGCATCACCAGCGCAACGATCAGGATCCATTCCGGCATGCGCAGCATTGTCTCAGTTGCCGCCACGTGCACGGGCCGGTCGCTTGCGCTAATCTGCGCCCCGAATTCGCAGCGGGCCGCCGGCCCACCGCTTCCACCCCGCCGTCCGAAGGAGGACCCATGGTCCAGCTGTCTGTCAATGGAAAAACCGTCCGCGTGGATGCCGAGCCCGACACACCCCTGCTGTGGGTGCTGCGCGAGGAGCTCCAGCTCACCGGTACCAAGTTCGGTTGCGGCGCCGGCCTGTGCGGCGCCTGCACGGTCCACCTGGACGGAGCGCCCGTCCGCTCCTGCTCGATCCCGATTTCGGTGGTCGAAGGCAAGAAGGTCACCACCATCGAGGGTGTGGGCGTGCTGCCGGCCGGCCCAGCGGTGCAGGCCGCCTGGGTCGTGCACGACGTGCCGCAGTGCGGCTACTGCCAATCGGGCCAGATCATGAGCGCCTGCGCGCTGCTCGCTGAGAAGCGCAATCCGGCGGATGCCGACATCGACGCCGCGATGGCCGGCAATGTCTGCCGCTGCGGCACGTACAACCAGATCCGCGCGGCCATCAAGGACGCCGCGGTCACGCTGTCGAAGGGAGCCTGAGATGACTACGCTGACATCCACGAGCCGGCGCGACTTCCTCAAGGCCGGCGGCAGCGCGGCGCTCGTCGTCGGCTTCGCACTGCCGATGGCCGGCCGCGCGCTGGCCGCCGTGTCCACCTTCCACCCGAACGCCTGGGTCCGCATCACGCCGGACAACCGCGTCACGGTGATCTGCGGATCGTCGGAGATGGGCCAGGGCGTGCTCACCGCGATCCCGATGCTGCTCGCCGAAGAGCTGGACGCCGACTGGAACCTCGTCGCCGTCGAGCAGGCGCCGGTCGACAAGGCCTTCAACAACCCGGCATTCGGCATGCAGGCCACCGGCGGCTCGAGCACCGTGCGCGGCCACTGGGAACCGCTGCGCAAGGCCGGCGCGGCCGCGCGCGAAATGCTCGTCGCGGCGGCCGCGGCGCAGTGGAAGGTCGAGGCCTCGACGCTGCGCACCGCCAAGAGTGTGGTCACCGGCCCGGGCGGCCTGAGCGCCACCTACGGCTCGCTGGTGGAAGCCGCCGCGCAGCAGAAGGTGCCCGAGGCGCCCACGCTGAAGGATCCGAAGGATTTCACCTTGCTGGGCACGGGCGTGCGCCGCCTGGATACGCCGCTCAAGGTCAATGGCACCGGCAAGTTCGGCATCGACGCCCAGGTGCCGGGCCTGCTGGTCGCAGTGATGGCGCGTGCGCCGGCCAAGGACGCCAAGCCGAAGAAGATGGACGAGGCCAAGGCCAAGGCCGTCAAGGGCGTGCGACAGGTCATCACGTTGCCGACGGGCGTGGCGGTGCTGGCGGACGGCTACTGGGCCGCGAAGAAAGGCCGCGACGCCCTCGCGGTGGAATGGGATCTCGGCCCCGCTGCAGCGCTGGATTCGGCCGGTGTGACCGCCATGCTCGACGAGGGGGCGCGCGACGCCGCCGGCGCCGTGGCCCGCGAGGCCGGCAGTGCCACCACTGCATTCAGTGGCGCGGCGAAGAAGCTCGAGGCACGCTACGAGGCGCCGTACCTCGCCCATGCCTGCATGGAGCCGATGAACTGCACCGCGCGTGTGTCGGGCGACGAGGTCGAGATCTGGGTCGGCACACAGAGCCAGGGCCCCGTCCAGGGCATCCTGGCCCAGGTGGCGCAGGCCACGCCGGCCAAGGTCAAGATCAATACGATGCTGCTCGGCGGCGGTTTCGGCCGGCGCTTCGCACCCGACTTCACCATCGACGCCACGCTGCTGTCCAAGATCAGCGGCAAGCCGGTCAAGTTGATCTATTCACGCGAGGACGACACGGCGGCGGGCTTCTACCGCCCGGCGTCGGTGGCCCGTTTCGAAGCCGCGATGGATGGCTCCGGCGGCCTCACGGCGCTGAAGGCCGGCGTCGGTTCGCCGTCGATCATGGCCGCATCGGGATTCATGAAAATCCCGCCGAACGGGGTCGACTCGTTTGCGGTCGAGGGCCTCGCCGACCATCCGTACGACATCCCGCACCAGCGCATCACCTACGGGCGCCGCGAGCCGGGCCCGCAGGTCTGGTTTTGGCGCTCGGTGGGGCATTCGCAGAATGCCTTCTTCATCGAGGGATTCATCGACGAACTCGCGGCCGAGGCCAAGAAGGACCCGTACGAGTTCCGTCGCGCGCTGCTCGGCAAGTCGCCGCGCCACAAGGGCGTGCTCGAACTGGCCGCCAACAAGGCCGGCTGGGGCGGTGCGCTGCCGGCCGGGGTGTCGCGCGGCATCGCGGTGGCGGAAAGCTTCGGCACCTATGTGGCCGAGGTCGCCGAGATCTCGGTCGCCGCCGACGGCACGCCGAAGGTGCACCGCGTCGTCGCCGCGGTGGACTGCGGCATGACCGTCAACCCCGAGATCATCCGGCGCCAGATCGAAGGCGCCATCGTCTACGGGTTGACCGCCGCGCTGTACGGGCGCATCAGTTTCAAGGGCGGGCGCGTCGAGCAGGGCAACTTCGACACCTACCCGATGCTGCGCATCACCGAGATGCCCAAGGTCGAGGTGCACATCGTGCAGAGCAGCGAAAAACCCGGCGGCATCGGCGAGCCGGGCACGCCGCCGATCGCGCCGGCGTTGGCCAATGCGATCTTCGCGGCCACCGGAAAGCGCCTGCGTTCGCTGCCGTTCGATACGTCGATGCTCAAGCGCGCGTGAGGTCGATCGCGGCGCCGGCGCCGGGCGGTGTGAAGCGCGCGGCGCCGGCGCCGCGCCAGTCACGTATCAGCGCCGGCCGATCACCTCGGGGTTGATCGGCGTCGGCGGCGTGCCGCCGGTCAGCGCCGCGACCAGGTTGTCGGCCGCGAGTTCGGCCATCGCGCGCCGCGTGGCGACCGTCGCGCTGGCGATGTGCGGCGTGAGCACGACGTTGGGCACCGTCAGCAGGTCGGGATGGACCGACGGCTCGCCCTCGAAGACGTCGAGCCCCGCCGCCGCGATGCGGCGCTCCCGCAATGCCGCGGCCAGCGCGGCGTCGTCGACGATGCCGCCACGGGCGATGTTGGTCAACGTGGCGGTCGGCTTCATCTGCGCCAGTTCCGCCGCGCCGATGACATGGTGGCTCTGCGGCGAGTACGGCAGCACCAGCACCAGGTGATCGGCTTCGCGCAGCAGCGTCGCCTTGTCGACATAACGCGCGCCGATCGGCGCCTCCTGCTCGGCACTCAGCCGGGACCGGTTGTGATAGATCACGTTCATGCCGAAGCCGAGCGCGCCGCGGCGCGCGATGCCCTGGCCGATGCGGCCCATGCCCAGGATGCCGAGCGTGGCGCCATGCACGTCGCTGCCGGTGAACATGTCGTAGGCCCACCGCGTCCATTCGCCGCGGCGCAGGAAATGTTCGCTCTCGGCCATGCGGCGGGCGGTGGCCATCATCAGCGCGAAGCCGAAGTCGGCGGTCGTTTCCGTCAGCACGTCGGGCGTGTTGGTGGCAAGCACGCCGCGCACGGTGAAGGCGGGAATGTCGAAATTGTTGTAGCCCACCGCCATGTTGGCGACCACGCGCAATTGCGGGTTGGCGTCCAGCACCTCGGCGTCGATGCGCTCGCTGCCGGTCGTGAACGCACCCGCCTTGCCGTGCAGCCGTTCGATCAGCTGCGGCTTGCTGTAGATGATGTCGTCCGGGTTGTCCTCGACGTCGAACTGCGCGCGCAGGCGCTCGAGCGTGGCGGGAAAGACGGACCGGGCTACCAGCACCTTGGGCTTCATGCGTGACACCTGTTCTCACGAAATGGATCGTGCCGACATGGTAATGACCCTCATGCGTCTTGCGGCGCGGCGATGGATTCGGACAAATTCGGCTGCCTACAATCGTCCGGTCGCGGCACCGCCGCCATCGAACCGATCATGCTGCATCTCGCCGGCGCCTTCGTCGCCCTCTTCGCCTTCTGGGTCCTGCTGTCGGGCTACTTCACGGCCTTCCTGCTCAGCGCCGGGCTCGGCAGCGCGGCAGCGGTGGTGTGGTTCTCGCATCGCATGGAGGTGGTCGACCACGAAAGCTATCCACTCGCGCTCGGCCATCGGCTCGTGCCCTACTGGGCGTGGCTGCTGAAGGAGATCGTCAAGGCGGCGTGGGACGTCAGCAAGCTCATCGTCCACCCGCGGCTGCCGATCAGCCCGACGATGGTCACGTTCGCGCCGACGCAGAAGACCGCGGTCGGGCTCGTGATCCATGCGAACTCGATCACCCTGACCCCCGGCACCATCACGGTCGAGGCCGAGCCCGGCCGGTTCCTGGTGCACGCGATCACGCGCGCCGGCGCCGACGGCGTGCTCTCGGGCGACATGGACACGCGCGTCACCGCGTGCGAGGCAGGCGCTTGATGTTTGCCGTCGCTGCGATCGCACTGCTCGTGACGATGACGCTCGCCGTGGTGCGTGCGGCGCTCGGGCCCACGGTCTTCGACCGCGCCCAGGCCGCCAATACGATCGGCACCGTGGCAATGCTGCTGCTGGCCGTGATCGGTTTCCTCACCGGACGGCCGGAATTCCTGGACCTGGCCATCGTCTACGGCCTGCTCAACGTGATCGGCACGATCGCCGTGCTCAAGTATTTCCGCACCGGCGACCTCGGCGATCCCGGCGACGTGCCCGCCAAGGAGTCGCCATGACGCTGCTGGTCGACCTGCTGAGCTGGGCCTTCCTCGTCAGCGGCGGCGCGTTCTGCGTCATCGGCGCCGTCGGCCTCGTGCGCATGCCGGATTTCTATACCCGCGTGCACGCCGCGAGTGTCGTCGACACGCTTGGCGCGGCCCTCGTGCTGATCGGCCTGGCGCTGCAGGCCGGATTCACGCTGGTCGCCGTGAAGCTGGCGATCATCGGTGCGCTGCTGCTGTTCGCCAGCCCGACGGCCACGCACGCACTGGTGCGCGCGGCACTGCTGCGTGGTGTCAAGCCGCTGCTGCACGACGAGGAGAATCCACCATCGAAGCCCTGATCATCAACGTCGTGCTGGTGCTGATGGCCGCCACCGTGGTGGCGCTGGCCCGCACCCGCAACCTGTTCGGCGTGGTCGTGCTCGGTGGCGTCTACAGCTTCCTGACCGCCACCGTGCTGGTGGCGCTGGACGCCGTGGACGTGGCGATGACCGAGGCGTCCGTGGGCGCCGGCGTATCCACCGTGCTGTTCCTGGCGGCGCTCTACCTGTGCAAGGGCGAAGAGGCGAAGCCCGTGCACAAGCCCTGGGTGCCGCTCGCGCTGTCGATCGCCGTCGGCGGCGTGCTGGTCTACGGCACGCTGGGCCTGCCGGCGTTCTCCGATGCCGACGCGCCGATCCACCAGCACGTGGTGCCACGCTACCTGAACGACGTGATGAAGGAGACGGGCGTGCCCAACGTGGTGACCGCGGTGCTCGCCAGCTACCGCGGCTTCGATACCTTCGGCGAGACCACGGTGGTCTTCACCGCCGGCGCCGGCGTGGTCGCCCTGCTGCGCCGCCGGCGCGGGGCGCGCAAGCCATGAGACAAGACCTGATCCTGCGCGTCGTCGCCAAGCTGCTGATCCCGTTCATCCTGCTGTTCGCGCTGTATACCCAGTTCCATGGCGATTTCGGCCCCGGCGGCGGGTTCCAGGCCGGCGTGATCGGCGCGGCGGGCGTGATCTTCTATGCGCTGATCCATGGCCTGGCCGACGTTCGCAAGGTCGTGCCCGAGCCGCTGGTCGAATCGATGATGGCGCTCGGCGTGCTGATCTACGGCGGCGTCGGCGTGGCCGGCCTGCTGCTGGGCGGCCACTTCCTCGACTATTTCGTGCTCGCCCACGATACGGTGCACGGGCAGGAACGCGGCATCTTCTGGGTCGAGGTGGGCGTGGCCATCACGGTGTCCGGCGTGATGCTGAAGATCTTCTACATGTTTGCCGACCGCGGCAACGCCGACGACGAATGACGACCTCTGGCCTGCCCGGACCGTTCAGCCACTTCGGCTACTTCATCACGGTGTTCCTGATGATCGCGGGGCTGTTCATCGTGATGGCCCGCGGCAACCTGATCAAGAAGCTGGTGGGCCTGGGCATCTTCCAGACCTCGGTCTACCTGCTCTATGTGATGCCGGGCAAGGTGGTCGGCGGCACGGCGCCCATCATCAGCGGCTCGTTCACCGTGTACTCGAATCCGCTGCCGCACGTGCTGATCCTGACCGCCATCGTCGTCGGCGTCGCCACGCTCGCGCTGGGACTGGCGCTCACCGTGCGTATCCGCGAGTGTTACGGCTGCATCGAGGAGGACGAGATCCTCGCGCTCGACAAGCAGCGGGACGCGTCACCTCATTTGTCCGACGCCGAATGAGCTGGACCGACCATCTGCCTGCACTGCAGGTCGTCGTACCCCTGCTCGCCGCGCCGCTGACGGTCCTGCTGCGCCGGCGCGACCTCGCCTTCATCGTGGCCATGGCGGCGAGCGCCTTTGCCTTCGTGGCCGCCGTGCTGCTGTGGTTGAAGGTCGGACACGCCGGCACGATCTCCTACGCCATCGGCAACTGGCCCCCGCCCTGGGGCATCGAATACCGCGTCGACCGGTTGTCCTCCTTCGTGCTCGTGCTGGTCGCCGGCATGTCGGCCATCGCCCTGCCGTCCACGCTGCGCAGCATCGAAAGGGAGATCTCGGCGCGCCAGCACTACCTTTTCTACACGATGTGGTTGCTGTGCCTGGCCGGCCTGCTGGGCATCACGATCACTGGTGACGCGTTCAACGTCTTCGTCTTCCTCGAGATCTCGTCGCTGTCGACCTACGTGCTCATCGCACTCGGCCAGGACCGTCGCGCGCTCGTGGCGTCGTACCAGTACCTGATCATGGGGACGATCGGCGCCACCTTCATCGTCATCGGCATCGGCCTGCTCTACCTGATGACGGGCACGCTGAACATCGCCGACATGGGGCGGCGCATCGGTGCCGTCCAGGGCACGCGGCCGGTGCTCGCCGCGCTGGCCTTCCTGACCGTGGGCATGTCGCTGAAACTGGCGCTCTTCCCGCTGCACCAGTGGCTTCCCAACGCCTACACCTACGCGCCGTCGGCGGTGTCGGCCTTCCTCGCCGCCACCGCCACCAAGGTGGCGGTCTACGTGCTGCTGCGTTTCTATTTCTCGGTCTTCGGCGAGGCGGCGGTCTTCGACCGGCTGCCGATGGAGGAGGCGATGCTGCTGCTGGCGCTGGCCGGCATGTTCTTCGCCTCCACGATCGCCGTCTTCCAGACCGACCTGAAGCGCCTGTTCGCGTACTCCAGCGTCGGCCAGATCGGCTACATCATCCTCGGCCTGTCGTTCGACTCGACCACCGGCCTCACCGCGACCATCGTGCACCTGTTCAACCACGGCGTGACCAAGGGGGCGATCTTCTTGCTGCTGGGCGGCGTGGCTTTGCGCATGGGGGGCACCAGCCTGGCCCGCGTGCAGGGGCTGGGCAAGCGCATGCCGCTCACCAGCCTCGGCATCGTGATCGGCGGCCTGTCGTTGATCGGCGTCCCAGGCACGGCCGGCTTCGTCAGCAAGTGGTACCTGATCCAGGCCGCGCTCGAGAAGGGCCAATGGTGGCTGGTCTTCCTGATCGTCGCATCGTCGCTGCTCGCCCTTGCCTATGTGTGGCGCTTCGTCGAGGCCGCCTACCTGCGTGAACCGCGCGCCGACACCGCAGGCGCGCGCGAAGCACCGCTGAGCATGCTGGTGCCCGCCGGTCTTCTCGTCGCCGCGAGCATCTGGTTCGGGCTCGATACGTCGTTCACCGTCGGCTCCGCCACGCAGGCGGCCACCGTGCTGATGGGAGGGCTGCGCTGATGCCGCTGTCTCCCGAGTCGACCTTGCTCGCGGCGCTGGCCGTGCCGGCGGCCGGCGCGCTGCTGATCGCCCTGGCCGGTCGGCTGCCCAACCTGCGCGAGGCCGTCACGCTCGTCACCGCCGCGGGGCTGCTGGCGTGCGTGCTGTCGCTGTTGCCGGGCGTGATGGCGGGCGCGCGTCCCGCCGTCACGCTGGTCAGCGTCATGCCGGGGCTCGAACTGGCGCTGCGGCTGGAGCCGCTGGGCATGCTCTTCGCACTCATCGCGTCGGGCCTGTGGATCGTCAACTCGCTGTATTCCATCGGCTACATGCGTGGCAACGGCGAGATCAACCAGACGCGCTTCTACGTCTGCTTTGCGCTGTCGCTGTCGGCGACCATGGGCATCGCGATGGCCGGCAACCTGTTCACGCTGTTCGTCTTCTACGAGGTGCTGACGCTGGTGACCTACCCGCTCGTCACGCACGCCGGCACCGAGCAGGCTCGCGCGGGCGGCCGCACCTACATCGGATTGCTGATGGGGACGTCGGTGGTCTTCCTGCTGCCGGCCCTGGTCTTCGTCTGGGTGCTCGCCGGCACCACCGAATTCACGCCGGGCGGCATCCTCGCCGGCAAACTGGGACACGCGGCGCTGGCAGGGCTGCTGGCGCTGTGTGTCTTCGGCATCGGCAAGGCAGCGCTGATGCCGTTCCACCGCTGGCTGCCGGCGGCGATGGTCGCGCCGACGCCGGTGTCGGCCCTGCTGCATGCCGTGGCGGTGGTGAAGGCCGGCGTCTTCAGCGTCGTCAAGGTCATCGTCTACATCTTCGGCGTCGACAACCTCGCCGGCGCGGGCCTGCACGGCGCCGCGGGCTGGCTCGTCGTGGTGGCGGGCTTCACGATCGTTTCTGCCTCGATCGTCGCGCTCGGTGCAGACAACCTGAAGCGCCGCCTGGCGTATTCGACGATCAGCCAGCTGTCGTACGTGGTGATGGCGGCTGCGCTGCTGGCACCGCTGTCGGTGATCGGCGCCGTGCTGCACATCGCCGCGCACGCGGTCGGCAAGATCACGCTGTTCTTCGCCGCCGGCTCCATCTACACGGCGGCGCACAAGACCGAGGTGAGCCAGCTCGACGGCATCGGCCGGCGCATGCCGTGGACGATGGCCGCCTTCTCGATCGGCGCGCTGTCGATGATCGGCCTGCCGCCGGCGGCGGGTTTCGTCTCCAAGTGGTACATGCTGTCCGGCGCGATGGCGTCGCAGCATTGGCTGGCCGTGGGTGTGATCGCACTGAGCACGCTGCTCAACGCCGGTTACTTCCTGCCCATCGTCTACCGCGCCTTCTTCGTCGCGCCATCGACGAGTGAATTCGAGCACCCGCATGGCGAGGCCCCGGTGCCGATGGTGGTGGCGACCAGCATCACCGCCACGGCGACGGTGCTGCTGTTCCTGATGCCGGACGTTCCGCTCGCGCTGGCGCGGCAGCTCTTCGCCGCCGGAGGTTGACGATGGACCGACCCACCGATTCCAAATCCCAACGGCCCCACTGGCTCGATGACCCGCACCATGTGCGGCTGCTGTACCGCGCCTTCATCGCGGTGCTCGCCGTGACGGTGCTGGCCGAGTTGGCCGTGCATCTGCACCCGCATTTCGAGGTCGAGTCCATCTTCGCCTTCAACGCCTGGTTCGGGTTCGGCGCGTGCGCCGCGATGATTGCCGTTGCCAAGGGGCTGGCCTTGTTGCTGAAGCGCCCCGACACCTACTACGAGCGCGGCCCGCACGATGACTGACTACGTGCTGCACCCCGGGCTGGTGCTGATCCTCGGCGCCCTCGTGCTGCCTTTCCTTCGCGGCGGCCTGCGCACGGTGGCCGTGCTGGCGCTGCCGCTCGTGGCGCTGGCGCTGGTGTGGCAGGTGCCGGACGGCCCGGCGTGGCAGGTCCACTGGCTCGACTACACGCTGGCGCCGCTGCAGGGCGACAAGCTGTCGCGGCTGTTCGCGACGATCTTCGCGCTGATGGCCGTGGGTGGCGGGCTGTTCGCACTGGGCCAGAAGAGCCGCGTCGAGGTGCCGGCCGCCTTCGTCTATGCCGGCTCGGCGATCGGTGTCGCGTTGGCCGGCGACCTGGTCACGGTCTTCGCCTTCTGGGAGCTGATGGCCGTGGGCTCCACGCTCGTGCTCTGGAGCGCCGGCGGCGAGGCGTCGTACCGCGCCGCGCGCCGATATCTGATGATCCACCTGCTCGGCGGTGTAGTGCTGTTCGCCGGCATCACCGGCCACATCGTGGGCACCGGCAGCGTGGCCTTCACCCGCATGGCGCCCGATTCGATCGCGCACTGGCTGATCCTGATCGGGTTCCTCGTCAATGCCGGTGCGCCGCCGCTGTCGGCCTGGCTGCCCGACGCCTACCCCGAGGCGTCGTGGAGCGGCACCGTCTTTCTGTCCGCCTTCACCACCAAGACGGCGGTGTACGTGCTGATCCGCGGCTTCCCCGGCACCGAGCTGCTGGTCTGGGTCGGGCTGTTCATGGTCTTCTACGGCATCGTCTATGCGCTGCTCGAGAACGACATGCGGCGAATCCTCGCCTACTCGATCATCAACCAGGTGGGGTTCATGATCGCCGGCATCGGCATCGGCACCGAGATGGCGCTCAACGGGGCCGCTGCGCACGCCTTCACGCACATCATCTACAAGGCGCTGCTGCTGATGTCGGCCGGCTCGGTGATGCTGATGACCGACCGGCGAAAGTGCTCCGAACTCGGCGGCCTGTTCCACACCATGCCGTTGACTACCGTGTGCGGGACCATCGGGGCCCTGGCGATCTCGGCATTCCCGCTGACGTCGGGATTCGTCTCGAAGTCGATGGTCACGCAGGCCGCCATCGACGGCCACCTGCTGACGGTCTGGCTGCTGCTGGTGGCGGCGTCTGCGGGTGTCTTCCTGCACGCGGGCATCAAGTTCCCGTGGTTCGTCTTCTTCCAGAAGGACTCCGGGCTGCGGCCGGCCGAGCCGCCGGCATCGATGCGCTGGGCGATGGTCTTCTTCGCGACCCTGTGCATCGGCATCGGCATCTGGTCCGAGCCGCTGTATGCCCTGCTGCCCTACCCGGTGACGTTCGTGCCGTACACCTGGGCCCACGTGCTCACGCAGGTGCAGTTGCTGCTGTTCTCGGGGCTGGCCTTCTTCGTGATGCTGCCGTACCTCAAGCGCACGCCGACCATCACGCTCGACACCGACTGGTTCTGGCGCAAGCTGGGCCCCGCCGTCGCGGCCGTGGGGGCACGAGCGATCGGCGGTTTTCAGCGCGGCTTCGGCGCAGCATGGTCGGCAGCGGTGTCGCGCGTGCTGGCGTCGGCCGAGCGCCACCACGGCCCCGACAGCCGCCTCGCCCGCACGTGGCCCACCGCGTCGATGGCGCTGTCGGTGGTCGTCGTCCTGCTCGGATACCTGCTGCTGTACTACATCCAGTAAGGCGCCTTGCGGCGGCGCCGGGCGCGGTCTTACCGTGCGGCGGCCGACTCGGGGCCGCCCATCGCATGCGCGGACTGCTCGGCGATGGCCCCGGCCGTCGTCAACCAGCACTGCGTGTGCCGGGTGGCAATGTGCTGCAACGCGCGCCGCAGGTGGCGCAGGCGGAAAGGCTGGCCGGCGATCATCGCGTGCAGCGCAATGCCCATCACGAGCGCCTGCGGCTGCTCCTGCGACTGGCGCAGCATCTCCTCGAACTGGTCGACGATCATGTCGGCGAACTCCGCCGCCCCGACCTGCCGGCCGATGATCGCGGCGCTGTCGTTCAGCTCCTGCGGATACGGCACGGCGAGCAGGCCGCCCGTGCGGGTGCGCAGCCACACCGGCTGATCGTCCATGCACCAGTCGAGCACGTAGCGGTAGCCGGCCTCGTGCAGCAGGTCGGGGGTACGTTCGGTCTCGGCGATCCACGGGCTCAGCCAGCCGGCCGGCGGCCGCCCTTCATGTCGCGCGATGGTCTCGGTGACCTGCTCGATCAGCGCACGTTCCTCGGCCTCGGGCAAAGCCGCCTGGTGTTCGGAGTTCGTGCGGCCATGTGACGCGATTTCGTCGCCGCGAGCGCGGAACGCCGTGATCAGCTGCGGCGCGACGTCGTACAGCTCGGTGTTGATCAGCAGCGTGACCGGCAGCGCCAATTGCTCGAACATGGTGTGCAGGCGCCAGGCGCCGACGCGGTTGCCGTACTCGCGCCAGGAATTGTTCAACACGTCCGGCGCCGGAATGCCGGGCACGAGGTCCTCGACCAATCCTTCGCCGAAGGCGTATTGCTCGAGATTCAGCGCGATGTACACGGCCAGCCTGCTGCCGCCGGGCCAGCACCCCTGCGGGCGCGCGACGATGGGGGAGTAGTCGAAGCGGCCGTGGCTGCGCAGCATGCAGAGTCTCCGTCGGTGCACTTTGTCGAGGCCGCGAATCAGCCGGGCGAGCGAGCGGCGAACCGGGCCGCGATGGCCGGGTCGACGCCGACCATCTCGCGCGCGGACGGCAGGGCATAGCTGCCGGCCGTCGGTTTGGGCAGGTTCAGTTGCACCAGCAGTTCGGCCTGGCGCACCGCACAGGCGATGCAGTCGACCACCGGCACCGGCACGGCCGTCTGCACGCGTGCCGGCACGCCGGCCATCACCGCTCCGGTGAGCACCACGACCTCGGCCATGTCCTTTTCGACCAGATCGCACGCCGTGGCCTCGATCTCGCGGTCGAGCGCGTCGTGCGTGTCCTGCGTATAGGGCGCGGTGCTCTCCAGCACCCGCCAGCCGGCGATGCGTGCACTCAAGCCGTAGGACGCCACCAGCTCCTGGTACATCGGCAGCACGCGCCGGCCGAACACCACGACGCCGATGCGTCCGCCCAGCATGCAGGCCGTCAGCAGGCCCGCCTCGGTCATGCCGACCACCGGCACTGGAAGCAGCTCGCGCGCCGCACGCAACCCGGTGTCGTAAGACACGGCGATCACCACCGCATCGCAGCCGCCGGCATGGCGCGCCACGAGATCGATCACCGAGTGTTCGCCGATCGCGTTCTCGGCCCGCGTGCCGATCACGCGCGCACCGAAGGTGCCCGTCACCGGAACGATGTCGGTGCCTGTCGAGGTGCTGGCGCGCGCCTGCGCGGCAACCTTGCCGGTCACGATTTCCGAGGTGTTGGCATTGACGACGAGCAAGCGCATTCAGGCCTCCAGGCAGGACTCAGGGCGCGGCGAACACCGCTTCGAAATCGACCTCGCCGTCGTCGCCACGCTCGAAGTCGAGCGACGCTTCGACGTGGCGCAGGTGTTCGACCATCAGCGCGGCCGAGCGGTCGGCCTGCCGGGCCTCGATCGCGTCGACCAGATCGCTGTGCTCGTGGTACGGGCATGCAGGCACATTGGGGGCGTCGTACAGGATGATGACCAGGCAGGTCAGCGTCTCCAGTTCGCGCATCGTGCGCGCGAGGAACCGGTTGCCGGCGATATCGGCAATGATCTGATGGAACTCGCCAGAGAGCCGGATGATGGCCCGCTTCTCGTTCGCCTCGCGTGCCGCCGACTCCTGCGCCACGTGATCGCGAAGCCGTCTGATGTCGGCCGCCGTGGCCAGCGCGGACGCGCGGCGCACGAGATCGGGCTCGATCAGGCGCCGTGCCGCGAAGACCTCGCGCGCCTCGTCGACGGTCGGGCTGCTGACGAAGGCGCCGCGATTCGGTTGCACCGTGACGATGCTGTCGTGCGCGAGCCGCTCGATGACCTGGCGGATCTGCGTGCGGCTGACGCCGAAGACCTTGGCCAGCCGCTCCTCGCCCAGCTTGGTGCCGGGCGGCAGGCGGTGCTCGACGATGGCCAGCACGACCCGCTGGTGGATGGCATCGACGCTCGGCGCCTTCTGCCGAATCACCGCGACGCTCCCGAGGTCCAACGGTTCGGACGCCCGCACGCGCCCAGGACGATCTCCAGCGCCAGGCGATGTCAACTCAGTATTCATCTTTTGGATACGACTATTTTTCACTTTGCATCCAATCACATGGTCAATGTACCGCTATGCCTGCCCCATTGGCAAGCACGGCCATGCTCTATTTATTCAGAAACAACAAGGTGTTGCCACCCATGCACCATTGTGTGCAATTTCTTTATGGCCTGGATCTTGCAAAGTTACTCCCGTTCATCCAGCCTGCCGGCTGATGATAGACATTGGGGAACACCCGAATCTTTTTGGATGCAATCAGCTTGATCTTTTGTATTCAATTTACTATCCTCCACGCACTTGATTGTGACCACCCCCGCAGGAGCTACCTCATGAACCAGCCTTGGATCCGCCGACTCGCCGTCGCCGCCGCTCTCACGCTCACCGCCACTGCCGGCGCCTGGGCACAGGAGCGCATCCGCATCGCCGGCAACTTCAGCGACAAACACAGCTCCTCGATCGCGATCGAGCAGTTCAAGAAGGACGTCGAGGCCGGCACCGGCGGCAAGGTCATCGTCGAGACCTTCCCGAACATGCAGCTCGGCGGCGCGCAGGAGAACGTCACCCAGACCCGCGCCGGCACGATCATGATGACTTGGGTCGGCATGGCCTTCCTGTCGCGCACCGTGCCGGAACTCGAAGCGGTGAGCCTGCCGTTCCTGTTCCCGAACCGCGAGGTCGCCTACAAGGTGATGGACGGCCCGATCGGCGACCTGCTCGACAAGAAGCTGGAGGACAAGGGCTTCATTGCACTCGGGTTCATGGAACTCGGTTCGCGCCAGGTCACCAACAGCGTGCGGCCGATCAAGACCATGGCCGACCTGAAGGGCCTGAAGATCCGCCTGCAGCCGAATGAGACGCACCTCGCGACGTTTCGCGCGCTCGGCGCCAACGCGCTGTCGATGGACATCAAGGAGGTCTACTCGGCGATGGAGCAGAAGGTCATCGACGGCCACGAGAACCCGTACAACCTGATCTACGACAGCCGCTTCTTCGAGGTGCAGAAGTACCTGTCCAACACGGCGCACTTCTTCGACTTCATCGCGGTCGTCGCCAACCGCAAGAAGTTCCAGGCGTTGGCGCCCGAGCACCAGAAAGTGATCCGCGCCGCGATGGACAAGGCCGTGGCCAACCAGCGAGACGCCGCCGCGAAGGCCGACGTCGCCGCCCTGGCCGAACTGCAGAAGAAGGGCATGCAGTACGACCCGATGCCGGCGTCCGAGCGCGAGGCCATGCGCAAGGCCACGGCCGGCGTGGTGGAAGACATCAAGAAGCGCGTCGGCGCGGACCTGGTGGACAGCGTGCTGGCCGAGGTGAAGAAGGCCTCGGGCAGCTGAACATGGCCACCGTGGCGTTGCGGACCGAGCGCCGGGCCGCTCCCAAGCCGGCCCGCATCCCCCCGCGGGATCGGCCGGCGTGCTCGCCGGACGAGGGGTAGTCATGAGCCGTCTCCTACCATTGAACTTGACTGACCATCGCGGCCCGCTGCGGCCGATGGCGCTGCTGCTGCACGCGCTGGATACCGCCGCCGGCTGGGCCATCGTCGTGATGCTCGGGGCGATGGTGGTCGTGGTCTCGCTCCAGGTCGCGCTGCGCTACGGCCTGAACAATTCGCTCGGCTTTGCCGACGAACTGTCGCGGTTGACCTTCGTCTGGTCGATCTTCCTCGGCATTCCGCTGGGCATCCGGCTTGGTGCGCACATCGGCATGGAACTGCTGGTCGCTCGCATGCCCGCAACGCTGCAGAACGTGCTGGCGCGCGCCATGGCCGCCCTCGCTGCCGCGATGATGGCGCTGGTGGCCTGGCAATCGGCCGTCGTCGCCATCGACCAGTGGGACGAGAAGATGGCCTCGATGGAAGCCAGTGCGGCCTGGTTCATCGTCGCGGTCGGCGTCGGCTGCACACACGCCGGCCTGCATCTGGTGTGGCTCGCGCTGACGGGCAAGCCCACGATGACCGAATCGGTGGCCACGGAATGAGCCTGCTGATCATCCTCGTCTTCTTCGGCATCGCCCTGCTCGGCATGCCGCTGGCCTTTTCCCTGGGCATAGGCTCGGTGGCCGGCCTGATCTACAGCGACGTCGACTTCAACCTGCTGCCGTCGCGGATGATGAATGCGGTCAATGCATTCCCGCTGATGACGATCCCGTTTTTCATCCTCGCCGGCGAGCTGATGATGAAGGCCGGCATCATGGAGCGGCTGATCGACCTCGCCAACGCGGTCATCGGCCGTGTGCGCGGCGGTCTGGCCCACGTCACCGTGCTGGCCGGCATGGGACTGTCCACGGTCTCGGGCGCGGCGGTGGCCGACGCCAGTGCGCTCGGCAGCACGATGATCCCGTCGCTGCGCAAGGTCTATGGCGTCGGCTTCTCGTCGGCGGTCGTTGCCGCCGCGGCCAATCTCGGGCCGATCATTCCCCCGTCCGGCGCGATGATCGTCTACGCCTTCATGGCGGGGCCCACCGTCTCGGTCGGCGGCATGTTCATGGCTGGCGTCATTCCCGGCGTCATCCTCGTCGTGGCGATGATGCTTCTCGTCTGGGGCATCGCGGTCAAGCGCAACTATCCGCTGACGGGCGACGCGTTTTCGCTCGCGCGCGTGGCGCACGAACTCAAGCGTTCGTGGATCATCTTCCTGATGCCGGTGGTCGTGATCGGCGGCATCGTCGGCGGCGCATTCACCGCCACCGAGGGCTCGGCCATCGCGGTGGTCTATGCGCTGCTCATCGGCCTGTTCGTCACGCGGCGCCTGAAGCTGTCCGACCTGCCCGAGGCGATGGTCCGCACGGCCATCACGTCGGCCGTGGTCGGCGCGATGATCGCCTTCGCTTCGGTGGTGACCTACATGCTGACGGTGGACCAGCTGCCGGCGCAGCTCACTGCATTGCTGCGTTCGCTGACCACCGATCCGCTGGTCTTCATGCTGCTGGTGTCGGCGGCGCTGTTCGTGGTCGGCTGCTTCCTGGAGTCCAACGCGGCGTACATCATGCTGGTGCCGCTGCTGCACCCGATCGCGCTGCTGTACGGTATCGATCCGCTGCACTTCGGCTTCCTGTTCGTGTTCAACCTGGTGATCGGCATGCTGACGCCGCCCGTCGGCGTGGTGCTGTTCGTCCTGTGCAGCGTGTCGGGCATCAAGCTCGGCGAGCTGGTGAAGCACATCTGGCCGTTCGTCGCCGTGATGTACGGCCTGCTGTTCTTCTGCATGCTGTTCCCGAAGTTCGTGCTGTGGCTGCCGCGGCTGATGGGTTATTGAGGTCGGGCCGGTGAGTCCCGCGGCCGAACAATCTCCGCGCGCACTTTTTGAGGCGCCGTCGCACTTCGTCGGCTGGATCACGCCGTCGGCGAACACCGTCGTCGAACGCGTGACGCTGGCGATCCTGCGGCATTTCCCGCAGGTGTCTGCGCACTTCTCGCGCACGTCCGTCGTCGGCGCGGTGGACCCGTTCCCGCTGACCTACGACTTCGACGACATGCTGGCCACCGCGCGTGTGCTCGGCGATGCAAAGCTGGACGTCGTGGCGTGGAACGGCAGCAAGGGCGGCAGCCTGGATTTCCGCCTCGACCACGACCTGGTCGAACGCATCGAAGCCCTTACCGGCGCGAAATCGACCACGTCGACGCTGGCGATCGACCAGATCTTCCGTGAAGACGGCATTCGGCATTACGCCCTCGCCTGCCCCTACGTCGACAGCTACCGCGACCGCATCGTCGGCAGCTTCGCCCACGAAGGTTACGGCTGCACCGCCGCGGAGAACTTCGGCCTGAGCGACAACTATTCGTTCTCCCGTATCGCGCTCGACGACATCGCGGCGATGCTGCGGCGTCTCGCCGCGTCGCGGCCGCAGGCCATCGTCTGCTTCTGCACCAACTTCCCGGCCGCCCCGCTGGTGGCGGAGATGGAGCACGAACTCGGCATCCCGATCTACGACACCGTCAGCATGGGCGTGTGGGGCGCGCTGCGCCTCGCCGGCATCGACACCCGCGCTGCCGCCGAATGGGGCAGCGCCTTCGTGCGATGAACACACCCGCCGACAGCCTGATGATCCGCGGCGCGCGGGTGCTGACGCTCGACGACGACGGTCGCGAATGGCCCGACGCCGACATCGTCATCGAACAGGGGCGCATCGCCGCCATCGGCCCCGGCGCAGCGGGCGCGGCCAGCTCCGCTGCCGTGCGAACGATCGACGCACGCGGCCAGCTCGCGATGCCGGGGCTGATCAACGCGCACTTCCATTCGCCCGGCAACCTGATGAAGGGTTGCCTGCCCGGCTACCCGCTCGAGGTCTTCATGCTGCACGAGGTGCCGCCGCTGGCCGCCGGCGGGGACGCGGCGCGCCTGGCGTACGTGCGCACGATGGTCGGTGCGCTGGAGATGCTGCGCCGGGGTGTCACCGCCGTGCACGACGACGCCTACCACGTGCCCACCGCCACGGTCGATGGCATCGACGCGATCATGCGGGCATACGAGGATGCAGGCATCCGCGCGACGGTGGCAATCGACCAGCCCAACGTGGTCGAGTACGAAAAGTATCCTTTCCTGGCGGACCTCCTGCCCGCAGAAGAACGGCGTGCGATGGACGCCGCGCCACGCCAGTCCACGGCCGAGCTGCTGGGCCTCTACGACCACCTGATTTCCCGCTGGCATGGCGCGGCCAGCGGCCGGCTTGCCGCCGCCGTCTCGTGCTCAGCGCCCCAGCGGGTCACGGACGACTATTTCGCCGGGTTGTCTACGCTGTCCGAGCGGCACGACCTGCCGTTCAACGTGCACATCCTCGAGACCCGTCTGCAGCGTGTGCTCGGCCGGCAAAAGTACGGCAAGTCGCTCGTGCACCACGTGCACGACCTCGGCCACCTCGACGAGCGGATGATGGTGATCCACGCGATCTGGATCGACGACGACGATATCCGCCTGCTCGCCGACAGCGGCTGCACCGTCGCGCACAACCCCGTGTGCAACCTGCGCCTGGGCAGCGGCGTGATGCCCTGGCGCGCGTTGCGCGATGCCGGGGTGCCGATCTGTCTGGGCACCGACGAGATGAATACCGACGACGCGATCAACCCGTGGTTCGTCGGCAAGACCGCCGCGATGCTGCACACGCTGGCCTCGCCGGATTACGCCACCTGGCCGCAGCCGGACGAGATCCTGTGGTCGATGACGCGCGGCGGTGCACGCGCGTTGCGGCGCGAAGGCACGCTCGGCCAGCTCAGCCCCGGTGCCGAAGCCGATCTGATCCTGCTCGACCTCGACACCGTCGCGTTCACGCCGCTGAACGACCTGCGGCGCCAGCTCGTGCACTGCGAGGACGGCGCCTCGGTGCGGACGACCATCGTCGCCGGCCGCGTGGTCTTCGACGCCGGCCGCATCACCACCGTCGACGAAGCGGCGCTGCGTGCCGAGATGCGCGACCTGATGGCCGGCTACCAGGAACAGCGCGCCGCCGCCGCGAGCGCTGCCGCCCGCCTCGAGCCCTACTACCGCGAGATGGTGCTGCGCGCCGCGTCCGAGGACGTGGGCCTGCGCCGCTCGCTCTGCTGATTCTGCCCACTGTTCCAGGAGAGAAAACGATGACGATCCGCCACACCCTCGCCGCGCTGGTTGCCGCCCTGGCGCTGCCGCTTTCCGCCCAGGCCACCGACCCCACCACGATGCGCATCGCCGGCAACTTCTCGTCCAATTCCAAGCACGTGGACGACATCGAGAAACCCTTCTTTGCCGCCTTGCCCAAGCTGATGGGCGAGCCGATCGCCATCAACTACAACCCGATGGACGTGGTCAACGTGCAGGCGGCCGATGCGCTGCGCCTGCTGCGCTCGGGCACCTTCGACGTGATGAGCGTGCAGATCGGCATGGCCTCGCGCGACGACCCGTTCTTCGAGGGCATCGACCTGATCGGCGTCTCGACGAACATGGGTGACCTGCGCAAGGCCGTCGACGCCTACCGCGAGGTCTTCGACAAGCGCCTGCAGGCACGCTTCAAGGCCAAGGTGCTCACGCTGTGGCCCTTCGGCCCGCAGGTCTTCTACTGCAACAAGCCGATCAAGACCGTCGACGACATCAAGGGCCTGAAGGTGCGCAGCTTCACGCCGTCGATGGCCGCACTGATCCAGACGCTTGGCGCGACGCCGGTGACGCTGCAGTTCAGCGAGGTCTACCCCGCACTGCAGCGCGGCGTGGCCGATTGCGGCGTGACGTCGCCGACGTCGGGCAACGCCGGCAAATGGGGCGAGGTCACGACGCACTTCCTGCCGCTGTCGGTGTCGGGCTCGGTGCAGGGCCACTTCATGAATCTCGACTACTGGAACAAGTTCTCCCCCGAGTCGCAGCAGAAGATCCTGGCCGGCTTCAAACAGATGGAAGACCGCATGTGGGAACTCGCCGATACGGCCAATGCCGATGCAATGAACTGCAACGTCGGCAAGGACCCGTGTGTCAAAGGCACCAAGTTCAAGATGACGCTGGTGCCGGTGTCGCCGGCCGACGAGGCCAAGATCAAGGCCGCGGTGTCGAGCTCGGTGCTGCCGCTGTGGAAGGCGACCTGCAACAAGGTCGACCCCAAGTGCAGCGAAACCTGGAACGCGACCGTCGGCAAGGCCCGCGGCCTGAAGATCCAGTAAGGCGCCACGTCCATGGAAGATCCCATCAGCAGGGTCGTCGAGCCGGTCGCGCGGGTCGCGGCCATCCTCTGCGGCTACATCGTGCTCGCGCTTTCGCTCGCGGTGACGGTCGAGATCATTGGCCGCAAGCTGTTCTCGCACTCGTTCCCGGGCACCGACGACATCGGCGGCTACGTGCTGGCGATCGTCGCGGTGATCGGCGCGAGCTACACGATGGCCAAGCGCGGCCACACGCGGGTGGATATCTTCCTGGTCAAGCTGCCCGCCGGCGGCCAGCGTGTGC
This sequence comes from Rubrivivax sp., assembly GCA_024641945.1. Taxonomy (GTDB): domain Bacteria; phylum Pseudomonadota; class Gammaproteobacteria; order Burkholderiales; family Burkholderiaceae_C; genus Rubrivivax. The sequence continues at coordinate 21,915 of JAHECD010000019.1, read as the reverse complement.
TCAATACGCTGGCGATGGTCACCATGGCCGCGTTTGCGTCGTTCGCGGCATGGCGCGGCGTCACCGTGCTGATGGATTCGATCGAGTTCCAGAGCGTGGCCAGCAATCCGCTGCAGACGCCGTTGTGGCAACCGCAACTGTTGTGGCTGATCGGCCTGGTGCTGTTCGCCTTGATCTCCGGGGCCTATGCGCTGCACGCGCTGCTGCTCTTCGTGCGCGGCGATGCGGCACTCAACCGCTTCTACGGCCCGGCGAGCGTGCAAGACGAACTCGAGGCCGAGTTGACCGCGCAGGCCGAGCGTGCCGCGCAGGCCGAGTCCGCCGGACCAGGGGCACCACGATGATCGACCTCTCCGCCGCCGTCATCGGCTTTGCGCTGCTGATCGGCCTGATGGCGCTGGGCCTGCACGTGGCCTTCGTGATGTTCGCGATCAGCATGCTCGGCGCGATCGCCTATCTCGGCACCCCGGCCGTGCTGGAGTACGGCACGCAGTACTGGGGCGCGACGAACAACTTCGTGCTCGTCGCCGTGCCGCTGTTCGTGCTGCTGGGCGAACTGCTGGTGCGCGGCGGATTCACCGACCGCATGTACCGGTCGTTGTCCGACTGGCTGAACCCGCTGCCCGGCGGGCTGCTGCACACGAACATCGGCGCGTCGGCGATGTTCGCCGCCGTCTCCGGGTCGTCGGTGGCCACCGCGGCGACCATCGGCACCGTCGCCATCCCCGCCTTCAAGGGCCAGAACTACGACCCGCGACTCGTGCTGGGGACGATCGCCGCCGGCGCGACGCTCGGCATCCTGATACCGCCGTCGATCAACATGATCATCTACGGCGCGATGACCAATACCTCGGTCGGCCGCCTGTATGCCGCGGGTGTGATTCCGGGCCTGCTGCTGACGGGGCTGTTCATGGGCGTGGTCGTCTTCGCCTGCTGGCGCAACCCGGCGCTGGCCGGAGCCAAGGCGCCGGCGGCGCCGCTGCGCGAGCGCCTTCGGCGCCTGGTCGACCTGATGCCGCCGACGCTGCTGTTCGTGGTGGTGATGGGCAGCATCTACCTCGGTTGGGCCACGCCCACCGAATCGGCCGCGCTCGGCGTCGTGATGGCCCTGATCCTGTGCATCGCCTACGGCCGGTTCTCGATCGCGATGCTGCACGAGTGTTTCATCACGACGATCTCGGTGACGGCCATGATCATGCTGATCGCCGCGGCCGCGTTCTACCTGAACTTCGTGCTCGGCCTGATGGGCGTGCCGCAGGCACTGGCGAATTTCGCCAGCCAGGTCGGCACCTCGCCGCTGCTGATGCTGCTGGTGCTCACCGTCTTCTACCTGATCCTCGGCTGTTTCCTCGACGCGCTGGCGATGATCATCGGCACGATCCCGATCGTCTTCCCGCTCATCACCGCGCTCGGCATCGACCCGGTGTGGTTCGGCATCTACCTCGTGGTGATGGCCGAGTTGGCGCTGATCACACCCCCCGTCGGCATGAACCTGTATGTCGTGCAGGGCATCCGCAAGGAAGGCCTGATCACCGAGGTGATCCAGGGCACGCTGCCCTTCCTCTTCATGATGCTGCTGCTGGTCGTGCTTCTCGTCGTCTTTCCCGGCCTGGCGTTGTGGCTGCCCAAGGTGTCGTTCGGATGAACGCGCCGCGCCTCCTGCTCGGCATGCTGACGCCTTCGTCGAATACGACGCTCGAGCCCGTGACCACGGCGATGATCGCCGGCATCCCCGAGGCCAGCGCGCATTTCGGCCGCTTCAAGGTGACCGAGATCGCGCTCACGCAGCAGGCGCTGGGGCAGTTCGACGACCGCGAGATCCTCGGCGCGGCCGAGCTGCTGTCGCATGCCAAGGTCGGCGTGATCGGCTGGAGCGGCACGGCCGCGAGCTGGCGCGGCTTCGACACCGACGAGCAGTTGTGCCATCGGATCACCGAGGCGACCGGCATCCCGGCCTGCACCTCGGTCCTGGCGCTGAACGAGGTCCTGCGGCGCACCAGCGTCCGGCGGCTCGGTCTGGTCACGCCCTACCTCGACGACGTGCAGGCGAAGATCGTCGCCAACTACGCCACGATCGGCATCGAGGTCGTCGGCGAGCGCCACCTCGGCCTGCGCGACAACTTCAGCTTCAGCGAGGTCGACGCGCAGACGCTGCGCACGATGGTGCGCGAGGTCGCGAAGACCGCGCCGGACGCCATCACCATCCTGTGCACCAACCTGCGCGGCGGCCCGCTGGTGGCCGAACTCGAAGCCGAGACCGGCATCCCCATCCACGACAGCATCGCCACCGTGGTGTGGAAATCCCTGCAGCTCGCCGGCGCCGATACGCGGCGCATCAAGGGCTGGGGCCGGATGTTCGAGGACTTGGCGTGACGCGGTTGTCCGCTGCCGATGCGGCGCTGCTGCGTCGGACGATCGTGCTCTCGGCGCAGGCCCGTGCCGCCGGCAACCGGCCCTACGGCGCGCTGCTGGCCGACGCCGCGGGCAGTGTCCTGGCGGAAGCGCACAACACGCAGGTGACCAGCGGCGACTGCACCGGCCACGCCGAGCTGAACCTGATGCGCGCCGCTTCGCCGCGCTTCGAGGCCGAGGCGCTGCACGGATGCACCGTCTACGCCAGCGGCGAGCCCTGCCCGATGTGCGCCGGTGCGCTCTACTGGGCCGGTGTCGGTCGTGTGGTCTTCGGCCTTTCCATCGAAAGCATGACGATGCTCGGCGGGCCATCGGCCGATGAACTCTCGCTGCATTGCGCCGACGTGCTGGCCAGCGGGACACGCCGCGTCGAGGTCATCGGGCCGGCGTTGCAGGACGAAGCGCGCCGCATCTTCGACCGTAACCCTTCGTGAATCGAACCTGAGCGCCCCATGAACGACCTCGACCTCGTCGTGCGCCATGCACGCATCGCCACCGCCGCGGATGTCTTCGACGCCGACATCGGCATCGCCGGCGGGCGCATCGTCGCCCTGGCGCAGTCGTTGCCGAAGGCGCCGCGCGAGATCGACGCCGCCGGCCGCACCGTCACACCCGGCGGTGTCGACGCGCACTGCCACCTGGACCAGCCGATGGCCCCGCCGGTGCGCATGGCCGACGACTTCGACACCGGCACGCGCGCGGCGGCCTGCGGCGGCACGACCACCGTGATCCCTTTCGCCGCACAGGAAAAGGGGCAGTCGCTGCAGGCCGCCGTCGACGACTACCACCGCCGTGCCGAAGGCAAGGCGCACGTCGACTACGCCTTTCACCTGATCGTCAGCGATCCGACGCCGAAGGTGCTGGCTGAGGAGCTGCCCGCGTTGATCGCCCGGGGCTACACGTCGTTCAAGATCTACATGACCTACGACGACCTGAAGCTCGACGATGGCCAGATCCTCGACGTGCTGTCGGTCGCGCGTGAGCAGGGTGCGATGGCGATGATCCACGCCGAAAACGCCGACTGCATCGAGTGGCTCACCCGGCGCCTCGAAGCGGCCGGACGCACGGCGCCGCGTTTCCATGCCCATGCCCGGCCGATGCTGGTGGAGCGCGAGGCCACGCACCGCGCCATCGCACTCGGGCAACTGGTCGACGTGCCGATCCTGATCGTGCACGTCTCGGGCCGCGAAGCCGTGGAGCAGATCCGCTGGGCGCGCGGGCACGGGCTGCCCGTCTACGCCGAGACCTGCCCGCAATACCTGTTCCTCACCGCCGCCGACCTGGGCGTGGACGACAGCTATCTCGGCGCGCGTTGCGTCTGCAGCCCGCCGCCACGCGACAAGGCCAACCAGGAGGTGATCTGGGACGGTCTGGTCGACGGCCTGTTCACGGTGCTGTCCTCGGACCACGCGCCGTTCAGGTACGACGCGCCCGAAGGCAAGAAGCCGGGCGGTCGAGAGGTGGCGTTCCGCCACATCCCGAACGGCATCCCGGGCATCGAGACGCGCATGCCGCTGCTGTATTCCGAAGGGGTGCTCGGAGGACGGATCACGCTGGAGAAGTTCGTCGAACTGACGGCCACCAACCCGGCCAAGGCTTATGGCCTGCATCCGCGCAAGGGCACGATCGCCATCGGCGCCGACGCCGACCTCGTGGTCTGGGACGAGCGCGAGTTCGTGCTGCGCAACGAGCACCTGCACCATGCCGTCGACTACACCCCGTATGCCGGCATGACGCTGCGCGCCTGGCCCGGGCTCACGCTGAGCGGTGGCGAGGTCGTGTGGGATGGCCAGTCGTTCCACCCGCGCCCCGGACAGGGCCGCTTTCTCAACTGTGGCGCACCTTCGCTGCGCCCACCCCGCCGGAGCTGAAGACATGAAATCCCCAATCTCTCTCACGCTCGCAGCCGCCCGTCGGGGCGATCGGCGGTCTCGGGCGGCCGGGCGCGACTGACATGCGCCTGCTGCTGATCAACCCCAACATCTCCGACAGCGTGTCGGACCTGATCCGCGCCGAGGCGCAGCGCACGGCCTCGGCGGGCACCGAGATCGAGGTGCTGACGGCGCCCTTCGGCGTGGCCTACATCGAGACACGCTTCGAGGCGCTGATCGGCGCCTACGCGGCGGCGCAGCTCGCGGCCGAGCACCACGCGCGCTTCGACGCCGTGGTCGTGGCCGCGTTCGGCGATCCCGGCCTGGCGGGTCTGCGCGAGGCGCTGCCCTGCCCCGTCACCGGACTGAGCGAAGCCGCGATGGCAAGCGCCTGCCTGCTCGGGCAGCGCTTTTCCATCGTCGCGATCTCGCAGCGCATCCGCGCCTGGTACCGCGAGACCGTGGAGCATGCGGGGCTTGCCGGCCGCCTGGCCAGCATCCGCGGCCTGGACGAACCGCTGGCCGATATCGGCAACGTGCAGGGCAACCAGGGCGAGCGACTGGTCGCGCTGGCCAACCGCTGCGTGGCCGAGGACGGCGCGGATGTGATCGTGCTGGCCGGTGCGCCGCTGGCCGGGCTGGCGCGCAGCCTGAGGGGCCGGCTGCCGGTGCCGGTGGTCGACGGCGTGTCGAGCGCGGTGCGCCACGCCGAGTCACTGGCCGCGCTGCAGCCGGGCAAGGCGACGGGCGGCAGCTTCGCGCCACCGCCGGTCAAGCCGCACCACGGACTGCCCGAAGGCATCGCCCGCCTGCTCGACCGGCACTGAAGACGGTCAGTCGACGAAGCGCGCGAACCCGGCGACCGGCTCGCGCTCGGTGACGAGCGTGTTCTCCACCGCGTCGGGGTCGGCCCATCCGAGCGACATGCCGCACACGACCATCTCCTGGTCGGGCAGTTGCAACTGCTCGCGGATCACACGATGGAACTGCGTGAACGCCGCCTGCGGGCAGGTATCGAGCCCCCGCGCGCGCGCCGCGACCATCACGTTTTGCAGGAACATGCCGTAGTCGAGCCAGCTGCCCTGCTGCATCACGCGGTCGATCGTGAACATCATCCCGACGGGCGCGTCGAAGAATTCGTAGTTGCGGCCGTGCTGCTCGTGCATGCGTGCCTTGTCCGCCTTGCCGATGCCCAGCAGCGAGTACAGGTCCCAGCCGACCTTGCGCCGGCGGTCGATGTACGGCGACTCCCATTGCGTCGGGTAGTACGCGTACTCCTCGGCATGTCCGGCGCGCTGGGCGGGGTCGTCGAACGCCGCGCGCACGGCGCGCGACAGTGCCGTCTTGGCCTCGCCGGTGAGCACGTAGACCTTCCAGGGTTGTGTGTTCGTGCCCGACGGCGCACGCGCCGCCACCTGCAGGATGGCCTCGACCGTCTCGCGTGGCACCGGCTTGGGCAGGAAGGCACGGATCGAACGGCGCGACGTGATGGCCTCGTCGACGGCGGCGATGGATGCGGGGGTGATGTTCATGCGGCGTGGTGCAGGGGTTGGAGGGCGGCGAGCAGCGGCGCCGGAAGGGGCACCGGGCGGCGCGTGATGCGGTCGACGTAGACATGGACGAAGTGGCCGGCCGCCGCGCACGACGGCGCGTCCTGCGCAAACAGGCCGACCTCGTAGCGCACGCTCGACGTGCCCACGTGCGCCACACGCAGCCCGGCCTCGACGCGTTGTGGAAACTCCAGCGGCGCAAAATAATTGCAGTGGGTCTCGATCACGAGGCCGATCACGGCACCGGCCTGGATGTCGAGTGCGCCGGCCTCGATGAGGTAGCGGTTCACGGCGGTATCGAAGAAGCTGTAGTACACGACGTTGTTGATGTGACCGTACGCATCGTTGTCCATCCAGCGTGTCGTGATCGGCTCGAAATGCCGGTAGTGATCGCGTGGTTGCGGTCGGGCTCGGGTACTCATCCCCTGGATTCTGCCGCCCACGCGTGCCAGCTCTCGCAGGCCAGTTCGAGCGTGCGCCGCTGCACCGCCACCGTGGTGGCGAGATCCCGCCCGTAGCCGCCCGCCATCGACAGCGCCACCGGGACGCGCCGCTCGCGCAACCAGGCCAGCACGCGGCGGTCGCGCTCGGCCAGGCCGTCCGCGGTGATCTTGAGCCGCCCGAGGCGGTCGTTCTCGTGCGGGTCGGCACCGGCCAGGTAGAACGCCAGCGCCGGCGGGCCGTCCGGATGGCGCTCCCAGGCCGCCGCAAGCGCGGTGTCGAGCGCGGCCAGGTACGGCGTATCGGTGCAACCGTCAGGCAATTCGACATCGAGGTCGCTCGCTTCCTTGCGGAACGGGAAGTTCTTCGCGCCGTGCATGGACAGCGTGAAGACCGTCGGGTCGTCGCGAAAGATCGCCGCGGTGCCGTTGCCCTGGTGCACGTCGAGGTCGATCACGATCACGCGCAGCAATCTGCGGTGACGGCGGTGCCACTCGGCCTGCATCAGGCGCGACGCCACGGCCACGTCGTTGAAGACGCAGTAGCCCGAACCCTTGTGCGCGTAGGCATGGTGCGTGCCGCCGGCAAGGTTGGCCGCCACGCCCTCGCCGTCGACGAGCGCCGTGCGTGCCGCCGCGATCGTGGCACCCACGGAGCGGTGCGAACGTTCCACCATGCGCACCGACCACGGAAATCCGATCTCGCGCTGCTGCGCGGCGCTCAGCGTGCCCTGGTCGACGGCCGTGATCCAGGCCGGATCGTGCGCCAGCGCGAGTTCGCCATCGGTGGCCGGCAGCGCCTCGGTCACGCGCACGGCGGGCAGCGACGTTTCTGCCGCTTCGCGCAGGAGCCGGTACTTCGACATCGGGAAGGTGTGGCCCGGCGGCAGCGGCAGGACGAACTGGTCGGAGTGAAAGGCCCGCATCGAGCCGGATTCTAGAAAGCCGCCCCTAGATTGCTGCAGTGCAACAAAAACCCCTTGCATTGGCGCGGGAGAACCCTATACTTCAGTCCATGTTGCAGCGCAGCATAAGTTGCAGAAGCCAGTCACCATCATCCAAAGGAGTCCACCATGTCCTATCTCACCGCTGAACAAGTCATGGCCGCACAAAAGGCCAACGTCGAGATCCTCTTCGGCCTGACCGAAAAGGCATTCGCCGGCGTCGAGAAGCTCGTCGAGCTGAACCTGCAAGTCGCGAAGGCCGCGATGAGCGAAGCCGCCGACACGACCAAGGCCGCCATGTCCGTGAAGGACGCGCAGGAACTGATCGCTCTGCAGCAGGCCATGTTGCAGCCGGCCGCCGAGAAGGCCGCCGCCTACGGCCGCCATGTGTATGACATCGCCACGGCGACCAACGCCGAAGTGAGCAAGGTGGCCGAGTCGCAGGTTGCCGAAGCCCAGAAGAAGTTCATGTCGCTCGTCGACACCGCCGTCAAGAACGCCCCGGCCGGCACGGAAAACGCCGTGACGCTCGTGAAGTCGGCCGTCGCCGCTGCCAACAACGCCTTCGAAAGCGTGCAGAAGGCTGCCAAGCAAGCCGCCGATGTGGCCGAAGCCAACTTCCAGGCCGTGACCAACACCGCGGTGAAGGCCACGCAAGGCGCGACCAAGGGCCGCCGTTCGGCCTGAGTGCAAACCCCGGGAGCGGCGCGGAACTTCTCGCCGTCCCGGAACCTCTGAGGGAAGCCGGTCGGCCGCGAGGTGGACCGGTCTCTTGGAAGGTTGTCTATTGAGCCCGGCATCTGCCGGGCTCTTTTTTTGCCTGGATCTTGCCTAGAGCGTGCGAGCAGCGATCAGCGCGCGCAGCGCAGGCAGGGCCGCGGTTGCGGCGTCCCGGCCGGCAGCGATGGCGCGCGAGCGGGCCGCGAAATCCGCGCTGCCGACGCCGTCCAGCTTCGGCTTCATCACGATGTCGGCCTCGCGCAGTTCGAAGCGGTTGATGCTGCGCCCCATGATCGCGAAGGTCTGCAGCAGCATGCGCAGCGCGTCGCCGGTCGGTGCGCCCTCGGGCGGCGCGGTGATGTCCACCGCGATCACGATCTGTGCGCCCATCTGGCGCGCAAAGTGCACCGGCACCGGCGCCACCAGCCCGCCGTCGACATATTCGCGCAACCCGATCCGCACCGGCTGAAAGACCGCAGGCACGGCGCTCGACGCGCGCACCGCCACGCCGGTGTCGCCGCGCTGGAACAGGATCGGTGCGCCGGAGTCGAGGTCGGTGGCCACGATGCCCAGCGGCAGCCGCATTTGCTCGATCGTCCGGCCGGCGGTGTGCTCGCGCACGTAGCGCGCCAGCGCCTCGCCGCGGATCAGGCCGCGGCCGGGAAACGCCCAGTCGGCAATCGCGCCTTCGTCCATCGACCGGGCCAGACCGCCCAGCGCGCGCCCGTCGTGCCCGGACGCATACAGCGCGGCCACGAGGCTGCCCGCCGAAGTACCGGCCACCAGGTCCGGCCGGATGCCGGCCTCCTCGAGCACCTGGATCACACCGATATGGGCAAACCCGCGCGCCGCGCCACCGCCCAACGCCAGTCCGATGCGGGGCGGGCGTGGTGGCGGCGGCGCCACGATCGGCGGGGCCGGCGGGGCCGGCGTGGAGGGCGTGGCGGGCGGCGACGGGGCGTTCACCGACACAGGGGGCGGCAGCGTCTGGCAAGCCGCAAGAACGATGGTTCCGGCCAGCACTGACACACGACGCCACCGAAGCGACCGCCCTATATTCAACATGAGAATAAACAACCAACGATTTTGTCGTTCACAACAATAAGACGCCTGCCTACAGTCCGCACCTCGACAACGTCTACGGGTTTGCACGGGTCATGGACATTCTGGCGGTTCTCAGCGGGTTTGCCGTCGGCGCCATCGTCGGGATGACGGGCGTCGGCGGCGGCTCGTTGATGACGCCGCTGCTGATCGGGATCTTCAAGTTGAACCCGGCGGTCGCGATCGGCACCGACCTGTGGTTCGCTGCCGTCACCAAGACCGGTGGCGCCGTGGCCCACGCGCGCCATGGCCATGTCGACCGCCGCATCACGCTGCTGCTGCTGCTGGGCAGCGTGCCGGCGGCGCTGGCGACGATCGCGCTGATGCACCTGACCGGCATCACCAAGGGGTGGGCACACGCGCTGACGTATTCGCTCGGCGTGGCCCTGCTGCTGACCGCCGTGGTGGTGGCCAACAAGCCGGCCTGGCAACGCCTGGGCCTGAAGCTCGAGGGCTGGCTGCCCGAATCACGCAAACCCGCGCTGACCGTGCTTTGCGGCCTGGTGCTCGGCGTGTTGGTCACGCTGAGCTCGATCGGCGCGGGCGCGCTCGGCGCCACGCTGATCCTGCTGCTGTATCCGCGCCTGCCCGCGCATCGCCTGGTCGGCACCGATATCGCACATGCGGTGCCGCTGACGCTGGTGGCAGGGATCGGCCACGCGACGCTGGGCCATGTCGAGTGGGGCCTGCTGGGTGCGTTGCTCATCGGCTCGCTGCCCGGCATCTGGCTCGGCGCGCAGCTCACCAAACAGATGCCCGAGCGTGTCGTGCGCGGGCTGTTGTGCATCTCGCTCGTCACGGCGGGCATCAAGGTCATCGCCTGAACATCATGTACCGCTATACCGAATTCGACCGCCAGTTCATCCGCACGCGTGCCGCGCAGTACCGCGACCAGCTCGAGCGCCACCTCGCGGGTGAGCTGGAAGAAGACGCCTTCCGACCGCTGCGCCTGCAGAACGGCTGGTACGTGCAGCGGCATGCGCCGATGCTGCGCGTGGCCGTGCCGTATGGCGAACTCAGTGCCCGGCAACTGCGCATGCTCGCCCGGATCGCGCGCGAATACGACTTGCAGGATGCCGGCCGGGACACCGAGCGCGGCGGCTTCGGCCACTTCTCGACGCGCCAGAACCTGCAGTTCAACTGGATCCCGCTGGCGCGCAGCGCCGACGTGATGGACCTGCTGGCCGAGGTCGACATGCACGGCATCCAGACCAGCGGCAACTGCATCCGCAACATCACCAGCGACGCACTGGCCGGCATCGCGCCCGACGAGGTCGTCGACCCCCGCCCCTATTGCGAAGTGCTGCGGCAGTGGAGCACGCTGCATCCTGAATTCGCGTTCCTGCCGCGCAAATTCAAGATCGCCGTCAGCGGCGCCGCGGAAGACCGCGCTGCGATCCGCTGGCACGACATCGGCCTGCAGCTGGTGAAGAACGCCGCCGGCGAGGTGGGCTTCGAGACCTACGTCGGTGGCGGCATGGGGCGCACGCCGGTGATCGGCACGCTGATCAACGCGTTCGTGCCGTGGCAGCAGATCCTCGTCTTCATCGAGGCCGTGGTGCGGGTCTACAACCGCTACGGCCGGCGCGACAACCTGTACAAGGCCCGCATCAAGATCCTCGTCAAGGCCGAGGGTCCGCGCTTCCTCGATGCCGTGAACACCGAGTTCGCGCAGATCCTGGGCGAAGACGCCGGTGGCAGCGAGCACCTGATCCCGCAGGCCGAACTCGACCGCATCGCGGCGAGTTTCGTGCTGCCGGCGGGGCTTCGCACCGCCGCGGTGGTGGCGCCGGCGCAGGGGTCGACCGACGAGCCGATCGCCTACACCCGCTGGATCGAACGCAACGTGCACGCGCACCGTCTGCCCGGGCACCGCGCCGTGACCCTGTCGCTCAAGCGCGCCGGCCTGCCGCCGGGCGACGTGACCGCGGCGCAGATGGACGCCGCGGCCGATCTGGCCGACCGCTTCAGCCAGGGCGAGCTGCGTGTCACGCACGACCAGAACCTGCTGTTGCCGTGGGTGCACGAAACCGAGCTGCGTGCACTCTGGACGGCGGCCCGCGCACTCGGCTTTGCCACGCCGAACATCGGCCTGCTGACCGACATGATCGCCTGCCCCGGCGGCGACCTGTGCGGTCTGGCGAACGCGCGGTCCATCCCCGTTGCCGCGGCGATCAACGAGCGCTTCGACGACCTCGACACGCTGTACGACATCGGCGACATCGACCTGCACATCAGCGGCTGCATCAACAGCTGCGGCCACCACCACAGCGGCCACATCGGCATCCTCGGCGTCGACAAGGACGGCAGCGAGTGGTACCAGGTCACGCTCGGCGGCTCCGACGGTTCCACCCTCAGCGGCCCGGCCGTGGCGGGCAAGGTCATCGGCCCGTCGTTCGCCGCCGACGAGGTGCCGGACGTGCTCGAAGCCTTGATCGATACCTACCGCAGTGAGCGCCGGCCTGGCGAGCGCTTCGTCGACACCGCGCGCCGCATCGGCACGGTGCCATTCCGCAGCGCCGCCGACCAGGTGCGGCAAGCCACGGCGACGGCCTGAACGGGAGCATCCAGATGAAATTCGTCGACCCCCACCACGACCAGTGGCAAGCCGCTGCCGGCGAAGACGGCCCGCGCCCGACGCCGGCGCCGCGCGAGCACAGCCTGCTGACGCTCGACCAGTGGCACGCGGTACGCGGCCACTGGCCGGCCGGGATGCAGCATATCGGCGTCGCCCTGCCGAACGACCGCGACATCGAGGACCTCAAGGACGACCTGCCGAGGCTGTCGCTCGTGGTGCTGGACTTCCCCAAATGGACGGACGGCCGTGCCTACTCGCAGGCCCGCGTGCTGCGCACGCGGCTGCGTTTCACCGGCGAGGTACGCGCCACCGGCGAGGTGCTGGTGGACATGCTGCCGCTGCTGCAACGCACCGGCTTCGACGCGGTGCAACTTCGCGCCGACCAGAGCCTGGATTCGGCGCAGCGCGCGTTGCGCTTCTTCGCCGGCCACTACCAGGGCGACGTGACGGAGCCGCAACCGGCGTTCCGCCGCACGGAGCCATTCGAAGGAGCCCGGCATGTCGGCCATTGAACTTCATGCGCGCCTGCGCGACGGCTTCGACGGACGGGTGGCGCACGCCGTGGCGCAGCTGCAATCGGCTGCGACCGAGCACGCGGGCGCCATCGTCCAGGCCACGAGCCTCGGCGCCGAGGACATGGTCGTCACCGACATCATTGCCCGCCACCGCCTGCCGATCGCCGTGGCCACGCTCGATACCGGCGCGCTGCACCTGCACACACTGGCGTTGATCCCGGCGATCGAACAGCGCTACGGCCTGCAGGTCGAGCGTTTCCTGCCGGTGGCGCAGAACGTCATCCACTTCGTGCGCGAACACGGCGACGACGCGATGTACCGCAGCGTCGAACTGCGCAAGGCCTGCTGCGGCGTGCGCAAGCTCGAGCCACTGAAGCGCCTGCTGGCGGGCCGCCGCGCCTGGATCACCGGCCTGCGCCGCGAACAAAGCGACGGACGGGCGGTCGTCCCGTTCAGCGAGACCGAGGCCGACGGTCGCATCAAGCTCAACCCGCTGGCCGACTGGTCGTGGGCCGACGTGTGGCACTACATCAAGGTCAACGACGTGCCCTACAACACGCTGCACGACGACTTCTATCCCAGCATCGGCTGCGCGCCGTGCACCCGCGCGATCTCGCTCGGCGAGCCGTTCCGCGCCGGCCGCTGGTGGTGGGAGGACGACCAGGCGAAGGAGTGCGGCCTGCACGTGAACAACCCACGAGGAGTGGCCGCATGAACGCGCCGCAGAGTCTGAACGAATTCCTGCCCGAGATCGACCACGGGCATCTCGACGGGCTGGAAGAAGAGGCGATCTTCATCCTGCGCGAGGTCGCGGCCTCGTTCGAGCGGCCCGCGCTGCTGTTTTCGGGTGGCAAGGATTCCTGCGTCGTGCTGCGCCTGGCCGAGAAGGCCTTCAAGACCCGCGTGCACGGCAACGACTTCAAGGGCCGCCTGCCCTTCCCGCTGCTGCACGTGGATACCGGCCACAACTTCCCCGAGGTCATCGAGTTCCGCGACCGGCGTGTCGCGGAGATGGGCGAGCGCCTGGTGGTCGGGCACGTGGAGGATTCCATCGCTCGCGGCACGGTGCGGCTCTCGCACGAGCTGGAATCGCGCAACGGCCACCAGACCGTGGCGCTGCTCGAGGCGATCGAGGAGCACCGCTACGACTGCCTGATTGGCGGCGCGCGGCGCGACGAGGAGAAGGCGCGTGCCAAGGAACGCATCTTCAGCCACCGCGACAGCTTCGGCCAGTGGCAGCCCAAGGAGCAGCGGCCCGAGTTGTGGACGCTCTTCAACACGCGCATCCGCCCGGGCGAGCATTTCCGCGCCTTCCCGATCAGCAACTGGACCGAGCTCGACGTGTGGCTCTACATCGCGCGCGAGAACATCCCGCTGCCGCCGATGTACTACGCGCACCGGCGCGAGGTCGTGCGGCGCAAGGGGCTGCTCGTGCCGGTGACGCCGGTGACGCCGGTGCAGCCCGGCGAGCAGGTCGAGAACGCGCTGGTGCGCTTTCGCACCGTCGGCGACATGACGTGCACCTGCCCGGTCGAAAGCCCGGCCGCGAACGCGGTCGACGTGGTGGCCGAGACCCTGACCGTCACCGTCAGCGAGCGCGGCGCCACCCGCATGGACGACCGCGCATCCGACAGCGCCATGGAGCGCCGCAAGAAAGAGGGCTATTTCTGATGAACGCCGTATTGAAGCCGCATCTCGAGGCGCGGCCGCAAAAGGCCCTGCGCTTCCTCACTGCGGGCAGCGTGGACGACGGCAAGAGCACGCTCATCGGGCGCCTGCTGTTCGACAGCCGCGCGATCCTGGCCGACCAGATGGCGCACCTCGAACACAAGGCGGCCGGCGCGGACATCGACCTTTCGCTGCTCACCGACGGCCTGGAGGCCGAACGCGAACAGGGCATCACGATCGACGTTGCGTTCCGCTACTTCGCGACGCCGCGGCGCAAGTTCATCATCGCCGACGCGCCGGGCCACGAGCAGTACACGCGCAACATGGTCACCGCCGCCGCCGGCAGCGACGCCGCGGTGGTGCTGGTGGACATCACCAAGATCGACTGGCGCGCTGCCGGCGTGCCGCTGCTCGCGCAGACGCGCCGGCATGCGCTGCTGGCCCACCGCCTGCGTGTGCCGAGCATCGTCTTCGCCGTCAACAAGCTCGACGCGGTGGACGACCCGCAAGCCGCCTTCAGCGCCGTGCGCGCAGCGCTGCAGGCGTTTGCTCACGATGCCGGCATCGTGCCAGCGGGCATCGTGCCAGTGAGTGCGCTGCGCGGCGACAACGTCACCACGCCGCTCGACGTGCCGTGGTACCGCGGCCCGAGCCTGCTGCAGTTGCTGGAACACCTGCCGTCGGCCGACGACGATGGCGACGCGCCGATGGCGCAGCCGGTGCAATACGTGGCCCGTGTCGACGGCGACGACGGCGCCAACCCCGAGCGCGTCTTCTGGGGCCGGCTGGCGAGCGGCCGCGTGGCCATCGGTGACGAGGTGCAGGTCTTTCCGAGCGGTGAACGGGCGCGGGTGCAAGCCGTGCGACGCGCCGGCAGCGACGTCGGCGCGGCCGACGTGGGCGAATCGGCCGGGCTGGTGCTCGACCGCCCGCTCGACATCTCGCGCGGCGACTGGATCACCGCGCCCGGCGCCGTGCAGCCGTCAGCGCGCTTCAGCGCCACGCTGGCGTGGCTCGATACCGAGCCGGCCCGCGTCGGCCGCAAGTACCTCGTGCGCCACGCGCAGCGCTGGGCCCAGGCGCGCATCGTCGAGGTCGTGCATCGCCTCGACATTCAGACGCTGGCGCCGACCGACGCGCACGAACTCGGCGTCAACGAGATTGGCGAGGTCGTCGTCGAGCTGCAGCAGCCGTTGCCGCTGCAGCCGTATGCGACACACCGCGTCGGCGGCGCGCTGATCGTCGTCGACCCGGCAAGCCACCGCACGAGCGGCGCGCTGCTGGTACAGGGGACAACCTCGTGAGTGGCAAGGTCTGGTTCATCGGCGCCGGCCCCGGCGCGGCCGACCTGATCACCGTCCGCGGTGCACGTGCGCTCGGCCACGCCGAGGTGGTGCTGTTCGACGCGCTGACCGACCCCGCACTGCGCGATTTCGCCCCGCGCGCGCGCTGGATCGATGTCGGCAAGCGCGGTTTCTGCCACGCCACTGGCCAGACGAAGATCAACGCGCTGCTGGTGCAGCAGGCCCGTGGGCACGGCTGCGTCGTGCGCCTCAAGGGCGGTGACCCGAGCATCTTCGGGCGGCTCGAAGAAGAACTCGCGGCGTTGGCGCTGGCGGGTATCGAGTGCGAGGTGGTCCCCGGTGTGACGGCCGCCCTGGCCGCCGCGGCCGCCACCGCCCGCCCGCTCACGCGCCGTGGACGTGGACGCAGCGTCAGCCTGACCACCGCCATGACCCGCAGCGGGGAGTTGCGTGGTGGCCGCAGCGCGGACACCGAGGTGTTCTACATGGCAGGGCGCCAGCTGGCCGCACTGTCGCGGCAATTGCACGCCGCCGGCTGGCCAGCCGATACACCCGTGAGCGTGGTCTCGCGCGCCGGCTGGCCCGACCAGCTGGCCAGCGACCATCGCGCCGACACACTCGCCGAGGCGGCGTTGCTGCACGCGGGCCGGCCGACGGTCGTGACCGTCGGGGTCGGCGCGGGTCCGGTGCCTGTGCCGGCGCAATTGCCAGGGCTGATGCCAGGGATGGTGCCGGCGCTAGAGCCCGGCAAGGTGCCGGCTCGACCTGCCGGCCCGATGGCCCTGATCGGCGTCAGGTCGGGTGCCGCCGCGGCACCGTAAAATCTGCCGTTCTCTGCACCGGCGCGCGCTCCCGCGGCGCGCCGCCTGCGCCTCGCCGACCACCCCAACTCCAAGACGTCTGCCATGACCCACGTCGTCCTCGAATCGTGCATCCGCTGCAAGTACACCGACTGCGTGGATGTCTGCCCCGTCGACTGTTTCCGCGAGGGGCC
This sequence comes from Rubrivivax sp., assembly GCA_024641945.1. GTDB lineage: Bacteria > Pseudomonadota > Gammaproteobacteria > Burkholderiales > Burkholderiaceae_C > Rubrivivax. Next base: position 5,818 of record JAHECD010000019.1, on the reverse strand, counting down.
GAACTTTCTCACGATCGATCCGGACGAGTGCATCGACTGCGCGGTGTGCATCCCGGAGTGCCCGGTGAATGCGATCGTGCCCGAGGAGGACGTGCCGGGCGACCAGCAGCAGTTCATCGCGCTGAACGCCGAGCTGTCGCGCAAGTGGCCCAGCATCACGCGCAGCAAGGGCGGCCTGCCCGACGCCGACGAATGGAAAGACGTGAAGGACAAGCTCGCCGAGCTGAAGCGCTGAAACCCGAACGATGGAACCCACGCCCAACGCCCAGGTGCCGGAGACGGCCCGCAGCCACGACGGCCCGATCGAGACCGATGCCGTCATCGTCGGTGCGGGCCCGGTCGGCCTTTTCCAGGTCTTCGAACTCGGCCTGCTCGAGATCAAGGCGCATGTGATCGACTCGCTCGCCTACCCGGGCGGCCAGTGCATCGAGCTGTACCCTGACAAGCCGATCTACGACATCCCGGCGGTGCCGGTGTGTACCGGAAAGGAACTCACCGACAACCTGCTCAAGCAGATCGAGCCGTTCGGTGCCACGTTCCACTTCGGCCAGGAAGTCACGGTGGTGCGTCAGCAGGAGGACAAGCGCTTCTATGTCGAGACCGCCAAGGGCACACGGTTCCTGAGCAAGACGATCTTCATTGCGGGTGGCGTGGGCTCGTTCCAGCCGCGCACGCTCAAGGTCGACGGCATCGAGAAGTACGACGGCACCCAGCTGCATTACCGCGTTCGCAATCCCGAGCAGTTCGGGGGCAAGAATCTCGTCATCGTCGGCGGCGGCGACAGTGCACTCGACTGGGCGCTCAACTTCGTGCAGGACGGCCCGCACAAGGCCGAGAGCGTGATCATGATCCACCGCCGCGACGGCTTCCGCGCGGCGCCGGCCAGCGTGGCGCGCATGCGCGAGCTGTGCGACGCCTTCGAGATGCAGTTCATGGTCGGGCAGGTGACCGGCATCGAGGAGTCCGGCGGGCGTCTCGCGCAAATCAAGGTCACGGGCGGCGACGGCGTCACGCGCGTGGTGCCGCTGGATATGCTGCTGGTCTTTTTCGGCCTGAGCCCCAAGCTCGGCCCGATCGCCGAATGGGGGCTGGACATCGACCGCAAGCAGATCACGGTGGACACCGAAAAATTCCAGAGCAGCACGCCGGGGATCTTTGCGGTCGGCGACATCAACACCTACCCGGGCAAGAAGAAGCTCATCCTGTCGGGCTTCCACGAGGCCGCGCTGGCCGCCTTCGGTGCCGCGCCGTACATCTTTCCCGAGAAGCGCGTGCTGTTGCAGTACACGACGACGAGCCCGAAGCTGCACAAGGTGCTGGGCGTGGAGACACCGGTCTTCGATTGAACGCGTTTCGCACGGCCCGCCCGAGCCCGCCTTCCGGCGGGCTTTTTTCTTGGCCATAATGTGGGCTCTTCGCTAGGGGTGTTGGCACTGCGCAAGCGGCGCCGACTGAGAAAGTCCCTTTGAACCTGATTGAGGTAATCCTCGCGCAGGGAAGCAGTCTCAGCACCGCCGGTCCCCAGGCCCAGGCGTGCATCCAGACCCGCCGACCTGCCATCTGCTGCAAAGGCTCACGATGGCACCGTTCCGATCGATCTTCCGCACCGCGCCGCTCGCCGCCGCGGCGTCCTTGGCCCTGTCCGGCGGGGCCCTGGCCCAAGCCACACAGACCGTCACCATCACCGGCCGCGGCATCGCGGGCCCGTCGATCACCGGCTTCGGCGACGCGCCGTTGGCGCGCTCGCCGCTGAGCGGCGCCGCCTTCGACGCGGGCCGCCTCGCCGATGCCGGCGTGCTGTCGATCGGTGGCCTGACCCGCGTCGACGCCAGCGTGGGCGACGCCTACAACGCCGAAGGCTACTGGAGCCAGTTGTCGGTGCGTGGCTACGCGCTCGACAACCGCGCCAACTACCGCCGCGACGGCCTGCCGATCAACGCGGAAACCGCGATCGCGCTCGACAACAAGGAGCGGCTCGAACTGCTCAAGGGCGCCAGCGGCATCCAGGCCGGCACGAGCGCGCCCGGCGGGCTCGTCAACCTCGTCGTCAAGCGCCCCGACCGCAGCGTGCGAAGCGCCACGCTGGCCATGCGCGAAGGCGGCTCGGTGCTCGGCGCCATCGACCTGGGTGACCGGTTCGGTCCCGACGGCACGTTCGGCCTGCGCCTGAACGCGGCGTACGAACACCTGGACCCGCAGGTGCGCGACACCGCGGGCCACCGCTCGATGGTCGCGCTGGCCGGCGACTGGCGCGTGAGCCCCGAGTCGCTGCTCGAAGCCGAGTTCGAATCGAGCCGCCAGCGCCAGCCCAGCGTCGCCGGATTCAGCATGCTCGGCGACACCGTGCCCGACGCCCGCCGCATCGACCCGCGCATCAACCTGAACCGCCAGCCGTGGCGCCAGCCGGTCGAGATGGACGGCAACACCATCTCCTTGCGATGGCAGCAGCAGTTGTCGAACGACTGGCGCTTCACGGCACATGCCATGGCGCAACGGCTGCAGAGCGACGACCGCACCGCCTTCCCGTACGGCGTCTTCAACGCGGACTACGAATGCCCGCTGTGGTGCGACCGCTACGCGCCCGACGGCACGTTCTCGTACTGGGAATACATCAGCGACAACGAGCGCCGCAACACCGACGCGCTGGACCTGTCGGTCGCGGGCCGCGTGGTCACCGGCGCCGTCGAACACCGCCTGCAGGCCGGCGTGCTGAGCAGCCGCTACACGGGCCGCTTCCAGGACCAGGTCTTCGACCTGGCCGGCCCGCCGCTCGGCAACATCGACGGCACCGTCGACGTAGCGCCGTCGGCCGGCTTCACCGATGCCAATACCAACCGCACCGAGCGCAGCACGGAGCTGAGCCTGCACGATGCCATGCGCCTGGGCGACTGGAGCCTGTGGGCCGGCCTGCGCCACACGCGGCTCGATCGCGCGAGCGAGCGCACGAGCCCCGCGGACGACGGCCTGCGCGCCACGCACTACCGGCAGAGCCTGACGACGCCGTGGCTCGCGCTCGCGCAGCAGATCACGCCGCAGACACTGCTGTATGCCAGCTGGGGCCAGGGCATGGAGTCCGAGGTGGCACCGAACCGCGCGCGTTACACCAACGCCGGCCAGGCCCTGCCCGCCCTCAAGAGCCGCCAGTTCGAGGCCGGTATCAAACACGCCGGCGAGGGCGTGGAAGCCGCCCTCGCCTACTTCGACATCGACCGCCCGCAGGCCGTGGACGCCGGCACCTGCGATGCCGATGCCACTTGCACCCGGGTCATCGACGGCAGCGCGCGCCACCGCGGGCTGGAAGCCAGTCTGTCCGGCCGCACCGGCCCGTGGTCCTGGACCGCCAGCGCGATGTGGCTCGACGCGGCCCGCAAAGGGTCGAGCACGCCCGGCGTGAACGGGCTGCGCCCGGTGAACGTGCCCAAGACCACGCTCTTGCTGCGGGGCGGCTACCGTGTCGCGGCGGTGCCCGGCCTGGAACTGAGCGCCGGCGTCACGGCCGAGAGCGACCGGATGGTGCTGCCGGACGACAACGGCGTGCGCATTCCGGGCTGGGCGCGCATCGACGTGGGCGCACGCTGGGAGCAGTCACTCGGCCCGGCCAAGGTGACCTGGCGTGCCGGCATCGACAACCTGGCCGACCGGCGGGCCTGGAAGGAGTCGCCGTACGAGTTCGGCCACGTGTACCTCTACCCGCTGCCACCGCGCGCGTGGCGCGTGTCGGCCGAGACGACCTTCTGACGGCGGCGCGGCCACGCGGGCCACGCTTGCCCGGTCAGGTCTTGAGCCGGTAGCCGGTGCGGAAGATCCAGACCACCACGGCCATCGACACGGCGAGAAAGGCGAACGTCATGCCCAGGCTCAGTCCGAGCCCGACGTCGGCCGTGCCGTAGAAACTCCAGCGGAAGCCGCTCACCAGGTAGACCACGGGGTTCAGCAGCGCCACCTTCTGCCAGAACGGCGGCAGCATCTCGATCGAGTAGAAACTGCCGCCGAGGAACGTCAGCGGCGTGATGATCAGGAGCGGCACGATCTGAAGCTTCTCGAAGCCGTCGGCCCAGATGCCGATGATGAATCCGAACAGGCTGAACGTGACCGCCGTGAGCACGAGGAACAGCACCATCCAGAACGGGTGCTCGATGCGCAGCGGCACGAAGAGCCAGGCCGTGGCCAGGATGATGAGCCCGAGCATGATCGACTTGGTGGCCGCCGCACCGACGTAGCTCAGCACGATCTCGAACGCCGACACCGGCGCCGACAGCAACTCGTAGATCGTGCCGGTGAACTTGGGAAAGTAGATGCCGAACGACGCGTTCGAGATGCTCTGCGTCAGCAGCGACAGCATCATGAGCCCAGGCACGATGAAGGCGCCGTAGCTCACACCGCCCATCTCGGGGATGCGCGAGCCGATCGCCGCGCCGAAGACAATGAAATACAGCGAGGTGGAGATCACCGGCGAGATGATGCTCTGCATCACGGTGCGCCAGGCGCGTGCCATCTCGAAGCGGTAGATCGCGCGTACGGCGTGCAGATTCATGCACCCTCCTTCAGCAGGCCGACGAAGATGTCCTCGAGCGAACTCTGCGTGGTGTGCAGGTCCTTGAACGGGATGCCCAGGTCGCCCAGGTCCTTCAGCAGCGTGGCGATGCCGGCACGGCCGCTCTGCGCATCGTAGGTATACGTGAGGTCGTTCCCATCGGCCGACAGCGTCAGCGCATACGGCTGCAGCTTGTCGGGCACCTGCGCCAGCGGCGCGGCGAGTTGTAGCGTCAGCTCCTTGCGACCGAGCTTGCGCATCAGCTCGGCCTTGTTCTCCACCAGCACCAGCTCGCCCTTGTTGATGACCCCCACGCGGTCGGCCATCTCCTCGGCCTCCTCGATGTAGTGGGTGGTGAGGATCACCGTGACGCCGGTGTCGCGCAGCTCGCGCACGAGTTGCCACATGTCGCGCCGCAGCGTGACGTCGACGCCGGCCGTGGGCTCGTCGAGGAACAGCACCTTGGGCTCGTGCGACAGTGCCTTGGCGATCATCAGGCGGCGCTTCATGCCCCCCGACAACGTCATGATCTTGTTGTCCTTCTTGTCCCACAACGACAGCGCCTTGAGCACCTTCTCGATGTGCGCCGGGTTCGGCGCCCGGCCGAAGAGTCCGCGGCTGAAAGAGACCGTGTTCCAGACCGTCTCGAACGCGTCGGTCGTCAGCTCCTGCGGCACCAGCCCGATGATCGAACGCGCGGCGCGAAAGTCGCGCACGATGTCGTGGCCATCGACCACCACCTTGCCGCTGCTGGCGTTGACGATGCCGCAGACGATGCTGATCAGCGTCGTCTTGCCGGCCCCGTTGGGGCCGAGCAGCGCGAAGATCTCGCCGCTGTGGATGGCCAGGTCGATGCCGTTGAGTGCCTGGAAGCCCGATGCATAGGTCTTGGTGATGCCGGTAACGCTGACGATGTCTTGCATTGGCGGCAGCATAGCCGGAACCCAAGACGCGCGCGGCGCATGGACCGGCGCGTCGTCAAATGCGGCGCGGGCCCGTCGATGCCCACGACGGAGCACCGTTTGCGGGGACGGGCTCTTCTGGCGCGGGCAGGCCGCGTCGGCGGCACCGTGGGCCTTATCGTCGCAGGGGGTCCCCATGAAGGTACGAATCAATCCAGCCTCGCGGCAGTACGGCAGTTTCGGGGCCCACGCCCCGCGCGTAGTAGCCGTAGGTCTGGTGAAACTGCGAGCCTTCACCGATGGCGCCATCGATCCTGTCGGCGAGTTCGGGTGCCTGCAGCGGATAGATGTCCGCTTCGGCCGACATCGTGAAGTCCTCGGG
>JAHECD010000204.1 GCA_024641945.1 Rubrivivax sp. | reverse complement strand
CCGCCGATCGATACCGCCAGGTGCGCGTGGATGCGGCCACGGTGTTTGTGCGCCCACTTTTCCTGTTTCGGTGCCGTCATGCCGAGGAACAGCACATCGGGCGCAAAGGCGTCGATCGCCTTCAGCATCAGCGCATCGTCGGCGGCGCTGAAGGCGGGTTTGTATGGCGGTGAGAAAGCGCCGACTTTCACCCGCGGGTAGTCCTGCGCGGCGCGCGCGGCAATCTTTGCCAGGGTGGCGTCCGACGCGCCGAGGAAGAACGCCCGCCCGCCGCTCGCGTCGAGCCGGCGCATGAAATGGTGGAAGACGTCGGGCCCCTGGTTGGCCTTGATCGTGCGGCCCAGTAGCAGGATGCTGGCCAGGCCGAAATACACGCCGTCGAGCACCAGGTAGTCGGCCTGCTGCAGCGCCGCGTGGAACTCGTCGTCCCGGCTCGAAATGCCCCAGGAATTCGGGCTGATCGTGCTGACGGTGGCGCACGGCCCGCCGATCGGGATCACGGCCAGGTCGTCCGAGAACACGTGCAGACCGAAGACATCGACGAAGCGCGCCGCCGGTGCGGCGGCCGTCATGGCGCCGGAGGTCATTTCGGCGCGCGGTAGCTGTCGTGGCGGAACACCTCGTCGTCCTTGCGGGCGAAGAAGAAGTCCATTTGCCAGAGCGCGTGGTCGAGCGGGCGCTGCAATGGATCGGCCATGTTGAAGCAGCGGAAGCCCCTGCCTTCGAGCAGCGTGCACATCTCGTGGAACAGCAGTGTCCCGCCGGTGTGGCGGTAGTTGTAGACCTCCATCACGATGTAGTCGGTCTGTTCCAGCGTCTTGGCTGCGCCGTTGAGGATCGGCACCTCGAAGCCGTGTGTATCGAACTTGAGCATGAAGGGGCCGCTGCACGCCTTCATCTCGACGAGGCGGTCGACCGAATGCGACGGCACACGCCGGACCTTGCCATCGCTGCCGCCCACGGTGCTGCCGTCGAGGTCGTCGCCAACCGCCATGTCGACCATGCCGTCGGCCTCTTCGCCGGCCACGCAGAGCTCGTAGTCGAAGCGCGGTTCCCGCTGCTTGAGGCGCTTGAGGTCGGGCTCGCGCTCGACCAACGGGTCGATCCCGATGAAGCGGGCGTTCGGGAACAGCGGCATGGCCATGGCGCTCCAGCGGCCGGTCGAGGCGCCGATGTCGATGACGCTGCGGATGTTCCGCGCACGCGCCGGGAATCGCTCGAGAACCGACTTCATGTCGGTGCCCTCGCGGTAGAGCTGTACGCCGGTGGGGCGCAACACGGTGTTGGCCAGGTCGAGAAGGGCTCGCTTGGTAGACATTTGAGGTGGACTTGTTGATGCCAGGGTTAGAGCCGAAGCCCTTCCATCGTGATGCCGGAGCGGATGATGCGGGCGGGGTTGCCGGCGACGATGGAGTTGGACGGTACGTCCCGCGTCACCACGGCGCCCGCGCCGACGACCACGTCGTCGCCAATACGTACGCCCCCCATGATGGTGGCGCCGACGCCGATCACGCAGAAGCTGCCGATATAGGTGTGCACATTCTCGCCGACGAACCGGCTCTGCGATTTCAGCGGGATGAGCTTGTGGCTGAGGATGGTTGCGCGCGACGCCACGATGGTGTGCGCGCCGATGTGGATACCGCCCGGGAACAGCCGGTCGAGGTTGAGGTTGCGCTCGAGTTCGCAGGTCGGCTGGATGTCGTAGCCGCGCGCCCTGTAGAAGTGGAATCGCAGGCGCTGTACGAAGCGCGAGATCGGCAGTCGCAGGTTCATGGGGCCAGTACCTGCGTGGCCCAGTTGCGGACGGTGAACTCGTCGAACGAGCGCTGCGCCGCCAAAGGGGTGGCGAGGAAATCCGGAACGGCCGAAAAATCGGTGCCCGCAAAGATCAGGATCCTGTCCGGTGAATAGAACGGCTGCTCGCGGACGAGGTGGTTGGAAGTGATGATCTTCCGGCCCGCGGCAAGGTTTTCGATCAGGCGCATCGTGAACCCCGATTGCGGATGGTTGGCGTAGTCGAATACGGCCGTCGATTGCGCTGCCAGTGCGGCGATCTGCGCGGTCGGGATCGACCGCGTCGTGACGCCGTCCATGAACAGGCCGTGCTTCACGAGCAGGAACAGAGCGTAGGGGCTGCAGTGCAGCCGCTTGCTGAAACGAAGCCCGTTCTGGCCGCAGAACGCATCGAACTTCTTCAATGCCTCGACGCGCGCGATCGTTCCCATCGACCCGACGAAGTAGACGTCGAAGCGCGGCGGGCGCTCGCTCGTCACGTTGAAGTACTCCGGCAGAGCGAACAGTGGCAGGTAGCTCACGCCCAGCCGAGCAGCATCATTTTCGTCGAAGGTGAAGACCCGATCGAAGAACGCCAGGTAGCGGCTGTAGTCGTGGACTGCCAGCGAGTCCCAGTTGTAGAGGACGAATCGCGCTGCGGGATGCAGCGCCTTCAGGCGCATGATGTTCGCCATCGAGACGTGGTGGACCTGGATGAACAGGACGATGTCGAATGCCGTGTCCGCACTGGCCTCGACGATCTGCGCGTGGTACTCGTCCAGGCGTTTGCGGTAATACGCTGGCGTCAGGCGTTTGAGCGTCTTGGCGCCGAACGTCCGCTTCTCGATCGGGTGATGGGTCACCTCGTGACCCATCTGCCCGAGCGCCTTCACGATCTCGTCGGGGTAGGCGTAGTAGTCGATGCTGATCAGCAGGATTCTGGCCATCTGTGGTGCCGGACTCAGGTTGGCGCCAGTGGCGAAGACAGCGCTGCGCGCGGGCGGCGGGGCGCGGCCGTCAGGCCACTGAAGAGGAGCATCGAAATGAAGGGGCTGAAGAACAGCGCCTCGCCGAACAGCGAAAGCATCATGCAGATGCCGAACAGCCCCCGGTGCGGAAAGAAGCGCTGTCGGAACAGTCCCGCGACGAACACCAGCCCGAGCGGGATTCCCAGGCTGTAGAAGAGTGTGACGATGCCGTTGGTGTTGCCCCGGTCCTCGAGGTGGTAGTCGCTGAGCTGGGTCTCCTCGAATCCCAACTGGCCCGCCAGGGCGTAGTAGGCTTGGTAGTTGAACCCGATGCCCAGCCATGGGTGTTCGGCGATCACGTTCAGACCGGTGTACAGGTCGTATTCGCGTGCCCAGGACGACCCGCGTCCCTCACCGACGGTTTTGCTCTCGATGTTGTCGATGGCGATCCCAACCACCGGGATGCCGATGCACACCGCGGCGACCAGCACCGCGAGTTTGCGGCCGAGCGAGACGGTGGCGAGCGCAGCCACTGCGGCGAAGGCAAACAGCAGCATCAGGATGATGATGCCCGTGGTCGACTGCGTGGCGAGCACGCTCGACGCTGCCAGCACCACGTGCCTCGGCCGGCGGAAGACCAGCAAGGCCAGGTAGAGGTAGACGTTGAGGTAGATCTGGAAGACGCCCGGCTCGAAAAAGAAGCCGTCGGGGCGCGGCAGCATCGTCGTGCCGTCCAGCAGCACGTGGTACGTGAAGATCAGCAGGAAAGTACGGTACGGCGTGCCGTCGACGTCGAACGGCAGGAAGAGAAAATTCGCAAAGGTGGCCAGCGGCACCGTGAGCAGGGCCTGGACCGCGAGCCACGGCAGGATTGCGAAGAGGTCGTCGGCCAGCGCCCGCTCGCCGGCGCGCAGGTACATGCCCAGCAGGCAGAGCCCCGCCGCGAAATTGGTATAGCGCGTGAACGTCGAACCGAGGTCGAAACCCTGGGGATGCAGGGCCTGGACCGCGAGCAGACCGCCGAGAAAGACCATCGGGGGCACCAGTCGCCGGTGGATGCGAAACCGGAAGCCGTCCAGCGCCAGCGCCGCAGCAAAGACGAAAAGCACCATGGGCAGGCGCGGAAAGACCAGCATGCCGCCGCTGAGCAACAGCGCGA
>JAHECD010000018.1 GCA_024641945.1 Rubrivivax sp. | reverse complement strand
AGCGTGCGAGGCGCCGCGACGACGCCGGTAGGGACGATCAACGTGCCAACCAATCCTTGAGCTCGTCGGCATGCTCCTCTTCGTCCGCCAGAATATCCTCGAGCAAACGTCGCGTCGTCGGATCCTTGTCGGCAAGGAGCGCAATCATTTGCCGGTACGACTCCACCGCGACGCGCTCGGCGATCAAGTTGGCCTTGATCATTGCATTCAGGTCCGTCGAGTCGTCGTAATCGGCGTGGCTTCGCTCCGGCAGCGACTCGGGGCGGAAGTCGGGTTCGCCGCCCAATTGGACGATGCGTTCGGCCAGGCGGTCGGCATGCCCGAGTTCGTCGTTGGCATGCACCATGAATTCTTCGGCGATCTTCGGCGATGCCAGCCCGTCGGCGGTGAAGTGATGGCGGCGATATCGCAGCACGCAGGTCAACTCGGTCGCAAGGGCGTCGTTGAGCATCTTCACGATGTCTTCGCGCCAAGGCCCGTAGGCCGGCGTGATGGCGCCATCGTTCGTGTCACGCTTTGCGGCATCGAGACCGGCTTGGTCAAGCTGCAGGCGTTCGCCACTGGGCTTGTCTGTCTTTTCGCGTTTCATTGGTGAATCCTCCGGTATCTATGTGGGTGTTTCGACTCAGCCCTTTGGGCTGATCGTGAGCTGGTTGTCGACAGACTTCACGCCGTCTACCGCGCTGGCCAGCGCCGTCGCACGTGCCTGTGCCGATGCGTCGGGAGCCGTGCCGTGCAATGCCACGCGGCCACCCACGGTGTCCACGTCGATGCTGAGTGCGCTGAGCGAACTGTCCTTGGCCAGTTCCGCCTTCACCGACGCCGTGATGGCCGCATCGCGCGCCTTGTCGGCCACGGCGTCGACCGCGTTGGCAGTACTTTCCTTCGCGGATTCGGCGGCGGACTTGGCATCGGCCTTGACCTCTTCGGCCTTTTGCTCGGCCTTTGCAATGGCAGTGTCGACCTTCTGGCCGGCGGTGCGCCCATCGTCGGACTTGCCGCAGGCGGAGAGGCCGAGGGCCATGGTGGCTGCGGATGCAATGACCAGCATCCTGATCTTGGTGGAAGGTATCGATGACATGGTGGACTCCTTGTTGGTTCGTGCGCCGGGCGAGTCCCTGGCGTGTGAACGAAGGTTAGGTCGCGGCCCCCACGGAAACGATAGGCGACGAGGCGATTCGCCTGTCGGACGAGGCCGACAAGCGTTGTCGCCTCGCAAAATTCCGGCATTCGGGCCTGTAGGACATCTCCGATGTCATCGGCATCGGCCCGCTGCTACGCTTTCTCATCCGTTCATCAGGGGTACCACGCATGATCAAGGTCGGCATCGTCGATGACCACGCCATCGTCCGCACGGGGTTGCGTCAGTTCCTTTCGGAGCATGTCGATCTGCGCGTCACCGGTGAGGCTGCGAACGGACGCGAGGCGCTCGAACTGGTCCGGGGCGGCGAGGTGGACGTGCTGTTGATGGACATCTCCATGCCGGATCAAAGCGGCGTGGACGCGCTCTCCGCCATCAAGGCGCGCTTCCCCAAGCTGCCGGTCCTGATCCTCAGCGGCTTTCCGGAGGCGCACTACGCCACCACGTTGCTGCGGCTGGGCGCCAGTGGCTATATCAACAAGGAAGCAGACCCCGACGAGATCGTCAAGGCGGTGCGAACGGTGTCTCTCGGCCGTCGGTATATCACCCCGGCAGTGGCAGAAATGCTTGCCGACGGCATGACGTCTGGAGGGGAGAACCGTGCAGCCCACGAGTCGCTGTCGGATCGCGAAATGCAGGTCTTCCTGCGATTGGCACGTGGCGAAACGGTAGGAAACATGGCCGAGGCCATGTGCCTGAGCGTCAAGACGGTCAGCACGTACCGGACGCGCGTACTGGAGAAGCTCCATCTTCAGACGAACAGCGAACTGACGTACTACGCAATGACCAACGGCCTCATTCAATGAGGCCGTCGGTGGGTGCCGCCGGACGGCGGCTCGAGCTTCCTGGCGTGCGCGTCAGCCTTTGCCGCGCACGAGGTTGATCACGAACGTGATCACGGCGAGGACGAGGAAAACAAAGAACAGTGTCTGGGCGATGCCCGCCGCTCCGGCGGCCAGTCCACTGAAGCCGAACAGCGCCGCGATGAGCGCAATGACGAAAAAGACGATGGCATAGTGCAACATGATGGGCTCCTCTCGGTGTTTGCAGCGGGAATTGCTGTGATGCAAAGGTTAGGAGCCGCGTCCACCGCCAGGCATCGGCCGACGCGTCGGCCGTTTGTCAGCCGCCTGGGGGCCGTCTCGTAGGACTCGATGCCGTGTGGCGCATCGTGGTGTCTGGAGGCGCCTACTCGGAGGCGCGTTCGCGCCCCGTATCGCGGCTGCCGATCCCCTCGATGACGACCTCGCAGACGATGCCTCGCGAGCCGTTCTCCCGCCACTGCACACGTCCACCCAGCAGCTTGACGCGCTTTCTCACGCCTCCCAGTCCAAGGCCATGCGACCAGGCGTCGGGGTCACGCCCGTTGCCGTCGTCCGCCACCGTCAGGGTCAGGCGACCGCTTTCGACAATGGCATCGATGTCGACCCTGCTGGCCTGTGCGTGGTAGATCGCATTGGTCACGAGCTCACGCAATATCCGGGTCAGTCCCGACCATTGAACGACCGACAGCTTCATGTCGCGATCGCAGTCGAACGTCCAGCCGAGCGTGATGTGCGCTTCGGTCAGGCGCTGGCCGATATCGGCTTTCCATTCGCCGATGGCGTGGGAGAGGCGGTGGTTCGATTCCGCCAGTCCGCGGGTGAGTGTCTTCAGGTCCCGCAGCGTATGGCGAACGTAGTCCTCCATCTCGGGGTTTTGCGCCTTGTACATCAACGTCAGAAGGCGTGCGCCGATGTCGTCGTGCAGATCCTGCGCGATGCGCAACCGCTCCTCGCTGCGGCCGCGCTCGACGGCTTTGTCGTAGGCCACCGCACGCCGGAGTTGTTCGGCCACGCGGTCGGCCAGACGCGCGTCCTCCTGCGTGAACAGGCGCTTGCCGCGCCGTGCATAGCGCAGCAGCCACGCTTTGGGCTCTTGCGTGGTGCCGTGCTTGTCGTCATCTTCGGTCCTTCGTGGCGCCGGCACGAGCAGGGCGGAACCGTCTGCGAGGGCCCGCGCCCTCGAGTCCATTCGCGTGATCTTCTGTACCTCGAGCGGATCGAAGAGGTCACGCAGCAACATCAGCATCAGCGCCTCGTGCCGTTCAGGATATTCCTCGACCTCGCGTGCCACGCGGTACAGCTTCTCGAAACTCCGCTCCAGCGTCAGGACGTTGCCGCCCACCAGTTGGTTCAGGATCCACTGGCGCGCGCCTGCATAGATACCCAGCGACAGAAAGACGGAAAGCGTGATCGACGTGAACTGCCCGAGCGAGAACAGCGCAACGAACAGCAGGTCGAGCGACGTGGCCACCGTGCTGATGCCTGCCAGCAGCGCGAACTCGCGCAGGAGTTGTTGCGAGCGCGCCAGGAACGGCACCAGCAGCAGCATCGACGCCAGGAAAACGTACCAAACGCCGGAGCCGACCTCTGCCACGCGATGTTGAATACCCGGAACGCCGCTGGCCGCTGCAAGCGCGAGCGTCAGCAATGCGAGCGACCCCACCGTGACGAATCCGAAACGGCGCATCATCACGGTGAAGGGATTGGGCTGCAGGCGGTGAGACCAGGTCAGGACCGCTACCGACACCGCGCCCAGCAAGATGACCGTGCCCTGAGACCACCACCAAAGGCCGGACGCCAGTGTCGAGCGCCCAAAGGCGATGACAACGAGCCCGACAGCCCAGCACGCGGTGGCGGTCCACTGACCGTGTGGCAATTTCGTCGGGTGCAGCGTAAATGCGTGGACGATGGCCGCGGCCGTGATGATGTCCAGCGCGATGCGCAACCAAAGATCCTGGGCGACCACCAGCGTGGGCAGTGGAAGACCCCGTGCGCCTTCCACGGCAATGAACAGCAGGTTGATCGATTGACACAGCGTGATGAGCACGAACAGCGCATTGCGCGGCTGCGGTCGCGCGACCCAGACCACCAGGCCGACCAGGTACACGAGCAGTGCCAATGCCGAGATCGGCCAGAACATCAGACCCAGCCCGGCGACGCCACGCTCCCGGGGTGTGGCGGTGGCCTGCGTGCCATCCTCGAACGTGATCTTCACGGGCCCTTGTGCCAACGCTGCGCCCACGGCTCGGTGCATGGCGACGAGGCGGGCGCGTGCAGTGTCCTCGACCGTCCACCGCGGCGATCGTTGGAGCAAGGATGCATCCACGGCGATCGGAGGCCCGGTCGTACCTGAGGCTTCTTTCATCGACTGGCCGACGGAGCCGGCCAAACCTGGGTCGGCGGTGGCAATGAGGACCACCTTGCCGCGGGCATCGGTGGCCCACGTGGCGTCGAGTACCAGCGTTGACGCAAGGAACCGCACAAGTCCGAAAATGAAGATACAGCCCACCAGCGTCGCAGCCACCAGCAGGCGCAGGCGCCAGCCGATCCATAGGCCTTCGGAACGGCGGTTCGCCGGCAGCGCTTCAGAAGTACCCGAATCGCCGCGTGCCGGCGCCCCGCTTTCGGCTGTTCCGGGATTTCGCGTGACGGTGGGCTGCGGTGCGGCCATCGAGGAAGCTCTGGGCGGCCAAGCGCCGCACCGGCGGTGTCAGACGAGGCCTTGTTTGCTCGCCAGCACGGCGGCTTCGGCGCGACTGGACACGTTGAGCTTCTTGTAGATGGACTTGATGTGGTCGTTCACGGTGAACCACTTGATGCCCATGAGATTGGCAATCTCCTTGATCGTGAAGCCCTTGCTGAGATAGGTGAGTACCTCGTTCTCGCGGGGGGTCAGGCGCTCGTGATCCAGCGGCTTCTCGATGGGGATCGGGCGGCTGTTGCCGAAACCACCCGTGGTCGTGAATCCGGTGTCGGGCGCCTCGCCGCCTGCGCCGTGCCGAAAATGGGTGAGCAGGCGCCGTGCGATCGCGGGCGACAGCGGAGGCTGGCCACGCACGATCTTCTGCAGTTCTTCCACGAGGACCTCGAAGCGGTCCTCCTTGAGCAGGTAGCCGTCGGCGCCGCATTGCAGGGCCGGGAACAGGTGGTCGTCGTCGGAGTACAGCGTGGTGACGATCTTCGTCGCCGGATACCCTGACAATTCGGCGAGCAATTCCATGCCATTGCCGTCCGGCAATTCGAGGTCGACGAGGATGAGCTTGAACGGCTCGGTGGCAGGCGCCGCGCCAGCGTTCCTTGTGGACGCGATATGACGCCGGGCGGTCTCAAGGTCTCCAGCCTCGGTGATGAGATTCGCGTCGCTGAAACTTTCGCGCACCACCCGGCACAGGAAACTGCGTGCCACCGGGTTGTCTTCGAGAATCAGGACCTTGACCGCCATTCACGTGCCCCTTGTCGTGGCCGTGCACCACTCTCAAGGAAACGATCGTAACGCAGATGTCACTCGCTCCGATGGGGGAGCGACAGGCGGTTACTCATTCACGAGCACGACTTTGCCCATCACGCGTCGGGTGCCCATGCGCTCGTACGCAGCGGGCAATTCCTTCATCGGCAGTCGAATGTCAATGGCGGGCTTCACACGGTCCTCGGCATACCACTGCATCAGCTGCGCCATGCCGCGCGAGAACGCCTTGGCCTCTCGACGGACGAATTCGCCCCAGAAGACGCCGACGATGGAGGCACCCTTCAAAAGCGTGAGATTGAGCGGCAAGGCCGGGATGCCTCCACCTGCGAAGCCGACCACCAGGTAGCGGCCGCGCCAGGCGATCGACCTGAACGCCGGCTCCGCGAGGTCACCGCCGACGGGGTCGTAGACGATGTCAGGGCCCTTGCCGTCCGTCAACGCCTTGATCGTTTCGCGCAGCGGCTGCGTCGTGTAGTTGACGGTCGCGTCGGCGCCGAGTGCCAGGCAGAAGACAGCCTTCTCGTCGCTCGACACCGCAGCGATGACACGGGCGCCTGCCGCCTTGGCGATCTGCACGGCGGCGCTGCCGACGCCGCCCGCCGCTCCCAGCACGAGCACGGTTTCACCTGCTTTGAGCGCACCGCGGTCGATGAGCGCATGGTGCGACGTGCCGTAGGTGAATGCAAACGCGGCGGCGTCCTCGAATGCAAAGCCGGAAGGCAGCGCAATCGCCTGGGTGGCGGCCACGCAGGCATGGGTGGCAAACCCACCCGTGCTGCCGATGGCGGCCACGGCGTCGCCAACCTTGAACTGCGTCACGCCATCGCCGACCGCATCGACGACGCCCGAAAATTCCGCGCCCGGTACGAAGGGCAGGGCTGGTTTGATCTGGTACTTGCCCTCCACGATGAGCAGGTCCGGGAAGTTCAGACTGGCCGCCTTGACCTCGATCCGCATTTCTCCGGCGGCGGGTGCCGGGGTGGGCCTGTCCAGCCACTTCATGGCGCCGATGCCGTCGAGTGATTCGCAAAGCCATGCCTTCATCGTCGTCCTCGCTGTGCGTGCAAAGGAGCCATGATAGGCAGGCTCGTCCGCGTGCGGGGTCGCCATGGGGACGACTCCCTACAATCCCGGTATGCACATACTGATCGCGAATGACGACGGCTACTTGGCGCCAGGGCTGACGGCCCTGGTGCGGGCGTGCGCGGGGTTGGGTGAAATCGAGGTCGTGGCGCCCGAGCAGAACGCCAGTGGCACGTCGAACGCGCTGACGCTGAACCGGCCCCTGTCGGTCTTCGAGGCCCGCGCTGAACACGGCTGTCGCGTGCGCGTGGTCAACGGCACACCTTCCGACTGTGTTCACGTGGCGTTGACGGGGCTGCTTGAACACAAGCCCGATCTCGTGCTGTCCGGCATCAACAACGGCGCCAACATGGGCGACGACACGTTGTATTCCGGCACGGTGGCGGCAGCGACCGAAGGCTTTCTCTTCGGCATCCCGGCGATCGCGTTCTCACAGGTGCTCAAGGGGTGGGGCGACCTGGACGCGGCCGCGGCGGCTGCTCGCTCCGTCGTCGACCAGGTCCTCGCCTCGGCACGCCAAGGCCCCTACCTTCTGAACGTGAACATTCCCAACCGGGCGGACGCCGCGAATTTGCCGCGCGTGGTCACGCGCCTGGGCCGCCGGCACGCCAGTTCGCCAGTGATACGCCAGGTCAACCCGCGCGGCGAGGCGATCTACTGGATCGGGCCGGCCGGCGACGCACGCGAGGCCGGCGAAGGCACCGATTTCCACGCCACGGCAAACGGAAAGGTGTCGATCACACCGTTGCAGGTCGACATGACCGATCATGCGCGCGGCGCCGATTGGGCCCATGCGCTGGAGCGGAGCGTAAGCGCGTGACGGCGGGACGGCCGCGCACTCCGCGGTTCCCGATTGGTCTGGACCGGTTGTCGCCGGTGCAGACGCAAGCGGCCGGTGTGCTGCGGCCGCAGCGTCCGCTGCACGATGCTGCGGCTTCAGCGGCCATGGGTGCCCGGACGGGTGCGCCGGCCGGGTTGGGGATGGACTCTGCAGCGGTACGTTCGCGCATGGTGGCCCGGATCCGGCGCGAAGGGGTCACTTGCGAGCCCGTGCTGTGCGCATTCGCGCAGGTCCCGCGCCACCTTTTCGTCGACAGTGCACTGGCGACGCAGGCCTACGAAGACACAAGCCTGCCCATTGGATGGGAGCAGACCATCTCCAAGCCGTCCGTCGTGGCGCGCATGCTCGCGTTGCTGTTCGATACACCGCATGCGCGCCAGCGCGGGGATGGCCGCCTGGGTCGTGTGCTCGAGATTGGCACGGGCTGTGGCTACCAGGCCGCCTTGCTGTCGCTGATGTCGACTCGGGTGATTTCGGTCGAGCGCCTTCGGCCGCTTCATGAGCGTGCACGTGAAAATCTTGCGGCCATCGGTGTGCCGCACGTTCGACTCGTCTTTGGCGACGGCCGCGTCGGCCATGCACCCAATGCGCCGTACGATGTCATCGTGTCAGCTGCCGGCGGCGACGCTTTGCCGGACGCCTGGTTGGAACAACTGGCGGTCGGCGGGCGTCTGGTAGCGCCCATGCACGACGCCTCAACGGGCGGGCAGGTGCTGATGGTCGTCGATAGGCAGGCCGACGGCTATCGCCGGACTGTTCACGATGCCGTTCATTTCGTCCCCTTAAAATCAGGAACCGTGTGACGCAGCCCAGGAATCGCATGATCTTTCGACTTCCGCGTATGGCCCTGCTGGGCAGCTTGGCCCTTGCTGGGGTGTTGCTGGCCGGCTGTGCAGGCCAGGCCCAACGCGCGCCGGTCGAAGACCGCACGCAGGCTCGCCGCCTGCCGGCGAAGCCCATGCCAGCAGCCTCTGCGCCCGCCCCAGCGGCCTCCGCGCCGATGACTGCAGAAGAGTCGGCCAAGGTGTTGCCAGGGGCAGAAAACGCCGGCAAGGCCGGTTACTACACCGTCAAGCCCGGCGACACGCTGGCGCGCATTGCACTTGAAAATGGCCAGAACTGGCGAGACGTGGCCCTTTGGAACAACATCGACAACGTCAACCTGATCGAAGTCGGGCAGGTCTTGCGTGTGGTGGCTCCTGGTGTCGATCCTGGGCTGGCGGTGGCCCGGCCGGTGGCGCCGGCCGGCAAGGTGGAGACGCGGCCGCTCGATGCGCGCGCTGCAGCTGCTTCGGCGGCGGCATCCAGCGCGTCGGCCCCTGCAACCGCGACGCCGGCCGCAGCAGCCGCTTCGTCGGCCCGCGAGGGCGATGACGACGTCAACTGGCTTTGGCCGGCGGCCGGCCCGGTGGTGGCCGGCTTCGACGAAGGCCGCAATGTCAAGGGTCTGGCGATCACCGGGAAGGCTGGCGACCCGGTGCTCGCGGCGGCTGACGGCCGCGTCGTCTATGCAGGATCTGGTTTGCGCGGCTATGGCAATCTGGTCATCGTGAAGCACAACTCGACTTACCTGACCGCCTATGCGCACAACCAGACGCTGCTCGTGAAGGAAGATCAGGTCGTGCGCCGCGGCCAGAAGATCGCCGAGATGGGCTCCAGCGATGCGGACCGGGTTCAGCTCCATTTCGAGATTCGTCGTCTGGGCAAGCCGATCGACCCGGCAAAACTTCTGCCGCCACGCTGATTCGGCGGCGCACGTCGAGACGAGATCTGGACGAGCCGCCCGTGGGCGGCTCGATGCCTTGAGGCATGCGGATAATCTCGCAGATGACCGATCAAGAAGAATGGCTGGATGTCGAGTCGCTCGACCTTGAGGGCCAAGGTGTCGCACATCGCGCCGACGGCAAGGTGGTTTTCATCGAAGGCGCACTGCCGACGGAGCGTGTCCAGGTACAGGTTCATCGCCGCAAGAACCAGTGGGAGCAGGGCGTTCTATACGCCACGGCACGCGAAAGTTCGCAGCGAGTGACGCCTGCTTGTCCGCACTTCGGACTCCACGCCGGGGCCTGCGGAGGGTGCAAGGTTCAGCATCTGGATCCTGCGGCTCAAGTCGCTGTCAAGCAGCGGGTGCTCGAGGACAACCTTTGGCACCTTGCCAAGGTTCGTGCCGATCAGGTGCTGCGACCGATCGAAGGGCCGACCTGGGGCTATCGTTTCCGTGCGCGCCTGTCGGTCCGCCATGTGCAGAAAAAGGGCACGGTGTTGGTCGGCTTTCACGAGCGAAAGTCACGTTACGTGGCCGACATGCGCGTTTGCCCGGTGCTGCCCAAACGGGTGAGCGCGATGCTCGTCCCTCTGCGCGGTTTGATCAGCTCGATGGACCAGCGCGACCGACTTCCGCAGATCGAGCTGGCTGCTGGCGACGACGTCACAGCGCTGGTGCTTCGGCATCTCGAGCCGCTCACCGAGGGCGACGGCGAGCGTCTTCGACAGTTTGCGCGTGTGCATGACGTGCAATGGTGGTTGCAGCCGAAGGGGCCGGATACTGCGCATCTGCTCGACGACGGCGGACCGGAGCTCGCGTATGCCTTGCCCGAGTTCGGTGTGCGCATGCCGTTCATGCCGACCGATTTCACGCAGGTCAACCCTCACATCAACCAAGTCCTCGTTGCACGCGCAATCCGGCTGCTGGATCCGCAGGCCGATGATCGCGTCGTTGACTGGTTTTGTGGCCTGGGCAACTTCACATTGCCACTGGCGACGCGTGCACGCGAAGTGCTGGGCATCGAGGGCAGCGAGACCCTGGTCGCACGTGCGCGGGCAAACGCCGAAATCAATGGGCTGGCGCGACGTGCGACGTTCGAGGCACGCAATCTGTTCGAGACGACGCCCGAGAGCCTGAGGTCGGCGGGAACGGCCGAGCGTTGGCTGGTCGATCCCCCGCGCGAAGGTGCCTTTGCCTTGGCCAAGGCACTTGCGGATATGCAACAGACGCCACCACCCGAACCATGGACGGCGCCCAATCGCATCGTCTATGTCAGCTGCAATCCCGCCACGCTGGCCAGGGATGCCGGCCTTCTGGTGCATCAGGCGGGCTACCGCTGCGTCAAGGCCGGTGTCATCAATATGTTCCCGCACACGGCGCATGTCGAAAGCATGGCGGTCTTCGACAAGGCCTGAAGGCAGGGCAAAAAAAAGGCCCCGCAGTCGGGGCCTTCGTGAGTGCGCCGGACGATCAATCGCGTTCGCCGCCGAAAATACCCAGCAACGCCAGCAGACTCTGGAATACGTTGTACATGTCCAGGTAGATGGCGAGCGTGGCAGAGATGTAGTTGGTCTCGCCACCGTCGATGACTCGTTTGATGTCGTACAGCATGAAGGCCGAGAAGACACCCAGGCACAGCACGAGCAGTGTCAACATGAGCGCCGACGATTGCAGGAAGAAGTTGACGATGAAGGCGAAGAACAGGATCACGGCACCGACCGTGAGGAATTTGCCCATCGATGACAGGTCGCGTTTGATCGTAGTGGCCAGCGTGGCCATCACCAGGAAGATCAATGCGGTCCCGCCGAAGGCCGTCATCACTAGCGATCCGCCGTTTCTGAACCCCAGAACCTGACCGACCATGCGCGACAGCATCAGGCCCATGAAGAACGTGAAGGCCAGCAGCACATACACGCCGGTGGCCGAGTTCTTGGTCTTTTCGATCGCGTACATGAGGCCGAAGGCGCCTCCGAGAAATACGATCATCGACAGGCCTGCGCCCATCGTGTTGAGAATCCCTGTGGAGACACCCACCCATGCGCCCAGCACGGTGGGAACCAGCGAAAGCGCCAGCAGCCAATAGGTGTTTCGCAACACGGCGCTCGGCTGCGATGCGACCCCGCCAGTGCCGGCGGCGCCAGGAAAGGTTTGCACACGGTCGTTCATTGAAGCTCCCAAGTGTTGAGGAACGGAAGTTGCAGCATAGCTGGCTTGGAGACGGAGTGCCTATTCTAAGTTCCCCGCCCTTGCGTCGGCTATCGACTGGGTTGTCGCAGCGAACTTGCCGAACGCCCATGCATCACAAGCCGTAGCTTGCGCAAGCCGGGATCGACTGCATCGGAGTGGCCGCGGTGGCTCATGCGGTTGGACAGAAGTGGCCGGTG
Source organism: Rubrivivax sp. (assembly GCA_024641945.1). GTDB lineage: Bacteria > Pseudomonadota > Gammaproteobacteria > Burkholderiales > Burkholderiaceae_C > Rubrivivax. Next base: position 43,881 of record JAHECD010000018.1, on the reverse strand, counting down.
AGTATTGCGATCGTCGACGACGGTGGGCATTTCCTTTGGTTCAGACGTCTCGACGGCTCGGCGTACATCGCGCCTGAAGAGGCACGCACTGCCGCCCTCGGCCGTCGCGAGAGCAAGGTCGACGAAGACTTCATCAACCAGGGTCGCACGTCATTTCTGATTTCGCCGTCGTTGGAAGGACTGCTCGAAGGCGGCGTGCCGATCGTCGTCGACGGGCATCGCGTGGGTGCCGTCGGGGTGAGTGGTGTCAGGTCCAGTCAGGACGCGCAGGTTGCAGGCGCCGGTATCGCGGCGATCTAGGTCGTCTCGAGGCCGGTGCAACCGCAGCCGGCTATACTCTCGCGGTTTACCTGCAATCACTGGCACCCAGCGAAACTCGACCTCGGTTTCCCCTCGCTCGAACCCCGCCGACCTGGTCCGGGGAGATCGATCTGGGTGCGCGCAAACCGGAGTTTCCATTGCTGCCCGACCTGCCGCTCGCCGTACTCGCACTCGCAGACGGCACCCATTTCAGGGGCACGTCGATCGGCGCCGCCGGCTCGACGGTCGGCGAGGTGGTGTTCAACACCGCACTCACCGGCTACCAGGAGATCCTCACCGATCCGAGTTACTGCCGGCAGATCGTCACGTTGACCTACCCGCACATCGGCAACTACGGTGTCAACGAGGAGGACGCCGAGGCACGCAAGGTACACGCGGCGGGGCTGGTGATTCGTGACCTGCCGATCCGTGCTTCGAATTTCCGCCAGACGATGACGCTCGCGCAGTACCTCCATCGAGAGGGCACCGTGGCCATCGCCGATATCGACACGCGGCGGTTGACGCGGGTGTTGCGGACCACCGGTGCTCAGAACGGGTGCATCGTGTCGTTTCCATCGGGCGCAGCGATTTCCGATGCCGACATCGTCGAGGCCGTTCGGCAGGCGAGGGCGGTCCCGTCCATGGCGGGGCAGGATCTCGCCCAGGCGGTGTCGATCGACCATCCGTACACATGGGACGAGACCGAGTGGCAACTTGGCATGGGCTATGGCCGTCAAGCCGACCCGAGGTTTCACGTGGTGGCGTATGACTTCGGCGTCAAGCACAACATCTTGCGAATGCTTGCCAGCAGGGGATGCCGCATCACCGTGGTGCCAGCCCGCACGTCGGCCGCCGAGGTGCTGGCCTATCGGCCGGATGGCGTGTTCCTGAGCAATGGTCCCGGCGACCCCGAACCCTGCGGCTATGCGATAGACGCTGCGCGGTCGCTCATCGACTCTGGCCTACCCACTTTCGGTATTTGCCTGGGGCACCAGATCATGGCGCTGGCGTCGGGCGCAAAGACCTTCAAGATGAAATTCGGCCACCACGGCGCCAACCACCCTGTCAAGGATCTGGATTCGGGCCGTGTCAGCATCACGAGCCAGAACCACGGGTTTGCCGTTGACGAACGCAGCCTGCCCGGCAACCTGCGCCCCACGCATGTGAGCCTGTTCGATGGCACGCTGCAGGGCCTGGCGCGCACCGACAAACCAGCCTTCTGCTTTCAAGGCCACCCCGAAGCGTCGCCTGGCCCGCACGACATCGCCTATCTGTTCGATCGATTCGTCGCGTCGATGTCGCGCTGAGCGAACTGTCGATGGCCCAGCTTCCCGACAGCCCTACCGATCAGCCCGGCACGCATGCCGTGGGCAGCGCGGTGTCTGGCGTTCTGCGGCCGATGCGTTCCATGGGCTTGAGCCCCGCCGACGAACGGCGCCTTGCAGAATTCAATGCCCGCGTGACGCGGCGCCCCGGTTTGATGCCCCTGCTGATCCACACCGCGCAGCGCAGGGCTCTGTCGACCGCAGCCTGGCTCGCACTGGCGGCCCTGGGGCTTTGGCAAGGTCGACTGGCATGGGTCCTCGCACCCATCGGGATGGTTCTGCTGCCCTTCGCCTGGGCGTCTGTCCGATACCGCCACGGGCGGCAACACGCGCGGTTGGTCGAAGCGTTCTCGGTCGGCGATTGGACGCGCATGGAGGGACTTGTAAGTCACGTGCGAGCAGCCCGTGGCGCCACCGTCACGACGGCCTTCGACGTCGAGGTCCACATGGCTTGCAGCCAGGTGCTGCGTGGCCGGCCGCTGGCCGATGCACTATTGGCGCTGGCGCCCTGGGCCGTGCGTATCGCCGCGACAAACCCGGGACTGTACGAATCCCGACTTGCGTCCGTCCATGTGGCGGCAGGCGACCGCACCGGATACCTGCGGTGCACCCGGGCGGCCGCCGACGTCGCGCGCAACGATCCCGCACGGGTGATCGACCTGGCGTTGGCTGAAGCGAGATTCGGCGACGCCGACGCGGCCCGGCGTCTGCTGGACCGCACCGATGCCCATAGCCTGCCGTCGCATGCGGGTGGTTTCGTGCATTGGGCGCGCGGTTCGATTGCATTGCGCAGCCACGATCCGCAGGCCCCGAATCATCTGGGACGGGCCGTGGGGTCACTTTTGGTCGAGGCCGTGCATCAACCGGCGGTCTGGACGTCTCTGGCATTCTGTGCCGCTGATCTGGCGATGGCCTTGCGGTCGGGCGGCCTCGATGCACAGGCGCGGCGGACCCTTGTGCCGGTGCTGCCGATCCTGCGCAGCCATGCCGACAAAACCCTGATGCACGTGCTCGAGCAGGACATCCTGTTCGCCACTCCAAGCCCCACGCGGAATTGACCAAAGAAGACCATGCCCAAGCGTACCGACCTCAAGAGCGTTCTCATCATCGGCGCCGGCCCCATCGTCATCGGCCAGGCGTGCGAGTTCGATTATTCCGGTGCGCAGGCATGCAAGGCGCTTCGCGAGGAGGGCTACCGGGTCATCCTCGTCAACAGCAACCCGGCAACCATCATGACCGATCCGGGCATGGCGGACGCGACCTATATCGAGCCCATCACGTGGCAGGTCGTCGAGAAGATCATCGCGAAAGAGCGCCCCGATGCGGTCTTGCCCACCATGGGCGGCCAGACCGCGCTGAACTGTGCGCTTGATCTGCATCGGCATGGTGTGCTGGCCAAATATGGCGTGGAGATGATCGGCGCCAACGAGCACGCGATCGAGAAGGCCGAGGACCGTCTCAAGTTCAAGGATGCCATGACCGGTATCGGTCTCGATTCCGCCAAGAGCGGCATTGCCCATTCGTTGGAAGAAGCCTGGACAGTGCAAAAGCGCATCACCGCCGAGATTGGCGGCACGGGTTTCCCGATGGTGATCCGCCCGAGCTTCACGCTCGGGGGCACGGGTGGTGGCATCGCCTACAACCCCGAGGAATTCGAAGAGATCTGCAAGCGAGGCATCGACCTTTCGCCGACCAGCGAGCTCCTAATCGAGGAAAGCCTGATCGGTTGGAAAGAATTCGAGATGGAAGTCGTGCGTGACCGTGTGGACAACTGCATCATCGTCTGCGCGATCGAAAACCTTGACCCGATGGGCATCCACACCGGCGACTCGATCACCGTCGCTCCGGCGCAGACGCTCACCGACAAGGAATATCAGCTATTGCGCAATGCGTCCATTGCAATCCTGCGCGAAATCGGTGTCGATACCGGTGGCTCCAATGTCCAGTTCTCGATCAACCCGCGCGACGGGCGCATGGTCGTGATCGAGATGAACCCCCGCGTTTCCCGCTCGTCGGCGCTGGCGTCCAAGGCCACCGGCTTCCCGATCGCCAAGGTGGCGGCCAAGCTGGCCGTGGGGTACACGCTCGACGAACTTCGAAACGACATCACGGGCGGGGCGACGCCGGCCAGCTTCGAGCCGAGCATCGATTACGTCGTCACGAAGATTCCACGTTTTGCATTCGAGAAATTTCCGGCGGCCGACCCGCACCTGACGACGCAGATGAAGTCCGTCGGCGAGGTCATGGCCATGGGCCGCACGTTCCAGGAAAGTCTGCAGAAGGCATTGCGCGGGCTGGAAACCGGCATTGACGGGCTGAGCGAGCGCAGTGACGACCGCGAGGAAATCGTCGCAGAGATCGGTGAGGCCGGTCCGGAGCGCTTGCTATTCGTTGCCGATGCCTTCCGCATTGGCATGTCGCTCGACGAGATCTACGAGGAGACGGCGATCGACCCGTGGTTCCTCGCCCAGATCGAGGAAATCGTCGCCATCGAGGCGCAGGTGCGGTCGCGTGCGCTGCAGAGCCTGACCGCCGCCGAGATGCGCCATCTGAAGCGCAAGGGCTTCTCCGACCGTCGATTGGCCAAGCTGTTGGGCACCAACCAGCATGAAGTGCGCGGAGTTCGCCACACCCTTGGCGTGCGTCCGGTCTACAAGCGCGTCGATACCTGCGCCGCCGAGTTTGCAACCCAGACGGCTTACATGTACTCGACCTACGAAGAGGAATGCGAAGCCGAGCCGACCGCCAACAAGAAAATCATGGTGCTGGGCGGCGGGCCCAATCGAATCGGCCAGGGCATCGAGTTCGATTACTGCTGCGTGCACGCAGCGTTGGCAATGCGCGAGGATGGGTACGAGACCATCATGGTCAACTGCAACCCGGAGACGGTCTCCACCGACTACGACACCAGCGATCGCTTGTATTTCGAGCCCGTCACGTTGGAAGACGTACTCGAGATCGTGGACAAGGAAAAGCCCACAGGCGTGATCGTCCAATATGGCGGCCAGACTCCGCTGAAGCTGGCGCTCGACCTGGAACGCGCCGGTGTGCCCATCATCGGCACGTCGCCCGATTCGATCGACATTGCGGAGGATCGCGAGCGATTCCAGAAGCTTCTGCACGAGCTGGGGCTGAAGCAACCGCCCAATCGGACTGCGCGTACCGAGGACCAGGCGCTGCAGTTGGCCCAGGAGATCGGTTATCCGCTGGTCGTGCGACCAAGCTATGTCTTGGGCGGGCGCGCGATGGAGATCGTGCATGGCGACAAGGATCTCGAACGCTATATGCGCGAAGCCGTACGCGTGAGCGAGAAGTCGCCCGTGTTGCTGGACCGCTTTCTGGACGATGCGATCGAGGTGGACGTCGATTGCATCGGCGACGGGACCGACGTGATGATCGGCGGCATCATGGAGCACGTCGAGGCCGCTGGCATCCACAGCGGTGACTCCGCGTGCTCGCTGCCGCCGTACACATTGAGCGTCGCTTTGCAGGACGAGATGCGACGGCAGGCGACTGTCATGGCCAAGGCGCTGAACGTCGTCGGGCTGATGAACACCCAGTTCGCGATCCAGGGCGAAGGGGACCAGGCGGTGGTCTATGTGCTCGAGGTCAACCCGCGTGCATCGCGCACGGTGCCATTTGTCAGCAAGGCCACCGGCCAGCCTCTGGCCAAGATTGCGGCACGCTGCATGGCGGGCCAGAAGCTTGCAGATCAGCCCGGCGTGAAGGGCGAGGTGGTTCCTCCATACTTCAGCATCAAGGAGTCCGTGTTCCCTTTCAACAAGTTTCCGGGGGTCGATCCGATCCTCGGCCCGGAGATGCGATCGACGGGCGAGGTGATGGGCGTTGGCAGGACTTTCGGCGAAGCGATGCTGAAGAGCCAGCTCGGCGCGGGGTCGCGCCTTCCGTCCAAGGGCAATGTCGTGATTACCGTGAAGAATGCCGACAAGGCGCGCGCGGTGATGGTGGCGCGCGACCTGCATGCCCTGGGATTCGGCATCGTGGCGACCAAGGGTACGGCGTCTGCCATCAGCGAAGCCGGCGTCCCGGTGCGGACCGTCAACAAGGTCAAGGACGGGCGCCCGCACATTGCAGACATGGTCAAGGCGGGCGAAATCCAGCTCGTCTACACCACGGTTGATGAGACGCGCACCGCGATCGCTGATTCGCGCTACATCCGAACCGCCGCACTCGCCAATCGCATCACCTATTACACGACCATGGCCGGGTCGGAGGCCGCCACCGAGGCGCTGAAGCACGGTGATGACCTGACGGTCAAGTCGCTGCAAGAATTGCACGCCGAATTACACTAGGGTTTCTGTACCTGATCCGCCGCAGTGCCTGTTCCAGGCAGTCTGCGGCGGATCGCTTTTTGCGAACGCACCTTCGGACGATATGGCCACTATTCCACTTACGCGCCGCGGCGCGGACAAGCTCAAGGACGAGCTCCAGCGATTGAAGTCGGTCGAGCGGCATGCGGTGATTCAGGCGATAGCCGAGGCACGCGCACAAGGCGATCTCTCAGAAAACGCCGAATACGAGGCTGCGAAGGATAAACAGGGGTTCATCGAGGGTCGGATTCTCGAGATCGAGGCGAAGCTGGCGGCGGCGCAAATCATCGAGCCCTCTTCGCTGAATGCAGACGGGCGTGTCGTCTTCGGGGCCACGGTCGATCTGGAAGACGAGTCCGCCGGCGCCAAGGTCACTTATCAAATCGTCGGCGACGACGAAGCCGATCTCAAGCTTGGACTCATCTCGATTTCCAGCCCGATCGCTCGCGCACTCATCGGCAAGAACGAAGGCGACATCGCCGAAGTGAATGCCCCTGGGGGCGCGCGCAGCTACGAGATCATGGCGGTTCGTTACGTCTGATGCGCGACGCGGCGCGCTGGATACGTCTGCTGTCGGCGCTCTGGCTGGGCATCTTGCTAGCCGTCGCCGGCATCGCAGCGCCGGCCCCGTTTGTCATGCTTGATCGACCGGATGCCGGTCGCGTGGCGGGTTACGTGCTTGGCCACGAGGCTTGGCTGAGTCTGCTGCTCGGAGTGGCCCTGCTGGTTCTGGTGCGAGCCAGGACGCGGCGTCACGCCGAGGCCGGGCACCGGGCCCCACAATTCACCTCGGAGCTCGCGATAGTGCTCGGAGCGGTGTTCTGCACCGTGGTGGGCTACTTTGCAATTCAGCCGATGATGGTCGGGGCCCGGTCGGGTGCGGGCCACTGGTCTTTCGGGCAATTGCATGTCGCAAGCACGGCATTCTTCGCATTGAAGGTTCTGCTCGTTGGCGCTCTCGCCTGGCGCACGAGTGGCGCGCTTGTCAATCCGTCGCCTTCTTCTTCGGGCTGATCTGGCGCACTTCCTTGCGTTTGATGGAACCGCCGGCCGTGACACGCTGATTGCCAAAGACCTTGACTTTCTTCACCGTGGCCCTGTGGTTGCCACTTTTCGAGAACGAGACGAGCTTGACAATTCGCGGTCCGGGCTGTCGATCTTCGCGCTCGGGCTTCACCTTTTCCGGAATGGGCCGCCACAACACCAGCAGCTTGCCGATGTGTTGTACGGCTGCTGCGTCGAGCCGGTCGGTGAGTTGCGCCAAAAGTGCTTCGCGGTCGTTGCGCTCATCGGAGAAGACCCGCACCTTGATCAGGCCGTGAGCGTTCAAGGCCGCATCCGTTTCCTTCGCCACGGCTTCGGTCAGGCCGTCCCCGCCGATCAGGACGACGGGAGCAAGGTGGTGGGCATCGGCGCGCAAGGCACGGCGTTCAGGGGCGGTCAGTGTCAGGGCAGGCATCCTCGTATTATCCGCGCGGCATGAAAATCAAGACAAAGAGCAAGAAGGTCAACAAGGCGTGGCTGCATGACCACCTGACGGATCCGTACGTCAAGATGGCGAAGAAGGAGGGGTTTCGGGCCCGCGCGGCGTACAAGCTCAAGGAGATCGACGAGGCGCTGGCGCTGATCAAGCCTGGCCAGGTGGTTGTCGATCTGGGGGCTGTGCCGGGTGCGTGGAGCCAGTACCTGCGCCGGCGCTTTGCACCCGAAGGTGCGGCCGCCGGGGCGTTGAACGGCACGATCATCTCGCTCGACCTGCTCGACTTCGAACCGATCGAAGGTGTGACCTTCATCCGTGGTGACTTCCACGAGGACGCTGTGGTGGAAGAACTCGAACGTGTCCTGGCAGGGCGTCCGGTGGACGTCGTGCTTTCGGACATGGCGCCCAACCTCTCCGGGATCCCGTCCTCGGACGCAGCGCGGGTGGCACATCTGGTGGAACTGGCGGTCGACTTTGCGCAGAAGCATCTCAAGGCGGACGGTGCGCTGGTGTGCAAGGCCTTCCATGGCAGCGGTTACAGTCAACTGGCTCGCCTCTTCAAGGACAACTTTAGGGTCGTCAAACCGATCAAGCCCAAGGCGTCGCGTGACCGCTCGGCTGAAACTTTCCTTGTCGGGTTGGGTCCGAAAAATCGATCCGGCGTCACGGAAGGCTCGAAATAGCCCAACTTTGCCGCCGGCAAGGTTGCGAGCGCCAGGGCCTTGTGTGGACTAAACTCGAACCCATATACGCGTTAGACCGGGCGCAGGCCGAATCCATGGCCGCCGGTATGAGCTTTTAAGGAGCCTCGGTGAACAATCAATGGTTCTCCAAAGTCGCTGTCTGGCTGGTGATCGCCTTGGTGCTTTTCACCGTGTTCAAGCAGTTCGACCGGGGGGTGACCCAGGGTAACCAGATCGGCTACTCCGACTTCCTTGAAGAGGTGCGCGCCAAGCGCATCAAGTCGGTCACATTGCAGGAGGCTCCGACGGGGGGCACCGAGATCATCGCGACGACCAGCGACGACAAGCGGTTGCGCTCTACTGCAACGTACCTCGATCGCGGGTTGGTGGGTGACCTGATCAACAACAACGTCAAGTTCGACGTCAAGCCCCGCGAGGAACCCTCGGTGCTGATGAGCATCCTGGTCAGCTGGGGGCCGATGCTCCTGTTGATCGGGGTGTGGATCTACTTCATGCGGCAGATGCAGGGTGGCGGCAAAGGCGGTGCTTTCAGCTTCGGCAAGAGCAAGGCCAGGATGCTCGACGAGGCGAACAACTCGACTACCTTCGCCGATGTCGCCGGTTGCGACGAAGCCAAGGAAGAGGTCAAGGAACTGGTCGACTTCCTGAAGGACCCACAAAAGTTCCAGAAGCTGGGCGGTCGTATCCCGCGCGGCGTGTTGCTGGTCGGCCCGCCGGGAACCGGCAAGACGCTCTTGGCCAAGGCCATTGCCGGCGAGGCCAAAGTCCCGTTCTTCAGCATCAGCGGCTCCGACTTCGTCGAGATGTTTGTCGGCGTCGGTGCGGCGCGGGTGCGTGACATGTTCGAGCAAGCCAAGAAGAGTGCGCCCTGCATCATCTTCATCGACGAAATCGACGCCGTCGGCCGCCACCGTGGCGCCGGCCTCGGCGGGGGCAACGACGAGCGCGAGCAGACGCTGAATCAGATGTTGGTCGAGATGGATGGCTTCGAGACCAATCTCGGCGTGATCGTGATGGCGGCTACCAACCGTCCCGACATCCTGGATCCCGCCTTGTTGCGCCCCGGCCGCTTCGACCGGCAGGTGTACGTGACGCTGCCGGACGTGCGCGGCCGGGAGCAGATCCTCAACGTTCACATGCGCAAGGTGCCTGTCGGGCAGGATATCCGCGCGGACATTCTGGCCCGCGGCACGCCTGGCTTCAGTGGCGCGGACCTCGCCAATCTCGTCAACGAAGCGGCACTCTTCGCCGCGCGTCGAAGCGCGCGCGTGGTCGAGATGGTCGACTTCGAAAAGGCCAAAGACAAGATCATGATGGGGCCCGAGCGCAAGTCCATGGTCATGCCCGAGGACGAGCGCAAGAACACGGCTTACCATGAAGCCGGACATGCGTTGGTGGCGCGTCTGATGCCCAAGACCGACCCTGTTCACAAGGTGACGGTGATTCCCCGTGGCCGTGCGCTGGGCGTGACGATGCAGTTGCCGGAGGGCGACCGCTACAGCATGGACAAGGAACGCATGCTGTCGACGATCTCGGTGCTGTTTGGCGGCCGCATCGCCGAAGAGGTGTTCATGAACCAGATGACCACCGGCGCCAGCAACGACTTCGAGCGTGCGACCCAGATCGCTCGTGACATGGTCACCCGCTACGGGATGACCGACGAGCTCGGCCCGATGGTCTATGCCGAAAACGAAGGTGAAGTCTTCCTGGGTCGTTCGGTAACCAAGACGACGACAATGTCCGAGGACACGATGCGGAAGGTCGATTCGGTGATCCGCCGCATCATCGACGAGCAGTACGCCATCGCGCGCAAGCACATCGAGGACCACAAGGACAAGATGCACGCCATGGCGCGTGCGCTGCTCGAGTGGGAGACGATCGATAGCGACCAGATCGACGACATCATGTCGGGAAAGCCGCCGCGTCCCCCCAAGGACTGGACGACACAGCCGCCGAAGTCCGGGGGCGGTGGCAACGCGTCACCGGTGTCGCCGGATGGGGCGCCTGCCGCAGCCTGATTCGTTCTTTGAACCGCTGCTGATTGACGGGGCCTGTGGCCCCGTCGCTATTTTTGTGGGGCAGAGTTTGTGAGACAGGGCCGCCCGCCCCGCGCCGGTACGACGGTACTTGCAGTACGGCAGCATCGGCCACCCCGATCGAGGCAGACATGGATCATTGGCAGACTGCGCGTTATCGCATCGACCTCACCAGGCCGCGCGTCATGGGGATCGTCAACGTGACACCCGATTCGTTTTCCGATGGCGGCAAGCATGCCGATGCAAGAGAAGCTATTGCCCATTGCGAGCGGCTCGTAGGGGAGGGTGCAGACATCCTGGACATCGGCGGCGAATCCACGCGGCCGGGCTCTTCGGGGCCGGGTACCGCGGAGGAGCTTGCGAGGGTGCTTCCCGTGATCGCCGCGGCGGTGGGCATGGGCGTGCCGGTCTCCATCGACACCAGCGACATCCGGGTCATGCAAGAGGCACTGGATCTTGGCGCGGACATCGTCAACGACGTTCGTGCGCTCCAACGCGTGGGCGCCGTGCAGGTGGTTGCGGCACATCCGTCTGCAGGCGTCTGCCTGATGCACATGCGGGGTGAGCCGCTGACGATGCAGCGCGCGCCCGTATATGGCGACGTCGTGGCCGACGTGTGTTCCTTCCTGCGTGACCGTGCAGCAGCCGTGCGCTCGGCGGGCGTCGATGCCGACCGGATCGTGCTCGACCCCGGCATCGGTTTTGGCAAGACGGCTGAGCACAACCTTGCACTGGCATCGCGTCAGCGCGAAATATTGGCGCTCGGGTATCCGCTTCTGCTGGGCTGGTCCCGCAAGGGCCTGCTCGGGCAGTTGACGGGCCGACCCGCTGGCGAACGATTGGTGGCGAGCGTGGCAGCCGCCGTGGCCGCGGTGGCGCAAGGTGCGGCCATCGTGCGTGTGCACGATGTCGCGGCGACCGTCGATGCGCTGAAGATCTGGAGTGCGCTGACACCCGCAAGGATGGGTTGACCCGCGAAAATTTATTTGCATTCGGAGGACAAGATCAATGAGCAGAACCTATTTCGGCACGGACGGCATTCGTGGCCGTGTCGGCACATCGCCCATCACTGCGGATTTCATGTTGCGGCTGGGCCATGCCGTGGGCAGGGTGTTGCGGCGTACTGTCGACCGGCCCTCGGTGCTGATCGGCAAGGACACGCGGATATCCGGCTACATGATCGAATCGGCCCTCGAGGCCGGGTTCGTGTCGGCCGGAGTCGACGTGATGCTCAGCGGCCCGCTGCCCACACCCGGCGTCGCCTATCTCACACGTGCTCTGCGGCTGGACCTCGGCGTGGTGATCAGCGCTTCGCACAACCCATTCGGTGACAACGGCGTCAAGTTCTTTTCCGCACGCGGGGAAAAGCTTCCCGATGAATGGGAGCGCGCGGTGGAGTCGGCGCTGTCAGATCCGCCCAATTGGCAGGATTCGACGGGCCTGGGCAAGGCGACCCGCCTGGACGATGCGTCGGGTCGGTACGTGGAGTTCTGCAAGTCGACGTTCTCGAGCGACTTGTCGCTGAAAGGGCTGAAACTCGTCGTCGACGCCGCTCACGGCGCCGCGTATCACGTGGCCCCTGACGTGTTTCACGAACTGGGCGCCAACGTCGTGACCATCGGATGCTCGCCAGACGGCGTCAACATCAATGCGGGCGTCGGCGCCACCGCGCCTGATGCCTTGGTGGCTGCGGTGCTCGAGCATCACGCGGACTACGGCGTTGCCCTTGACGGCGACGCTGATCGGCTCCAATTGGTCGACGGGGCCGGGCGCCTGTACAACGGGGATGAGCTTCTCTACGTGATGACGGCCGACAGACTGGCCTACATGGGGCCCGTACCCGGCGTTGCCGGTACGTTGATGACCAATCTGGCGGTCGAACTGGCATTGCAGCGTCTGGGCGTCGACATGGTGCGCGCCAAGGTGGGCGACCGCTATGTGCTCGAAGAACTCACGGCTCGCGGATGGCAGCTCGGCGGCGAGAGTTCCGGGCATCTGCTGGTGCTGGACAAGCACACCACGGGAGACGGCATCGTCAGCGCGTTGCAGATCCTGCAGGCCGTACGTCGCAGCGGCCGGCCGCTGGCCGATCTGCTGGCCGGCGTCGTGCTGTTTCCGCAGACGATGATCAACGTGCGCCTGGCGCCCGGCACCGACTGGCGTTCGAACCCGAACCTGGCGTCCGAGCAGGAAGCGGTCACGCGCGAACTCACCGGCCGCGGTCGCGTGTTGATCCGTCCTTCGGGGACGGAGCCGTTGCTGCGGGTCATGGTCGAAGCCGACGATGCCGATGTCGCACGCAAAGCAGCGGAGCGTATTGCTGCAACCCTTTGACTTGCGTATCGTGACATGACGGTTTAATGACAGAGCGATGACGGCTCGTCTTGTGTGACGGTCGCACGCGGTTGGGCCGTCATGGATGTCACGACGGTGTCATACAGCGTCTCTAAAGTGTCGGCATACCGTTGCAACACCATAGAGGTGCATAGATGTTCAGTTCGATCGTTCGAGTCACAGCTGCTGGTGCCGTCCTGGCCATGGCGTCAGGTCTGTCAAATGCGCAGGACATGACGGGCGCAGGCGCGTCGTTTCCGGCGCCGATCTATTCGAAATGGGCGGATGCCTACAACAAGGCCACAGGGGCGCGGCTGAACTACCAGTCCATCGGGTCCGGTGGCGGTATCAAACAAATCAAGGCCAAGACCGTCGACTTCGGCGCATCGGACATGCCGCTCAAGGATGACGATCTGGCGGCCGACGGGATGATCCAGTTCCCCACCGTGATCGGCGGCGTCGTGCCGGTCGTCAACATCGCAGGAGTCGCCCCAGGGCAGATCAAGCTGACCGGGGAACTGCTGGGCGACATCTATCTCGGCAAGATCACGAAGTGGAACGACCCCGCGTTGATGGCAATCAATGCCGGCGTAGCTCTGCCGGACGCCGCCATAGCGGTGGTTCGTCGCGCGGACGGCTCTGGGACCAGCTTCATCTTTACGAACTACTTGTCGAAGGTGAACGCCGAATGGAAGAGCAAGGTCGGTGAGGGCACCGCCGTCAATTGGCCGGCGGGCGCCGGCGGTAAGGGCAACGAAGGTGTGTCGACCTACGTGCAACGCCTGAAGAACTCGATCGGGTACGTCGAATACGCCTACGCGAAGCAGAACAAGATGACCTATGTCCAGCTTCGCAACAAGGACGGCCAGTTCGTGAAGCCTGACGACACGGCGTTCAAGGCGGCCGCCGCCGGGGCCGACTGGGCCAAATCTTTCTACCAGATCCTCACCGACCAACCCGGCAAGGACAGCTGGCCAATCACCGGCGCCACCTTCATCCTGATGCACAAGGTCCAAGAGAAGCCGGCGAATGCCAGCAACTCGCTCAAGTTCTTCGATTGGGCCTACAAGTCGGGCGATGCGATGGCCGACGACCTCGACTATGTGCCACTGCCGACCGCCGTCAAGGACATGGTCCGCAGGCAATGGGGTGAAATCAAGGACGCGGCCGGCAAGCCCGTTGCCTTTAAGTAACCTCACTGATCTCCTCGCCATCGGCGCGCATGCAGCGGGTTCTCGAACCGCCTGCGGCGCGCCGATTGCACGCCCGGAGCAACGCCGGTCGACAGAAGGTAGAAGGAATCATGGCCGCTACACTTCCAGCCACTCCGTACAACGAGAAAGACGCCATGCCGAGCTCGACGCCACTGGGACGTCCGCCCGAGCGGAGACGGGTCGCGCCCTGGGCCGACGCCGTCTTCTCGGTGCTGGCACACGGCGCGGCGTGGGTCACGTTGCTGCTTCTGGTCGGGATATTGGCATCGCTCGTCATCGGTGCGGCACCGGCGCTGAAACAGTTCGGGCTCGCTTTCCTGTGGACGGCGGAGTGGGATCCCGTACAGGAGAAGTTCGGCGGCCTGGTGATGATCTACGGCACGCTGATGACATCGTTCATCGCGCTGCTGATTGCGGTGCCGGTGAGTTTTGGCATCGCCCTGTTCCTGACCGAGCTCTCGCCCTCGTGGCTGAAACGCCCGCTGGGTATCGCCATCGAGTTGCTCGCGGCGATTCCGTCCATCGTCTACGGCATGTGGGGCTTGCTGGTTTTCGGGCCGCTGTTGGCGGACTATGTGCAGGCGCCGTTGCAAGCGGCTTTTGGCAAAGTGCCTTATCTGAGCACGCTGTTTGCCGGTCCGCCGGTCGGCATCGGCATCCTGTCCGCCGGCATCATCCTGGCCATCATGATCATCCCGTTCATCGCCGCGGTCATGCGCGACGTGTTCGAGGTCACGCCGGCGATGCTGAAGGAGTCCGCCTACGGTCTGGGTTCCACGACCTGGGAGGTCGTATCACGCATCGTGTTGCCCTATACAAAGACCGGGGTCGTCGGCGGCATCATGCTCGGGCTCGGCCGTGCACTCGGTGAAACCATGGCCGTGACGTTCGTGATCGGCAATATGAACCAGCTCGATTCCCTGTCGATCTTCGAGGCCGCCAACACGATCACATCCGCGCTCGCAAACGAATTCGCCGAGGCCGGCGAAGGGCTTCACCAAGCCTCGTTGATGTACCTGGGATTGGTTCTCTTCTTCATCACCTTCGTCGTGCTCGCGCTTTCGAAGCTGCTGCTGTCGCAACTCAAGAAAGGCGAAGGAGCGCGCACATGAACACCAGTGACGCCATGCCGCGACTGCGGTCCACGTCAGTTGCCGACCGCCTGGCGCGGCACCGCAAGCGCAAGCGGCTTAATGCCATCGCATTGGTGCTGTCGCTGCTGGCGATGGCCTTCGGCGTTTTCTGGCTGGTATGGATCCTCTTCGAAACGCTTCGCCTAGGACTTGACGGGCTGAACCTGGCGGTATTCACCGAGATGACGCCGCCGCCGCAGGCCGAAACTGGTGGTCTTGCGAATGCGATCTTCGGCTCACTCACGATGGTGGCGATGGGCACTTTGCTGGGGACACCGGTCGGGATCCTGTCGGGCATTTACCTGGCTGAATATGGCCAGAAGACCTGGCTCGGCGCGGTGACTCGATTCATCAACGACATCCTCCTGTCGGCCCCGTCCATCGTCATCGGCCTGTTCATCTACGCGGTGGTCGTGGCACGGATGAAGTCCTTTTCCGGCTGGGCGGGCGTGCTTGCGCTCGCACTGATCGTCGTGCCGGTGGTCGTCCGAACAACCGAGAACATGCTCAGCCTGATCCCGAATGCGCTGAGGGAGGCCGCCTACGCGCTCGGCACGCCCAAGTGGAAAGTCATCTCTCTCGTCACGCTCAAGGCCGCTCGTGCCGGCGTCATCACTGGCGTGCTGCTGGCTGTTGCGCGAATTTCAGGCGAAACCGCACCGCTGCTCTTCACCGCGCTGTCGAACCAGTTCTGGACGTCGAACCTCGGTGAGCCGATGGCCAGCTTGCCGGTGACGATCTTCAAATTTGCAATGAGCCCCTACGAGAATTGGCAGAAGCTGGCCTGGGCCGGAGTGTTAATCATCACGCTCAGCGTCCTCGTGCTGAATATCGTCGCCCGGTTCTTCTTCAAGAACAAGCACTGACGGCCCAACGGAGCCCGACCATGGATACCAAAGTCAACATGCCGCTGACCGAGACCGCGAAGATCTCGGTGCGAAACCTCGATTTCTATTACGGATCGTTCCAGGCCCTGAAGAACATCAATATCGAGATCCCCGACAAGAAGGTCACGGCGTTCATCGGCCCGTCGGGGTGCGGCAAGAGCACCTTGCTGCGTACCTTCAATCGGATGTTCGAGCTCTATCCCGACCAACGTGCCGAGGGCGAGATCAACGTCGACGGTCAGAACATCCTGACGTCGAAAGACGATGTCTCTCTGATCCGAGCCAAGATTGGCATGGTGTTCCAGAAGCCGACGCCCTTCCCGATGTCCATCTACGACAACATCGCGTTCGGCGTTCGCTTGTTCGAACTGCTCCCCCGCGTGGAGATGGACGAACGTGTCGAGTGGGCGCTGAAGAAGGCCGCGCTCTGGACCGAAGTGAAGGACAAGCTCAATCAGAGCGGCTCGGGCCTGTCAGGCGGGCAACAGCAGCGGCTGTGCATTGCGCGTGGCATCGCCATCAAGCCCGAGGTGCTGCTGCTGGACGAGCCTTGCTCGGCGCTCGACCCGATCTCGACGGGAAAGATTGAAGAGTTGATACACGAACTCAAAAGCGACTACACGGTGGTTATCGTGACCCACAACATGCAGCAGGCGGCGCGGGTTTCCGACTACACCGCCTACATGTACCTGGGCGACCTGATCGAGTTCGGCCCGACCTCGGAGCTTTTCATGAAGCCCAAGCGAAAAGACACCGAGGACTACATCACCGGTCGCTTCGGCTGAGAGGAACCCCATGACCGATAAACATCTTTCGACCCAGTTCGACGCCGAACTCAGTGGCATCTCCACCCGTGTGCTCGAGATGGGCGGTCTCGTCGAGAGCCAGGTTTCCCAAGCCATGTACGCGCTGGCAAATTTCAGCGGTGAAACGGCGACGCAGGTTCTCAAGCAAGAGGAGCTTGTCAACCGGATGGAAGTGGAAATCGACCGGGATCTCTCCGGGATCATCGCCCGCCGCCAGCCGACCGCACGCGATCTGCGCCTCCTCATCGCAGTGAGCAAGAGCATTGCCAACCTCGAGCGGGTCGGTGACGAAGCGGCGCGCGTCGCGCGCACGGTCCAGCGGCTGATCAATACCGGTGTCTCGAGCCGTTTGAGATTGCCAGTGGCCGATCTGCAATTCGAGGCGGACCTCGCGACGGCCCAGCTGCGCAAGGCGCTCGATGCCTTTGCCCGTCTGGATACCGAGCGAGCACTCGAGGTACTTAAGCAGGACGACCAGATCGATCAGGAGTTCGATGGCCTGCTGCGCAAGCTCATCACCTACATGATGGAGGACCCACGCATGATCTCGTCGAGCATCGATCTGGTCTTCGTGGCCAAGGCGATCGAACGCGTGGGCGACCACGCCAAGAACATTGCCGAGGCGATCATCTACATCGTCAAGGGCACCGATGTGCGGCACTCGCCGATGGACGCCGTCGAAGATGCCATCCGCTGAACTGATGGGCGTGGAGGCGCGAGCATGACGCGGATACTGGTGGTCGAGGACGAGTCGGCGATTGCCGAACTGATCGCGATCAACCTGCGCCACGCGGGTTTCGAAATCACGATTGCCGCCACAGCCGAGGACGCCCAACGCGAAGTCGATCGGGCGTTGCCGGCCATGGTCCTGCTCGACTGGATGTTGCCGGGGCAGAGCGGGCTTTCGCTGGCGCGCCGGTGGCGTGCCGACGAACGCACGCGCGAACTACCGGTCATCATGCTCACCGCGCGCAGCGAGGAAGCCGATACCGTCACCGGGCTCGAGGCCGGTGCCGATGACTATCTGACCAAGCCCTTTTCGCCCAAGGAACTGCTGGCGCGGATCCGTGCCGTGCTGCGCCGCCGTGCTCCGCAGGCGTTGGAAGATGCGGTGCGCGTGGGTGGGCTCGTGCTCGATCCGGCCACGCGTCGGGTGACGTGCGGCGACGGGGGCGATGTCTTCGAGGTCCGTGTAGGGCCCACTGAATTCAGGCTTCTGCATTTCTTCATGACGCACCCCGAGCGAGTCCACAGCCGCGCGCAGCTCCTGGACCGCGTCTGGGGCGATCATGTCTTCATCGAGGAGCGTACCGTCGACGTCCACATCAAGCGGCTGCGCGAGGCGCTTGCACCGGCGGGCTGCGACAGCTGGGTCGAGACCGTTCGCGGCTCTGGATACCGTCTCGTCCGTCCTGCGGCCGGGTCCATGGCCGCCTGACCTGGCAAGCGAGCCGGCGCATGAATTGGGTTTTGCGTCGTGCACTCGTGGTGGCCCTGGCTGCCGCCGTCGGTGCCCTCCTTGGCGCCGCGATTGGTTGGGCCAACGACGTCGTGGTGGTGCTGACCGTGATCGGAAGCACGGTCGGCGCAGGATCTGCCGCGTTTTTCGACCGGATGCGGGGATACCGGCTGATGAGTTGGCTTCGGGGCGGCGTCGAGCATTCCGCACCGCGCGCACCCGCGTTCTGGGGCGAACTGGGCTACTACGTCGAACGGACGCTGAGGGACCGTGAGCGCGAGCTCGCGCTGGAACGTGAGCAGCGGCGCGACTTTCTGTCAGCCATTGAGGCGTCGCCGAACGGCGTGCTGATGCTCGACCGGCAGGAGCAGATCGAGTGGTGCAACACGGTCGCGGCGGACCACTTCGGGCTCGACCCGCATCGCGACCGAATGCAGCGGGTGACCAATCTCGTCCGCGACCCCGCGTTTGTCGCCTATCTTCAGGGTGGGCAGCACGATCAACCCGTTACCTTCCCCGGGCCCAAGGGCCAAGGCATGCTCAGTGTGATCGTGCGCACCTATGGCGACGGCAAGCGGCTCGTGCTTTCGCAGGACATCACCGAGCGCGAGCGCACCGAGGCGATGCGGCGCGACTTCGTTGCCAACGTGTCGCACGAAATTCGCACGCCGTTGACGGTGCTGGCAGGATTCGTCGAGACCTTGGCTTCGCTTCCACTGACCGACGTCGAGCGCCGCCGCGTGCTCACGTTGATGGAACAACAGACCATCCGCATGCAGGCCCTCGTGGCCGACCTGCTGACGCTGGCGCAACTCGAAGGCAGCCCTCGCCCAGCGCCGGACACCTGGATCGCTGTGCGCAGCCTCTTCGATCAGGCGCAGGCCGAGGCATTGGCGCTGTCTGCCGGGCGGCACGATGTCGTGTTCGGGCCTGTCGACGGTGTCCGACTTGCGGGCAACGTGAGCGAATTGCAGAGCGCGCTTGGAAACCTGGTTACCAACGCTGTTCGCTACACAGCCGAAGGCGGCCGTGTCGAAGTCCGCTGGATCGAACGCCGCGACGGCGGCGGCGCCTTCGAGGTGCAGGATACCGGACGCGGCATCTCGCGCGAACATCTGCCGAGGCTGACAGAACGCTTCTATCGGGTTGATGGCAGCCGATCGCGAGAGACGGGCGGAACAGGGCTTGGACTCTCCATCGTCAAGCATGTCATGCAGCGGCATGGTGGCGAGATCGATATCGAGAGCGAACCGGGCAAGGGGTCCTGCTTCAGGCTGATTTTCCCGCCGTCGCGTGTCCAGCAGGTCGGTCGAATTCCGGTGGCTCCGAGCGGAAGGCCGTCAGCGGATGCCGGCGCGGCGATAGATTGACACGAGTTCACTGCTGCTGGTGCTGCGCCGCTCCGCAGCCACAAGTACCCAGCCGCTGATCGTCGGCGACGACGACACTCTCGCAACATTGATGAGGACCGCGCAAGTGCTACGCGTCGCGGCCTCGGGCCTCGCGTCCACGATATAGCGTCCAAAAACCTCGAAAGACGCCACCATCGTTGGCGAAACGCCTGGAGCCGCCAGGCAGGTGACCCGGCCGATGTGGCTCGATGCACGCTCGATGACAGGGCGCGCACTGCGCCCGAAGTCCAGCAGCGGCAGCCAAAGTGTCATCAGAAGAAGCCAGCACAAAGCGACACCTCCGGCTGGCAGGACCAGGCTCTTCCAGAGGGCATGCTGTTGCCGGCCCGTGCGCCAGCGCACGAGACCCAGCCAGGCCCCGGTGCCCAGCGTCGCAAAGACCAACTCCGCGAGCGAGAACTGGGGTTCGAAGCCTGGTGCCAAACGCGCCACGTTGGCTGCCCACTGGGCCGGTGTGCCGGTCTGGATGGCGATGTACATCGCCCATACGAACAAGACGCAGGCGGTAAAGAAAAATACCGAGAACCAGTCGACCGCGGCAGAGGCGCTTCGACGCAGCGTGGGCAGTGCAAATGCCGCCAGCACGGCCAGACCGGGCAGCGCCAGCAGCAGGGCTCGGTCGCTGCCGCCCATCCAGACGCTTGAACCGACAGCGACGAGCACCGTGCCCAGCGGCACGGAGACGTGTCGCTTGCGCCATTGGCGGCGCCACTGGAGCAAAGTCCAAAGCGCCAGCAACCAGGCGGGCCACATGAACCACACCCATTGCCGCAGGATCTGGACGATCTGCGCCCCAGTGGGCTGAAAGTCCAGCCGCCATGCCCAGGCACCGATGGATTGCGCAACCAACGTCGATAGCACTGTCGCTGCGGCAACCCAGACTGCAAAACGGCGCACCTGGTCGTATCCGGACAACGCGCAGATGACACCGCCGAGCAATCCGAAGAGCAGGGCCATCGTGGGTGCGCCGCTCGCGGCAAGCGCGGCAAGGGCTGCGAATACGCCTATCCGCGCCCGGGCCATCCGGTACGGTGCCGCTGCCAAGGCCCAAAGGAACAGGCTCGTGGCGAAAAGCTGCACCAGCTCCGGCGTGGTCTCGTGGCCCAGCTGCAGCATACCCAACGTGGCAATGGCAGCAAGAACGGCGCCGTCGGCCACAGCACGTGCGTAATCGATCGGAAGGGCTTCACCGCCAAAAGCGAATGCGACGGGCTGCGCCGCCTCGGTGCGGGCCAGGTGGAACGTCGTATACCAGGTGAGCGCCAGTGTCAGCGCCAACAAGATGGCAAAGGGCAGGCGCGCCGCCAGCGCAGCGTCGACGGTGGGAGAAAGCACCAATATGAATGCCGCACCAAGCCAGTGGGGCAGCAGGGCCACATCCGAAAAGACACCCCCGAGCGTTGGCGTCATCCAAGCCGTGCGTCCTTCGGCGAGTGCGCTCATCAGTCCGAATGCGGTGACGTCCTCGTTGCGCCATGGGTCGCGCCCAAAGATGCCGGGAATGACCCAAGCCGCGCACAGAAGCAGCAAGGCGAGTCGCGGCAGGCGCTGCACCGCGCGTTGCGTCACCAGGGCGGGGTTGGGCTTGTTCATCGAGCGGGCATCGTAGCGCCCATGCAAAAGGGCAGCTTGCGCTGCCCTTGAATGACGCAGAGGTTGCGTCGCATGTGAAGTTCCGGCGAAGCCTGCCGGACCGTCGCGGCTACTTCTTCAGGCCGACGTGCGCAAACTTGTTGCGGAATTTCTCGACACGTCCGCCCAGGCTGTCCACGCTCTTCTGCGTGCCCGTGTAGAAAGGGTGCGTCTCGCTGGTCGTTTCGAGCTTCATCAAGGGAAGTTCGCGACCATCGTCCATCTTGATGGTTTCCTTCGACTGCAAGCAGGACCGCGTGACGAACTTGAAACCATTGGACAAGTCCACGAAGCAGACTTCGCGGTACGCCGGATGGATGCCATCTTTCATTTAGGGAACCTCGCTGGGGGAGTCGGGAGCCACGGCGCACCTTGCGTCGCACTTGCCGTAAGCGGAAAACCGCGCATTATAGCCACAAAGAAGCTCAACCGCCTCGACGCATCATGTCGAAGAAGTCGAGGTTGTTCTTGCTGGCCTTCATCTTGTCGAGCATGAACTCCATGGACTCGATCTCGTCCATTGGATAGAGCAGCTTTCGCAGGATCCAGGTCTTCTGCAGGATCTCGGGCTTGAGGAGCAGCTCCTCGCGTCGGGTACCGGACTTGTTGATCAGGATGGACGGATACACACGCTTCTCCGCCATGCGGCGGTCAAGGTGGATCTCGCAGTTGCCCGTGCCCTTGAATTCCTCGTAGATCACTTCGTCCATCCGGCTGCCGGTGTCGATCAGCGCCGTACCGATGATCGTCAACGAGCCGCCTTCCTCGACGTTGCGTGCGGCACCGAAAAAACGCTTCGGACGTTGCAGCGCATTGGCGTCCACGCCGCCCGTCAATACCTTGCCCGACGACGGCAGCACGTTGTTGTAGGCGCGCGCAAGGCGGGTGATCGAGTCGAGCAGGATGATCACGTCCTTCTTGAGTTCGACGAGACGCTTGGCACGTTCGATCACCATCTCGGCCACCTGGACGTGTCGTGCGGCGGGCTCGTCAAACGTTGAACTGATGACCTCGCCGCGCACGGTGCGCTGCATCTCGGTCACTTCTTCCGGTCGCTCGTCGACCAGCAGCACCATCAAGTGGGCGTCGGGGTGATTGGCGACCAGGGCATGCGCGATGTGCTGCATCATCATCGTCTTGCCCGTCTTGGGCTGGGCGACGAGAAGCGCACGCTGGCCTTTGCCGATAGGTGCGACGAGGTCGATGATTCGACCGGTGATGTTTTCTTCGGTCTTGATGTCGCGCTCGAGCTTGAACTGCTCCTTGGGAAACAAGGGCGTCAAGTTCTCGAACATGATCTTGTGCTTGTTCTCCTCGGGCGTCAGGCCGTTGACCCGGTCGACCTTGACCAGCGCAAAGTAACGCTCGCCGTCCTTCGGGACCCGCACTTCCCCCTCGATCATGTCGCCGGTGTGCAGGTTGAAGCGCCGGATCTGGCTCGGCGACAAATAGATATCGTCGGTGCTCGCCATGAAACTGGCTTCGATGGATCGCAGGAAACCGAACCCGTCGGGCAGGACTTCGAGTACACCGTCGCCAAATACCTGCTCGCCGGCCTTGGCGCGCTTCTTCATGATCGCGAACATCAACTCCTGCTTGCGCAGGCGGCTGACGTTTTCGATCTCCAGCGCCTCGCCCATCGTGATGAGTTCGGAGACGTGCTGGGCCTTCAGTTCGGACAAGTGCATCGTGTACACCTCGGGGAAATCGCGCCTGCCGGGCGCTGTGACAATCGGCTGCATTCCCGCGGCACAATCCGTGGGCACAGTCCGTCAGGCGTGAAAAATGTTCGGGGAGGGTCCGAGCGGCATGACGCCGATTCGTTGGACCGTACGGGCTGCCACGCGGATGCGCAGGGGCCTGTCGGCTCGGACGGGGCGGCTGGCTTGTGGCCTTCGCCGCACCGACGTCAGAGACGCATTATAGGTGACCGTCGAGGAACGCGGTCAACTGAGCTTTCGGCAGTGCGCCGACCTTGGTGGCGACGAGTTCGCCGCCCTTGAACAGCATCAGCGTCGGGATGCCACGGATGCCGAACTTGGCGGGCACCTCCTGGTTTTCGTCGACGTTCATCTTGGTGATCTGCAGGCGGTCGCCATAGTCCTTGGACACTTCTTCAAGGATCGGAGCAATCATCTTGCACGGGCCGCACCATTCGGCCCAATAGTCCACCAGGACCGGTTTGTCGGCTTTCAGCACGTCGGCGTCGAAGGAGGCGTCGGTGATGTGCTTGATCGATTCACTGCTCATTGGGATTCTCTCCAGCCCGCGGCTGCGCACGGTGCGCATCGTGGCGCTGAGATTCTGACACATCGAGCGGTTTGCTGCCCCAGCCGCACTCGCCGTGCCGGGAACGGCGTCTGAAGGTGAACTGGCGCCGGTTTTGACCGCACTTTGCCGCTTGGGCATACACCCCGCCGAAGTCCAATGGGGGCAAGTCCTTGTCCGATCCCATGTCCGAGCCTGACGCCAATCCCTCACCGGCGCGAACCACTGCCGTGCGCAAGTTCGGCCGTTTCGAGTTGCGCGAGTTGCTGGGTCGCAGCCAACGCACGATGGCGTGGATTGCGCAGGACCCTGGTGTGCATCAACCCGTCGTGATCGTCCTGCCGCGAACGCAGCCGCACGACGCAGCTGCGGCGAGCCATTGGGAACATGCCGCACGCAAGGCATCACGTCTGAATCATCCGAATATCGCGCCTGCGGTCGAGGTCGGCGTGCATGACCGATGGCCCTATGTCGTCTACGACGCCGATTGTGTGTCGACGCTGGACGGTCGTGTGGCCAAGCAGGGGCTGCCAGCGCGCGACGCAGCACTGGCGCTGGCGCAGATCGGGCAGGGTTTGGCGTACGCGCACGAGGCGGGCGCCGTTCACGGCGACCTGCAGGCTTACCTGCTGGTCTCGGAGGAAGGCGGGCAGGCGCGCATCATGGGGCTGGAGGTCGCACTCGATGCGGCAGCCGCCACGCCGGACGACGAGAACGTCGACGCGGCGATCCACACCGGAACGAGCCAGACCGATCGGCTGCGAGCGCAGCGCCGTGCCGCACAGCGCGACGTGCTCACGCTTGGACTCGTGCTCCACCAGGCACTTACCGGGCAGGCACCGTTGGAGGAGCCGGACACCGGCAAGGCGGCAGAACGGATGCCGCCGCTCGGGCGAGATATCGTGCGACTGCCCTGGAGTACACCAAGGCCGATACCCGATGCGCTTCGGGCGATCGCCAATCGCGCTACCGACCGCCAGGAGCGACAGCGCTATCGCAGCGCCCGCACGCTGGTCAGCGCGCTCGAAGGATGGCTCCGTGCGGACTCCGAATCCGGTGGTGGTCCATTGGCCCTGCTGTTGGACCGGTTGCACGCGGTTGGCGTGCTGCCTGGTTCGCCGGGCGCACCCGAGCGTGCCGCCCGTCTTGCCATGATGGAGCGTGAACGCACGAATGAACTCGCCGAGGTCGTCATGCAAGACCTGGCGCTATCTTTCGAGATGCTGCGCGCCGTGAATACGGCCCAGGTTCGCGGCGCGCAGGTCGCCGGAACCGGGCCCGTCCTGACTGTGCGTCGCGCCATTGCCATGCTGGGCCTCGACGGCGTGCGGCGCGCGGCACTGGCGCTTCGACCCTGGCCGGGCCCACTCGACGACAGTGGTGCGCGTGATCTGGAGCGTCTCCTTTCCCGCGTTCGCCGCGCCGGTCGCGTGGCGCAGGTGCTTCGGCCGCCGGGCTACGATGCGGAGGTCGTCAACCTGATCACCATGATGCAGAACCTGGGTCTGCTGGTTGTGCAGTACCACTTCGCCGACGACTCGCGCCAGATCCGGCGCCTGATGCAGCCGGGTCCGCCGGCGGAGCAGGGTGGCAAGGAGGAACCCGGAATGAGCGAGCAAGCCGCATCGTTCGCGGTCATCGGTGCTGACATCGATTCGATCGGCGCGGCCGTAGCGCGGCACTGGGGCCTGGACGACGATGTCCTGCACATGATCCGCCGTTTGCCGATGAGTACGGCCGTGCACGCCCCCGAGAACGACAATGACATGCTGCGGCTCGTGGGCAGTTGTGCGAACGAAACCGTCGAGACGATCGAACTGCCAGCCGCAAAGCAGGCCGCAGCGTTGGCGCGCGTCGCACAGCGCTTTGCACGAACGCTCGAAATCACTGCGCGTGACTTGCAAGACGCCCTGCATCCCGGCGCCGCGGCGGGCCGCGACAGCAACGACGAACTTGCGCCGCTGCATGGTGCTGCGGATACCGCGACGTTGGACACGGCCGCATGAACGCTGTCGTGGCAAAGCCGGCCAGCGGGCGCCGATTCGGGCGCTTCGAGTTGCGCCGTGTCCTCGGCAAGGGCGCCCAGGCGACCGTCTGGCTGGCGCACGATGCCCGCCTGGAGCGGGAAGTCGCCGTCAAGTTGCTGGACGCAGGTGCGGACACGCTTTCGGTCCACCAATGGCTTCACGAGGCGCGTGCGGTGAGCCAGCTTGCGCACCCGAACATCGTCCCCGTCTTCGAGGCCGACGAAATTGAAGGGCAGCCGTTCCTCGTTTTCGAGTTCGTCGACGGACCGACACTGGCACAGGCCGTTCGCAGCCGGGGTGCCCTGCCGCCGCACGAAGCGGTACAGGCGATGCTCGGCGTGCTGGATGCCTTGGCCGCGGCACACGCGAAAGGCATCGTCCACCGCGATTTGAAGCCGTCGAACATCCTGCTCGGACAGGACAGGCGAGCTCGGGTCATGGATTTCGGCATTGCCGCGCGTGTGGCCTTGGGCGGCGATGGGCGCATCGTCGGCACACCGGGCTACATGTCTCCAGAGGCGGCCCGCGGGGATCCTCCGTCGCCGGTCATGGATGTCTTTTCTTCGGGCATGGTGCTGGGCGAGATGCTGGCCGGCAAGCCACTGCTGCGTGAACGTGACCCCTGGGAGGCCGTGCGCCGCGTGCAGGAGGAAGACATGGTCGTGCCGCCGAGTGCGCAGATCGACGACGCGCTGCGCGCGATCGTCGGGCGCGCTTTGGCGCGCAAGTCGTCTGACCGGTACGCCAACGCGGCCGCGTTGCACCGCGCGCTCTCGGACTGGAGCAAGCCCGCTCCAGTGGATGCCGCGCAGACGAGCGGAACGCTGGACTTTCTGCTGCGGCGCATGCGCCACAAGAGCGATTTTCCGGCCCTGTCTTCGTCAGTGGTGCGAATTCAGCGAGTCGCCAATTCGGACAACGAAAGCCTGAACAGCCTTTCACAGGAGATCCTGAAGGACGTTGCGCTGACGAACAAGCTGCTGCGCATGGTCAATTCCGCGCACTTCAGCCAGGCCACGGGGGGTGGCGTGAGCACAGTGTCCCGTGCCGTCGCACTGGTGGGGTTTGCCGGCATCCGCAACATGGCGCTGTCGCTCGTGCTGCTGGAACACATGAACGACAAGGCCCATGCGCAGTTGCTCAAGACCGAGTTCCTTCGTTCCATGATGGCCGGACATCTGGCCGGCGAGTTGAGCCAGACGTCAAAGGATGCGGAAGAGGCGTTCATTGGCGCGCTCTTCCAGAACCTGGGCCGCATGGTGACCGAGTTCTATCTGACCGACGAGGCGTTGCAGGTACGCAACCTCGTCAAGCCTGCTGGCGGGCGTGGCGTTGCACTCGCGACGCCGCTCGACGAATCCGTGGCGTCCGCCCGCGTGCTGGGCATCAGCTACGAGGACCTGGGCGTCGGTGTGGCCAAAGCCTGGGGCCTGCCCGACGGACTGCGACATTGCATGCACAAGCCCTCTGGCGACCCGCCGACACGTGCCATCGACCGCAGCCCCGACCGCATGTGCTGGCTCGCGACTGCCGCGAACGAGGTCGCCGACGTGATGCTCGAGTGCACTCCCGAGGATGCTGCACGCCGGATCGGCGAGGTTGCCGACCGCTACGCCCGCGCGCTCGGGCTGACGCCGGATGCGTTGCGCGACGCGGCTCAGAAGGCACGCGAGAAGCTGACTCAGATGGCGCAGGCCATGTCAGTCGACCTGTCTCCCGGTTCGCCTGCCCGCCGGCTGATCGGAGCGGCATCGACCACACCGGCGGAGGATCCAGATTCGCTCACGGACCTGGAACTTCATGCCACGCGAACCCTGGTCGGGCGGTCACCGCCAGAGCCCGAGGAGCGCACTGTCGTGCTCGATGCACGCCAGCGTGATGAGGTTGCCCAGATGCTTTCCGCAGGCATCCAGGACATCACCAATTCAATGGTCGCTGAAGGCTTCAAGCTCAACGAAGTGATTCGGATGGTGCTGGAGACGATGTTCCGTGCGCTGCATTTCCAGCGCATCGTGTTCTGTCTGCGCGATGCGAAGACCGAGACGCTGACGGGTCGTTTTGGACTGGGTGACCGGGCTGCCGACATCGCGGCAATCTTCAGGGTGCCGCTGCGACTGCCTGCCGGCGCTCGCCCCGACCTGTTCACTGCGGTCTGCCTGAAGGGTGTCGATACGCTCATCACCGACGCTGGTGCGCCGGCGATTCTTTCGCGGGTGCCCGACTGGCACCGCAAGCAGGTGCATGCGCCGGCCTTCCTTCTCCTTCCGCTGGCCATGAAGGGCGCGCCCTTCGGCCTGATCTACGCCGACAAGGCCTCGCCGGGCGCAATCGACCTCGACGAAAAGGAATTGAATCTTCTGCGTACCCTGCGAAACCAGGCCGTGATGGCATTTCGCCAGGTCGGCTGAGGCCGACGGAGGGCCCGGGGCGCGACGTGCGCGCAACTTCGGGGGAACATTCAGGTGACGAGCCTTACCCCCGGCACTGGTCGCAACGCTTAGGGCTGCTTGGTTCCCCACCTGACCCGGTTGGGCGCGCTTCCATGCGGGGAGGCCCGTCGAGGACGATTGTAGGTGAGACGCAGCGGCCGGGCGTGCTCTTCAACGCAGCTGCAAGGAGTCGCCGCTGTATTCGATCCCCAGTGGCTCGATGACGAGGCGCTTCGGCCCGGCCGCCACGCTTCCACAGATCCACGCCTCGACTCCCGCAGCGCGCGCGACGGCAACAGCACGCTCGGCGTCCTCGGCACCCACGAAGACGGCAAAGCCTGCGCCCATGTTGAGGGTGCCGTAGGCTTCGGCGGCGTCGAGGGCGGCATGCTGCTGGATGAAGGTCAGCACCGGTGGCACTGGTGGCAACTGGTGAATCCGGTACTCCAGCGTCGCAGGATGACGCAGCAATTTCCGCCAGCCGTGGCCCGTGATGTTGGCGCAGTAGTGCGGCACGACGCCGGCCTTGAACAGCGCCTCGGTGACGGGTGAATACAGGGTCGTCGGCGCCAGCAGGGCTTGGCCGTAACCCAACCCTGGCTCGACCTCGCTGAGGTATCCATTCGGCAGGCGGTCGACGAGCTTGCGTGCCAGGCTCAGGCCGTTGGCGTGGATGCCGCTGGAGGCCAGCAGCACGATGGCGTCGCCGGGCGACAGGGCCTCGCCGAGAGACAGGCGCGACTTGGGATTCACGATACCGGTGCAACTGGCGGCCAGGTCGATCCGACCGGATTCGACGATGCCTGCAAGCGCCGGTGTCTCGCCGCCCCCCCAGGACACGCCGCAGGCATCGCACGCGCGCTTCCATCCAGCGACCAGGGCGTGTGCGCGCTGTGCATCGCCGAACCAGTCGCTGCCGCCTGCCGCCCAGTACGCCTGCACCACCAGCGGCGTTGCGCCCACCGTGATCAAGTCGTTCACGGCCATCGCGATCGTGTCCTGCGCGATGCCGTCGTAGTGGCTGCGACCGGTGAGACGCTGCATCTCGTCCGCGACCAGCGCTTTGCTGCCCAGGCATTCGACAATGCTGGCCAGGTAGAACGGACCGACGTCCACCACGTAAGCGGACTCGCCGCGCGAGGCCGCCACCTCGCTGAATCCATGTCCTGCAAGGTGCCCCGCCGTGGCCGCTGCGGCACGCTGGGCCGCCACCTTGAGGGGGTCGATCAGGTCGTAGTCGACACCGGTCTGGTCATAAGTGAGCGGGGTGGGGGCCGATGCATTCATGGCCGAGATTATCGCGGCGGAAGGGTGCTGGGCCCCGTCGGCGGACAGAGGTGCCGCCCGTAGAATGACTGGCATGAGCTACGTGGTCCTGGCCCGCAAATACCGCCCGCGCAATTTTGCGCAGATGGCCGGGCAGGAGCACGTGGTGCGGGCGTTGACCAATGCGCTGGCGCAACAACGCCTGCACCATGCCTACCTGTTCACAGGGACACGCGGCATCGGCAAGACGACGGTGTCACGGATCCTCGCCAAGAGCCTGAATTGCACCGGTCCCGATGGCCAAGGCGGCATCACGGCGCAGCCGTGCGGGGTGTGCAACGCGTGCACCGAGATCGACGCCGATCGCTACATCGACTACATCGAGATGGATGCTGCCTCGTCGGGCGGCAAGGACGACATTCGCGACCTCATCGAACGGGCCGCCTACAAACCTGGCGTCGGCCGCTTCAAGGTCTTCATGATCGACGAGGCGCACCAGTTGTCGAAGGACGCTTTCAACGCGCTGCTGAAGACGCTGGAGGAGCCTCCTGAGTACCTCAAGTTCGTTCTCGCGACGACGGACCCCGAGAAGATGCTGCCCACCGTGCTCAGCCGGTGCCTGCAGTTCAATCTGCGCCCGATGGCCCCCGATACGGTTCGGGATCACCTTGTCCAGGTCCTGCAATCCGAGGGCATTGCGCACGACGAGGGGTCGCTGCGTCTGCTGTCGCACGCGGCACGCGGGTCGATGCGCGATGCACTGTCGCTCACCGACCAGGCCATCGCCTACGGGGGAGGGCAGATCGACGAAGACGTCGTGCGCGGCATGCTCGGTGTCGTCGACGGCAGCCTCGCGGCGGAACTCGTGCGCGCGCTGGCAAAGCGTGACGGCCCGGCCGTGCTGGCAGGTGCCGCGCGGTTGCGCGAGGCCGGCTTGTCGTGTGCCTCCACGCTCGAGCAGATGGCCGGACTCCTGCAACAGATGGCGGTCGAGCAGGCGGTGCCCGGCGCGCTTCCCGCCGACGACGCCGATGCGCAGTCGGCGCGCGACCTTGCGCCTCAGTTGGCGCCCGACGAAACCCAGTTGCTCTACGGCATCGTGCTGCATGGACGCGAAGAGCTTGGGTTGATGTCCGATGAATATGCGGCATTCACGATGGTGCTGCTGCGGTTTCTGGCCTTCCCGCCCGCCGAGATGTCGGCTGCCTCGTCCGCACCTGTCAAGGCGGCGCCGTTGCGCGCACCGTCGCCACCTGCGCTGGCGGTGCCGGCCGCACCGCCCCGCACTGCGTCGGCTGCGCGGGCGCCTGATGCGGTGGCCGCATCACCGCCCGCTCGGAGCGCACCTGCACCCTTGCCGGAAACCCGTCCACAAGCGGCCCCGGTACCGGTGGCGCAGCCCGCTGCGCCGCGGCATGAGGACGCGCCCATTGATGCGGCACTCGGTGACCGCTGGAATGCCGTGGTGCGCCGGCTTATCGACGAGGCCGCGGTCACGGGCCTCGTTCGGGAGCTCGCCTGGCAGAGTGCGCTCATCGCGGTGGAGCCGGGAAATCCCGTGGCCTGGCATCTGCTCGTCGAGCATGAATCGCTGCGCGTTCCCGGACTGCGCGACAAGCTCGTCGTGGCGGTGTCCGAATGCATTGGTGCACCGCTTCGGCTGGAGTTGCGGGCCGGGGTGCCGCTGGATACCCCGGCCCGGCGCGAAGCCGCGGAGCGTGCTCGTCGCCAGTTGGCCGCCGAGGAGGTGATTCGCCAGGACCCGGTGGTCCGTGAGCTGATGAGCCAGTTCAAGACGGCACGCATCGTGCCCGGGTCGATCAAGCCGGTGTGATCGCCTCATCCTCCAGTCTGCAGATCACCGTTCGTTCAGACCATCGACCCGATCAATCCCGAAAGGACACTCCATCATGATGAAAGGTCAACTCGCCGGCCTGATGAAGCAGGCGCAGGCCATGCAGGACAACCTGAAACGTGCCCAGGAAGAATTGGCCACGATCGAAGTCGAGGGCCAGTCCGGCGCCGGCCTCGTCAAGGTCACGATGACCTGCAAACACGACGTGCGCCGTGTCGCCATCGACCCCAGCCTGCTGGCCGACGACAAGGACATGCTCGAGGACCTGGTCGCAGCGGCCTTCAACGACGCCATCCGTCGCGCCGAGGAGGTCAGCAGCGAAAAGATGGGCAAGCTGACCGCCGGCATGCCGATGCCCCCGGGCATGAAGTTCCCGTTCTGACGCCGTGTCGGGCGAGCCCGCGCTGGCGGCGCTGATCGATGCGTTGCGCCGGCTCCCGGGCGTGGGGGCCAAGTCCGCGCAGCGCATGGCGTACCACCTGTTGCAGCACGACCGCGCGGGCGCCCAGCAGCTGTCCGCCGCTCTGGCAGGCGCTGCGCAGCGCATCGGTCACTGCGCCCGTTGTCACACGTTTACCGAGGCGCCGGTTTGCGATCTGTGCCTCGATGCCGGCCGCGACGCGCGCCAACTCTGCGTCGTCGAGTCGCCCGCCGACCAGGGCGCGCTCGAGCGCACGGGCAGCTACCGAGGCCTGTATTTTGTTCTGATGGGCCGCATCAGCCCGCTCGACGGCATCGGTGCCAGTGACATCGGCGTGGCGCCGCTGCTCGAGCGCGCGACGGACGGGCTGGTCGACGAGGTGATCCTGGCCACTGGCTTCACTGCCGAGGGCGAGGCCACCGCGCATGCCTTGGCGCAAGCATTGCGGGCGCGGGGGTTGAAGGTCACTCGCCTGGCCCGCGGGGTGCCTGCAGGCAGCGAGATCGAGTACGTCGATCTGGGCACCATCGCCCACGCCCTGGTGGATCGACGCTGACCCTGAAGCCGGCGTCGAAGCCGGCCTACTACTGGCGCGCGACGCGCACCCGGGTTCGTGCCACGGGCTTGGTCTCGCGACGCTGCGCGGATCTGCGCACCACCGCCTTGCCGCTGCCCTTCTTCGCTGCCGTGCGTACCGACTTCTTGCTCTTCAACGCGGGCAGCATCAACACCACGGCCTGTCGCGGCTTGAAACTTGCGCTGGCAGCCACGCCGTTCCACGCGGCGAGGTTGGCCGCACTGACCTTCAGGCGGCGTGCCATGGAGGCCACCGACTCGCCCTTGCTGCCGGCCTTCACGATGCGACGGCGGCCAGGCAGCGGCTCCGGTGCGAGGATCATGGCGGCAGTGTCGGCGACGTGTTCGGACACGTCGCGTGTGCTCGTCGCCGCGCGCGGTACGAGCAGCGTCGAACCCGCCTTGACCAGCATGCGTGGCGGTATCCGGTTGACCTCGCGCAATTGCGACTCGCTGATGCCGACCGTTCGCGCGGCCTCGGCCGGTTTCAGCGTGCGCGGTGCAACCCATGCGGTCCAGGTGGCCAGAGGGCCGCGATGGCGCTCGATCTCGCGTACGAAATGCCGCGCGTTGTCGAACGGCAGCAGCAAATGCGGGGTCCCGGCGGCCAGGATCACCGGCTTGTTCATCTGCGGGTTCAACTGCTGGAACTCGTCCAGCGTCATCCCGGCCAGGCGGGCGGCCACGGCGACATCGATGTCGCGTTCGATCGCCACCGACAAGAAGAACGGGTGGTTCTGCAACGGGGGCAGCGCCAGCCCGAATGAATCAGGCCGCGCCACGATGTTCTTGATCGCCTGCAGCTTGGGCACATAGTTGCGTGTCTCGTCGGGCATGGTGAGCGCGTCGTAGGCGACGCTGCCGCCCGCCTTCTGATTGCGCGCCACGGCACGCTGCACATTGCCCTGGCCCCAGTTGTAGGCGGCCAGCACGTGCTGCCAGTCGCCGAACATCTTGTGCAGCGTCTGAAGATAGTCGAGCGCCGCGCGGGTCGACGCCAATACGCTGCGCCGGTCGTCCCGGAACATGTTTTGCTTGAGCTCGTAGTCGCGGCCGGTGGCAGGCATGAACTGCCACATGCCGGAGGCCCGCGCCGACGAGGTCGCCTGCGGATTGAAGGCGCTTTCGATGAACGGCAAGAGAGCCAGCTCCGACGGCATGCCGCGCTTCTCGACCTCGTCGAGGATGTGATACAGGTAGCGGCCGCCGCGCTCGGTCATGCGCGCCACGTAGTCCGGTCGCCCGGCGTAGTACTGCTCCCACTTGCGGACCAGGTCGTTCTCGAGGTCGGGCATCGCGAAGCCCTGGCGCACACGCACCCAAAGGTCGGCACGCTGAGCCGCTTCTTCCTCTTCCGACTGCGCCGTGAGCGTGGCCGCGGGGACGTCGGCAAGCACCGGCTCCGCATTCAGGTCGACACGCAGGGGCGGCAGCACCACCTTCGGCGCCGTTGCCACCGCAGGCACTGCGGTCGGCGCCGATGCCGACGCCGCCGTCGCTACAGCCGGTGCCTGGCCCATGGGCGCTGACGCTGCGATCGGTGGGCTCGCCGCAGCGGGCACCTGCATGCCTTGCTGCCCCAGGCCGGCGCAGCCTGCCAGCGTGAACAGGATCGCCAGCGATAGGCAACGGGCAGGCAGTGATCGAAACAATGTCATCGGAAATGGTTCTTCCATTCACGCAGTGCACCGAAGACGGCGACCGGCGCGGGGTTGGGGGCGCCATGTGCCATCGCGGTTGCGACCACGGCGGGTTGGTCGCAGCGAAGGAACGGATTGATCTGCAGTTCGCGCCCGATCGTCGACGGCAGCGTGATCTGCCCGGCGGCACGCAGGGCCTGGCATTCGCTGGTGTACGCCGCCAGCGCTTCGTTGGCAGGCTCGACGGCGAGGGCGAACTTCAGGTTCGACAAGGTGTACTCGTGGGTACAGCAGACGCGCGTTTTCGCCGGCAGCGCGGACAGGCGCGACAGCGATTGGTGCATCTGCGCGGGTGTGCCTTCGAAGAGCCGGCCGCAGCCGCCGCTGAACAGCGTGTCGCCGCAGAACAGCAGCGGGTCCGGGCCGTCGTCGTGGGTTAGGTAGGCGATATGCCCCGCGGTGTGACCAGGCACGTCGATGACCTCGAAGCGCAGACCCAGCGCTTCTATCCGGGCGCCGTCGCTCAGTGGCGTAAACGGGGTGGGAATGCGCTCGCGCGCCGGGCCGAAGACAGACCCTTGAAGACGGCCGCGCAGCGCGTCGACGCCACCGACGTGGTCGGCATGGTGGTGCGTCACTAGAATCGCCGACAGCTGCAGCCGTAGCGCGTCGAGCGCCTCATGCACCGGGCCTGCATCGCCGGGATCGACGACGGCAGCGCGGACGCCGTCGTGCAGCATCCAGATGTAGTTGTCGTTGAAGGCGGGAAGCGCTAGTAGATTCATGTCGCGTGACACTTCGATTATAGAGTTGGGTCAGTGGCTGCGAACCCCGCCCGGTCGTTATCTGCTGGCCTGGGAACAGGACATGCTGGATCGTGCCGTCGCGGATGCCTTCGGTTACCACGCGGTGCAGCTCGGCCTGCCCGAGATCGATGGCCTGCGCGCCAACCGCATGCCGCACCGATGGGTGGCGAGCGAGTCCACCATCATCCCCGACCCGATCGAGATGCCGCCGCCGACCGACGAGCTGATCAGCACCTTGTCGCCCGACTTGCGCGTGGCGTTGCATTGCGACTTCGATGCGCTGCCATTTCCGAACCAGAGCCTCGATCTCGTCGTGCTGCCGCATTCCCTCGAGCTCGCACGCGATCCGCATCTGACGCTGGCCGAAGTCGAGCGTGTGCTCGTGCCGGAAGGTCGCGTGATGATCGTGGGATTCAACCCGGCCAGCCTGTGGGGCCTGCGCCAGCGCATGGGCCGAGGTGGCCAGCGGCTCGGCATCGGCGCGCGCACGGCGTTGTACCTGCCACGGGCGGGGGAGTTTCTCGGTTACCGCCGCGTGCGCGACTGGCTGCGGCTCCTGAGCTTCGAGGTGGAAGGTGGCCGCTTCGGCTGCTGGCGTCCACCCTGCGAGACCGAGCGCTGGCTCGAACGCATGGCCTGGATGGACCGCGTCGGCGAGCGCTGGTGGCCGGTGCTCGGAGCGGTCTACTTTCTCGTCGCCGTCAAGCGTGTTCGCGGCATGCGCCTCGTCGGTCTCGTCAGGGAACAGGCGCGACGCACGAGTGCGGCACCGGCCGCGGTGGCGAACCGGCGCCGCGTGGCAGGCGATTGACGGCATTGCAAACAGGGACACGATGACGACGATCACGATCTATACCGATGGCGCCTGCAAGGGCAACCCTGGCCCCGGCGGGTGGGGCGCATGGCTCAAGAGCGGCGAGCACGAGCGCGAGCTCTTCGGCGGCGAGGCACTGACCACGAACAACCGCATGGAGCTGACCGCGGTCATCGAAGCACTGGCGGCGCTCAAGACGCACAGCAGCGTGACGCTCTATCTGGACAGCGAGTACGTCCGCAACGGCATCACGACCTGGATCCACGGTTGGAAGCGTCGCGGCTGGAAGACGGCCGACAACAAGCCGGTGAAGAACGTGGACCTTTGGCAGCGCCTGGACACCCTGGCGCAGGCGCACCAGATCGACTGGCGGTGGGTGCGTGGGCATACCGGGGACCCGGGCAACGAGCGCGCCGATGCGCTGGCCAATCGCGGTGTGGCTTCGTTGCGTGGGTGAGACCCTTCGACGTTCGCCGACAGCCGTCGTGTCAAGGGCGCACCGCTGCCGCCAGCGCAGGCGCCACCGAGGTCTTCAAGGTGTCGCGCAGCCAGCCGTGCAAGGAGTCGTTCTGGTGGCGACGGTGCCAGACCATGTACATCGGCATCGCGGGGCAGGGCACGGGCACCGCTGCGACTGAAAATCCCCGCAGCAGGTGGGTCGAAAGCAGGCTCGGCAATGTCGCGAGGTAGGCGCTGCCACGAAGAAAGGGCGCGACGCCGCTGAATCCGGGCACCTGCACTGCAAACCGCCGCTCGAGGCCCTGCCCGGACAGGATGTCGTCGATCTCGAGCGAGCGCCGCGGCTCGTGCACCACCGTCACGTGTTCCGCTTCCAGATAGTCCTCGAGCGATGCCGGAGCGGTCCGGGCGCTGCTGTCATAGAAGACAACGTATCGGTCTTCGAGCAGCCGCACGTGCATCAGGTCGTCGGCGTCGGGCGGACGTGGCGTGACGACGATCTGGCACCTGCCTTCGCGCAGCAACTCGGCACGCGGCGCGCCCGATGGCACGACGCTCAACCGGACCCGCGGCGCCTGCGCGCGGACGCGCCGGATGAACTCCGGCAGCAGGAGGTCGCGTTGCAGATCGTTCGCGGCAATGGTGAGCGTCAGGCTCGTCGTCGCCGGGTCGAAGTGCACGGACTGCGCGAAACGGCGCAGGTCGTCGAGCAACCCGCGTGCCCGACCGGCCAGTGTCTGCGCGTGCACCGTCGGCGCGATGCCGCGGCCGGACTTGACGAAGAGCTCGTCGCCGACGATGGCCCGCAATCGGTCGAGTTGGTGGCTCACGGCGCTCTGGGTCACGCCGAGCCGATCAGCGGCCCGGGTGACCGACTGCTCCTCGATCACCGCCAGGAGCGTCTGCAGGAGCCGGCCGTCCAGGTCCAATGCATCGAAAGGCTTCATCGGTTTCATGAGCGATCGGGGCTTTATCCGGTCATCGGTCGTGAAGATACTTCGCGGCGAAGCATCCGATTCACGGCGATGCGGCACCTTGATGCAGGGCAAGCCGCGGGCCGATTGACCCCGAAAGAGACGACCATGTCAGACACCGATGCCCCGACGCCGATACCGGGCACCACGCTTTTCGACGGCGAGCAGGCCCGCAAGGGCTATGCGCTGAACAAGATGTGCTTCTCGTTCAACGAAGCATCCAACCGGGAGGCCTTCACGCAGGACGAGGACGCCTATTGCGCGCAATACGGATTGAACAAACAACAGCGGGACGCCGTGCGCACACGCAACGTCCTTCAGCTCATCGCCGCAGGAGGCAACGTCTATTACCTGGCAAAGTTCGCCGGCATCCTGGGTTTGGACGTGCAGGACCTCGGCGCACAGCAAACCGGCATGACCAAGGACCAGTTCAAGGCCATGCTCGTGGCCCATGGGGAGTAATCGACATGGCCACCATCATCGGAAGCGTCACCAGCTCCCACGTGCCGGCCATCGGCCGCGCCATCGAAAAGGGCTTGCAGCAGGATCCGTACTGGAAGCCTTTCTTCGATGGTTTCCCGCCCGTGCGCCAGTGGCTTTCCCGTGCGCGGCCCGACATCGCGGTGGTGTTCTACAACGACCACGGGTTGAACTTTTTCCTCGACAAGATGCCCACGTTCGCGGTCGGCGCGGCGGCCGAGTACCGCAACGCCGACGAGGGCTGGGGCATCCCGCAGGTGCCGCCAATCACGGGCGACCCCGCGCTGTCGTGGCATCTGATCAACCGGCTGGTGGCCGAGGAATTCGATCTCACCACGTGCCAGGAAATGCTCGTCGACCACGCGCTCACGATTCCGATGGCGCTGCTCTGGCCGGACCAGGCGTGGCCCGTGCGCGTGGTGCCGGTGTGCATCAACACCGTGCAGTTCCCGTTGCCGTCCGCGGCGCGCTGCTACAAGCTCGGCGAGGCCGTGGGCCGCGCGATCCGCGATTGGGACAGCGATGCGCGTGTGCTGATCCTGGGCACCGGCGGGCTGTCGCACCAGCTCGACGGCGAGCGCGCCGGGTTCATCAACCGCGATTTCGACCTGCAGTTCATGGAGAGCCTGGTGCATGACCCGAAATGGGCGACCCAGTTCTCGATTCACGAACTCGTCGAGAAGACCGGAACGCAGGGTGTCGAATTGGTCATGTGGCTGGCGGCCCGCGCCGCGCTCGGCGATCGGGTGCGCCAGGTGCACGCCAACTATCACATCCCGATCTCGAACACGGCATCGGGGCTGCAGGCGCTCGAGCCTGTCTGAGCGCGACCGGCCGTGCAGGGCTGCCCGGCCGGCGGTCGACCGGGAGATCAACCGCCGATGTAGTGCATCTCCACGCGGCGCTCACCGCTGCCCATGTCGGCCTGCATGGCGCTGCGCAGCTCGGAGTAGCGATCGGCGCGCTCGCTCCAGACGAGGCCGATGGCCGCGGCGATCTGCGCATCGGTCCATGGCCGGCCATCGGGCCCGACGCCACGCAGCAAGGCGCGCAGATCGTGTCCGCGCGAGGCGAACAGGCACAGGAACAGCTTGCCCTCGGTGGACAGCCGGGCCCGATTGCAATCGTGGCAGAACGCCTGTGTCACGCTGGAGATCACGCCGATCTCGCCACCGCCGTCCCGGTAACGCCAGCGCTCGGCGGTTTCGCCCAGAACGGCAGGTTGCATCGGTTCGAGCGGAAAGGCTTCGCTCAGGCGTGCCACCACGTCGGCCGATGGCAGCACCTCGTCCATGCGCCAGCCGTTCGTCGCGCCGACATCCATATATTCGATGAAGCGCAGCACGACGCCGTGGCCGTGCTGCTCACGGAAATGCCGGGCCAGCGGCACGATCTCGTGGTCGTTGGTGCCACGCTTGACGACCATGTTGACCTTGATCGGCGCCAGTCCGGCGCGTCGCGCGGCGTCGATGCCGCGCAGCACGTCAACCACTGGAAAGTCCACGTCGTTCATGCGCCGGAAGATGGTGTCGTCGAGCGCGTCCAGGCTCACCGTGACACGCCGCAGGCCGGCATCGGCCAGTGCCTGCGCCTTGCGTTCGAGCAGCGATCCGTTGGTGGTGAGCGTGAGGTCCAGCGCACCGCCGTCGGGCGTACGCAGCACGGCGAGTTGTTCGATCAGCCGTTCGACATGCTTGCGAAGCAGCGGCTCGCCACCCGTCAACCGCAGCTTTTGCACTCCGTGGGCCACGAAGATGCGCGCCAGCCGCGTGATCTCCTCGAAGTTCAGCAAGGACGTCTGCGGCAGGAACTGGTAGCTCTTGTCGAACACTTCCTTCGGCATGCAATAGCTGCAGCGGAAATTGCAGCGGTCGGTGACCGAGATGCGCAGATCGCGCAGCGGCCGCCCCATCGTGTCGGCCAGTAGCCCGGTCGGTGCCGTCGCACCCGTCGGCACGATCGGGGGCTGCGCCGAGTAGCGCAGGTCGGCCAGAGGAATGACGTTGTCGCCCATGACCGCGATTCTGCCGCGTGCCGGCAGGGCGGTCGTCGCGGCGCGTGGCAAAGCCCTCAGCGCGCAGGTGCGGAGGCCACGGCGTCTGCGGCCGATGCGGATTTATCGGCGGTCTCCGCCCGCCGTGCGCCGGTGAAGCGGCGCTGCCAGTACGCCATGCGCATGTCCTCGATGCGCACCTCGCTGCCTGGGCGCGGCGCATGGATGAACTTGCCTTCGCCGATGTAGATGCCGACGTGCGAGAACGTGCTCTTCAGCGTGTTGAAGAAGACCAGGTCGCCCGGCTTCAGTTCTTCGCGCCGAACCGCCCGCACGCCGGCGGCACGTGCCTGCTCGTCGGCCCGCCGAGGCAGCACGAGGCCGATGCTGTGTTCGAAGATGTGGCGCGTGAACCCGCTGCAGTCGAACCCCTCGTCGGCGCTATTGCCGCCGCGGCGGTACGGCACGCCGAGAAAGTTGACCGCCGCGAGCACGAGTTCGGAGGCCTTGTCGCGCACCTGGCGGACCATGGTGGCGCCGGGGCTCGGGGCATCCTTCTGCAGCAAGCCCCTGTCCTGCAGCAGTAGGAGGATCGCGTCCCCGCCGGCGGCAGGATCGGTGGTTTGTGCCTGTGCGCAGGCCACGGCCATCGACGCAATCACGGCGATGGCGAGGGAACGAAGGGATGTCGGCGGGCGCAACGGCATTGCGGGCGGCAGAATAGGGGGGTACCCCTGAGGTGTCAACGCAACAAGAGGAGTCGGGATGTTCAGAGCGATCCTGCTGGAAAAGGGCGATGCGGGTTTCAGCGTGCGCGTCACCGAGATCGACGAGGCGCGCTTGCCCGACATCCCGGAGGGCGGCGTACTCGTCCGACCCGAGTATTCCACGCTCAACTTCAAGGACGGACTGGCGCTGACCAACAAGTCGCCGGTGGTGCGAAATTGGCCCATGGTGCCGGGTATCGACGGTGCCGGCGTGGTGCTCGAAAGCGCGCACCCTGCCTGGCGGGCGGGCGACCGTTTCGTACACGACGGCTGGGGCGTCGGCGAGAGCCATTGGGGTTGCCTGGCCCAGCGCGCGCGTCTCAAGGGCGATTGGCTGGTGCCGATGCCGCCGTCGATGACGGCACGCCAGGCGATGTCGATCGGCACCGCAGGCTATACGGCCATGCTGTGCGTGATGGCGCTCGAGCGCCATGGCGTCAAGGCCGGCGACGGCGAGATACTGGTCACGGGCGCGACCGGTGGTGTCGGGTCGGTGGCGGTGGCGCTGCTGTCCCGACTGGGCCACCGCGTGACAGCGGCCACCGGCAAGTCCTCGGAAGCCGACTACTTACGCAGTCTGGGCGCCGCCGCGGTCATCGATCGGGCCGAATTGACGGCGCCAGGCAAGCCGTTGCAAAAGGAGCGATGGGCGGCCGTGGTCGATGCCGTGGGCAGCCAGACCTTGGTCAACGCCCTGGCACAGGTGCGTTACGGCGGTGCCGTCGCAGCCTGCGGCCTGGCGCAGGGCTTCGATCTGCCGGGCACCGTGATGCCGTTCATCCTGCGCGGCGTGGCACTTCTCGGCGTGGACAGCGTGATGGCGCCCATGGCGCTGCGAAAGCAGGCCTGGGCACGGCTGTCCACCGATCTCGACCCGCTCCTGCTCGAGACGATGATCACCGAGATCAGTCTGGACGAAGTCATCGCCGCATCAGCGCGGCTCATGGCTGGCCAGGTGCGGGGTCGCATCGTCGTGCGCATCGACTGACAACACCGACCGCGAAGGTCGGGAGTCAGGGGTTCGTCAGCGCGTCGGAGGACATTGCGCGGCGAAGAAGACCCCATAAAGGAGACTGGTCATGACCGACTACGCCGATTTCCACCGCCGCTCGCTCGAAGACCGCGATGCGTTCTGGACCGAACAGGCCCGCCTGATCGACTGGCAGACGCCGTTCACGCAGGTCTGCGACTACAGCAACCCGCCGTTCGCACGCTGGTTCGTCGGGGGCAAGACCAACTTGTGCCACAACGCGGTGGACCGCCACGCGGCCACGCATCCGGACCGTAGCGCGCTGATCTGGGTCTCGACCGAGGTCGACAAGGAGATCGTCTACACGTTCGGCCAGTTGCAGGCCGAAGTCGAGCGCATGGCCGCTATCCTGTTGTCGCTGGGCGTGAAGCAGGGTGACCGGGTGCTCGTTTACATGCCCATGATCCCCGAGGCGGCCTTTGCCATGCTGGCGTGCGCACGCATCGGTGCGCTGCATTCGGTGGTCTTCGGCGGCTTTGCCAGCACCAGCCTGGCCACGCGGATCGACGACGCCCAGCCCACGGTGATCGTCAGTGCCGACGCGGGCAGCCGCAGCGGCAAGGTCGTGCCGTACAAGGGCCTGCTCGACGAAGCCGTCCGGCTGGCCGCGCACAAGCCCGCCAAGGTGCTGATGGTCGACCGCGGGCTCGCGCCGATGGCCATGACGGAGGGTCGTGACGTCGGCTATGCGGCACTCCGCGAAGTCCACATGAACAGCAAGGTGCCGTGTGCCTGGCTCGACGCCACGCAGCCGAGCTACACGCTCTACACCAGCGGCACGACGGGCAAGCCGAAAGGCGTGCAGCGCGATACCGGTGGCTAC
The DNA here is from genome assembly GCA_024641945.1 of Rubrivivax sp. Lineage (GTDB taxonomy): Bacteria > Pseudomonadota > Gammaproteobacteria > Burkholderiales > Burkholderiaceae_C > Rubrivivax. The sequence continues at coordinate 2,200 of JAHECD010000018.1, read as the reverse complement.
GCCGTGGCGCTGGCTTCGAGCATGAAGAACATCTTTCTCGGCCAGCCGGGCGAGACCTACTTCTCCACCAGCGACATCGGCTGGGTCGTGGGGCACAGCTACATCGTGTACGGCCCGCTGATCGCCGGCATGGCGACCCTCATGTACGAGGGCCTGCCGACGCGGCCCGATGCCGCGGTCTGGTGGAGTCTGGTCGAGAAGTACAAGGTCACCTCGATGTTCAGCGCACCTACCGCCGTGCGCGTGCTCAAGAAGCAGGACCCCGATGCCTTGAAACGGCACGACCTGAGCTCGCTGCGCGCGCTGTTTCTGGCCGGCGAGCCACTCGACGAGCCCACCGCGAAATGGATCGCGGATGCGCTCGGCAAACCCATCATCGACAACTACTGGCAGACCGAGACCGGCTGGCCGATCCTGAGCCTGTGCAACGGTGTCGAGAAGGCCGTCAGCAAGTTCGGCTCGCCCGGCAAGGCCGTGTACGGCTACGACGTGAAGCTGATCGACGAGACCACGGGCCAGGTGCTTACCGGCGCGAACGAAAAGGGTGTCGTCGTCATCGAAGGACCGCTGCCGCCGGGCTGCATGCAGACCGTCTGGCGCGACGACGATCGCTTCGTCAAGACCTACTGGAGCAGCATTCCAGGCAAGGTGGTCTACAACACCTTCGACTGGGGCATTCGCGACGAGGATGGCTATTTCTTCATCCTGGGCCGCACCGACGACGTCATCAACGTCGCCGGGCACCGGCTGGGCACGCGCGAGATCGAGGAGAGCATCTCCAGCCACCCGAACGTGGCCGAGGTGGCGGTGGTGGGCGTGGCGGACAACCTGAAGGGCCAGGTCGCCATGGCCTTTGCCGTGCTGAAGGATCCGTCCAAGGCTGCCACCGAGACCGACGCGTTGAAGCTCGAAGGCGAGATCATGAAATTGGTCGACGGCCAGCTCGGCGCGGTGGCGAGACCCGCGCGTGTGCGGTTCGTCAGCGTGTTGCCCAAGACACGCTCGGGCAAGCTGCTGCGGCGCGCGATCCAGGCCGTGTGCGAGCAGCGCGACCCGGGCGACCTGACCACGATCGAGGACCCGACCGCGCTGGCGCAGATCAAGGGCCTCGTCGGCGCCAAGTAGGTCTACGCGCCGTCACCCTCGAAAGAGGGCGCCCATCGTCCCGCCTCCGGCGGGATGGGCGGATCGAGGCATTCCGTGAAGACTGGCGGCATTCCACTTCCAGGAGTCGCCATGTTCTCGATCGATCGCCGCCGCCGCCAGTTCCTGGCGGGTCTGCTGGCTGCGCCGGCGTGCGCGGTTGCGCGTCCGACGCCACTGGCACCGCCGCTGCTGCTCGCCCACGACGCGCCTGCGGCCATGGACCCGGCAGGCTTCCTGGTCAGCGAGAAAATGGACGGCGTGCGCGCGTTCTGGGACGGCACGAGGCTGGCCTTTCGCAGTGGCCTGCCGATCGCTGCGCCGGCATGGTTCATGGAACGTTTGCCGCCCCGGCCGCTCGACGGCGAACTCTGGTCAGGGCGCGGGGCCTTCGAGTCATTGTCCGGTGCGGTACGGCGGGCCGAGCCGCAGGATGCCGACTGGCGCGACCTGCGTTACGTGGTCTTCGAGTTGCCTGGAGCGCCAGGGCCCTTTGCCGCCCGTGCGGCGGCGCTGCAGCGCATCGTGCACGACGCCGCATGCCCGCAACTCGCGGCCGCCGAACAGCGGCCCGTGGCCGACACGGCGGCGTTGCAGCGACATCTCGTCGAGGTCGTGCGCGGTGGGGGTGAGGGCCTGATGTTGCACCGGGCCGACGCCCCCTACGTCACCGGGCGCAGCAGCGTGCTGCTGAAACTCAAACCTCTTCGCGACGCCGAGGCCACCGTGTTGGGGCATGTCGAAGGGCAGGGTCGGCTGCGCGGACAAATGGGTGCGCTGCGCGTACGCACCGACGATGGCCGCGAATTCTTCATCGGCACGGGCTTCAGCGATGCGCAGCGCGCCGCGCCCCCGCGCCCCGGCCGCCGCGTGACGTTTGCGTACCAAGGCGTCACCAGGACGGGATTGCCGCGCTTCGCAAGTTTTGTCCGTATGCGCGACGAGTGATGGGTCACGCAAGCGGGCAACGTGTTCTCGTGAACGGTTTGCCGCCTATGCGCAAGGCCCGCGGTGCTGGTCGCACGGGACCAGCGCCGCGCAGCGCCCACGTCGGCAG
>JAHECD010000117.1 GCA_024641945.1 Rubrivivax sp. | reverse complement strand
CCTTCGTACAATTTGCGCGTGAGCACTCTCCAGTTCCGGTCGTGCCGCGAGTCGGCGGCCGATCCGCCGGTCGGCGTGCGGCCGGTCTGACGCACGGTGGACCGGCGCCGCTTCCTCGCCCACGCGGCCTCGCTGGCTGCGGCTGCCGGGCCGAACCCGCTCTGGGCAGCCCTGGCGTTCCCCGGCGATGTCGTGTCGCTGCAGGCGGCGCTGCAGGATGGCCGTATCGATTCGTCAAGCCTGCTGGTCGACACGGCGTTTGCACGGGCCGACGCCATCGACCTGCAGGGCCCGCGGCTGAATGCCATCGTCGAACGCAATCCGCTCGCCCGGGCGATCGCGCTGGCGATGGACCACGAGCGTCGGCAGGGTCGGTACCGCGGCCCGTTGCATGGCATTCCGGTGCTGCTGAAGGACAACATCGACACCGCAGACGACATGCTCACCACGGCCGGGTCGCTGGCGCTGGCCGGGCATCCGGCGCGTGCCGACGCGACGCTCGTCTTGCGGCTGCGCGCGGCGGGCGCGGTGGTGCTGGGCAAGACCAATCTCTCGGAGTGGGCCAACTTCCGCGGCGCACGGTCGGTCAGTGGCTGGAGCGCGCGCGGCGGACAGACTCGCAACCCGCATGTGCTGGACCGCAGCCCCAGTGGCTCGAGCTCGGGCTCGGCCGTGGCGGTGGCGGCCGGGCTCGCGCCGCTGGCGGTGGGAACGGAGACCGACGGCTCGCTGGTGACGCCGGCATCGATGTGCGGCGTGGTCGCCGTCAAGCCGACGCTCGGCGTCGTCAGCCGGCATGGCCTGGTGCCCATCGCGCACAGCCAGGACAGCGCCGGGCCGATGGCCACCTGCGTGGCCGATGCGGCGTTGCTGCTGCAGGCGATGGCCGGTGCCGACCCCGCCGACCCGGCCACGGCGACACCGACCGCGGTCGCGGCCCGGCGCAGGCTGGCCGGTCTGCGCCTGGACACCGGTTCGTTGTCCGGCGCCCGGCTGGGCGTGGCCCGCGAACACTTCGGTGTGCATCCCGCCGCCGACGCGCTGGCCGAAGCTGCACTGGCCACCTTGCGGGCAGCCGGCGCAGTGCTCGTCGATCCGGTGTCCGTCGTCGCCGATCCGGCCGAGTTGGGCGTGGCGGAGTTCGAGCGGCTGCTGCACGAGTTCAAGGCCGACCTGAACGCCTATCTGGCGCGCCGCGGCGACACCGCTGCGGTGAAGGACCTCGCCGGGCTGATCGCCTTCAATCGGGTGCACGCGGTGGACGAGATGCCGTGGTTCGGGCAAGAGACTTTCGAGGCTGCGCAACGCCGCGGCGGCCTGGGCAGCGCGGCCTACCGGCGCGCCGACGCCACCTGCCGGCGGCTCGCCTGGACCCAGGGCCTGGGCGCGGCGCTGCGGCGCCACCGCCTGGACGCGATCGTTGCGCCCACCACTGGCCCGGCCTATCCGATCGACCCCGTCGGCGGTGACCACTGGGTCGGCGGCAGCTCGCAGCCGGCTGCGGTGGCCGGGGCGCCCCACGTCACGGTGCCGATGGGCACGGCGTTCGCGCTGCCGGTCGGCCTGTCGTTCTACGGCGCGCCGGGACAGGACGCACGCCTGCTGCAGCTGGCCTACGCCTACGAGCGACGTGCGCCGCCGCGGCCCGATCCCGGCTTCAAGGCGACCGTGATGGGGCTGCCCTGAGCACCGCCATGCGGCACCACTGCAGCCTGCGCCCGCGCGGTCCAGCGTCCCGTGGGACTGCGCGATACCACCCGACAGCCCGTACCAGCGAACGCGGCCGGGTAATCAGAACGGAATGCGTCCGGTCCAGAGGTCCTTGTACAGGACCCAGTCGCCCATGAAGCTGTAGAGCGGGCGCTTGAAGCTGGCCGGCTTGTTCTTCTCGAAGACGAAATGGCCGACCCAGGCGAAGCCGTAGCCGCACAGCAGGCCGTACAAGAGGTAGGGGGGCCGGCCGGTGACGACGAGCATGGCGACGCAGACAAGCGCCAGTGTCGAGCCCACGAAGTGCAGCCGACGGCAGGTGCGGTTGCCGTGTTCGGCGAGGTAGAACGGATAGAACTCGGCGAAGGTCGTCATCGTTCTGGGATCGGGGCTCGCCGTGGCGGCGGTGGGGGCCGTGGTGGTCATGCCGATCTCTCCTGCAAGGTGGACAGGTTCAGGCCAGCGCCGCACGCAGCGCGGCCAGCGTGGCGTCGGGCGATTCGGCCATCATGTTGTGGCCGCCGTCGACCGAATGCACCTTCGCTTTCAGCACGGCGGCCATCTCGCGTGCGGCCTTCGGCATCGTCATCTGGTCGGCGCTGCCGAGAATGAAGTGCACCGGGCAGGTGACCCGGGCGGCCGCCGCCTCGCCGCCACGGTACTGGTCGCAGACCGAAAACTCGTGGTGGAACAGGTTGGTCGTGGAGCAGCCTGCCTGCATCCGCCGCATCAGCGCGCGGTTGCTGCCGTGAAGCGACATGCCCGGGCCAGGGAACGACGGCTTGGCCGCGTGGCTCGAGTAGGACCAGGCATTCACCAGGTCGATCGCCGCCAGCGGATCGGCCAGCGCGGTGGCCAGCAGCGCGTCCGACACCTTCATCGGGTAGGCGGTGCCGAGCATCGCGAGCCGCGACACGCGCTCGGGCGCACGGCCGGCGGCCTCCAGCGCGATCAGCGAGCCCATGCTGTGGCCGACGAGCGCCGCGTCCTTCACGCCGGCCGCATCTAGCAGCGCGAGCAGCCAGCCGGCGAGCGACTCCACGTCGGGCAGCGGCGGCCCTTCGCTGTGGCGGTGTCCCGGCAGGTCGACGGCCAGCACCGAGCGGCCGTGGTGCGCGCACCAGCGTGCAAGCAGGTTCCAGCAGCTGTGGTCGTGCAGCGCGCCGTGCACGAACACCACGCAGGGGCGGGCAGCGTCGAACGGCTTGCCGCCGGTGTAGGCATAGGCCGTACGGCCCTGGACTTGGAGCTTCATGCCGCCGACCCCGCCGATTTTTCAGCCGCTTTCAGTGCGCGCTTCAGATCATCGATCAGGTCGTCGGCATCTTCCAGCCCGATGCTCAGCCGGATCGTGCCCGCCGTGATGCCGGCGCCGGCCAATGCCGCATCGTCCATGCGGAAGTGCGTGGTGCTGGCGGGGTGGATGACGAGCGAACGGCAATCGCCCACGTTGGCCAGGTGCGAGAAGATCTTCAGCGCCTCGATGAAGGCCACGCCTTGCCGGCGCGAGCCCTTGATGTCGAAGCTGAAGACCGAGCCGCAACCGCGTGGCAGCAGGCGCTTCGCGAGCGCGTGGCTCGGGTGTCCTTCGAGCTCGGGGTACCCGACCCGCGCGACCAGCGGGTGCGCGGCGAGGAACGCCACCACCTTGCGGGTGTTGTCCACATGCCGGGCCATGCGCAGCGGCAGGGTCTCGATGCCTTGCAGGATCAGCCAGGCCGTGTGCGGGCTCATGCAGGCGCCGAAGTCACGCAACCCCTCGCGCCGCGCGCGCAGCAGGAAGGCGCCGACGCTGCTCTCCTCGCTGAACACCATGCCGTGGAAGCCGTCGTAGGGTGCGGTCAGTTCGGGGAAGCGGCCCGACGCATCCCAGTCGAAACGTCCGCTGTCGACGAGCATGCCGCCGATCACCGTGCCGTGGCCGGAGAGGAATTTGGTGGCCGAGTGGAACACCAGGTCGGCGCCGTGCTCGAACGGCTTCATCAGCCACGGGGTGGTGAACGTCGAATCCACCAGCAGCGGCAGCCCGGCGTCGTGCGCGATGGCGCTCACCGTCGGGATGTCCAGCACGTCCAGGCCGGGGTTGCCGAGCGTCTCGCCGAACAGCAGACGGGTCTCCGGGCGGATCGCGGCGCGCCAGCCGTCGATGTCGTGCGGCTTGACGAAAGTGGTCTGGATGCCGAACCTCGCCAGTGTGTAGTGCAGCAGGTTGTGGCTGCCGCCATACAACGCCGACGACGCGACGATGTGCGAGCCGGCTCCCGCCAGCGTGGCGATCGCGAGGTGCAACGCGGCCTGGCCGCTGGCGGTGGAGATGGCGCCGCTGCCGCCTTCGAGCGCCGCCACGCGCTCTTCGAGCACCGCATTCGTCGGATTGCTGATGCGGCTGTACACGTGGCCCGAGCGTTCCATGTTGAACAGGCTCGCCGCATGTTCGCTGCTCTCGAAGACAAAGCTCGTGCTCAGATGGATCGGCACCGCACGCGCGCCGGTGGCGGGGTCGGGGGCGGCGCCGGCGTGCAGCGCCAGGGTGTCGAATCCGGGGTCGGATGAGCCGGCCATGGCAGTGTTTCCGTGGGGTGTTTTCGAGCGCGGATTGTGGGCTATATTGGCCTTGACCCGGCTCGCTCTGGAGGCACCATGAAAGTCAGCGACATCCTTCGTGTCAAGGGCACCACGTTGTACACGACGTCGCCTGATCGGCCACTCGCCGAGGCGCTCAATCTGATGGCCGAGATGGACATCGGCTCGCTCGTGGTCATGGACCATGGCGACCTGGTCGGCATGCTCACGTTCCGCGAGGTCATCGCCGCCGTGGTCAAGAACGGCGGCAGCGTCGGCACCGCCCTGGTTCGCGCCGTGATGGACAGCGAGCCACTGACGTGCACACCCGAGACCGACATGGACGAGATCCGCCGCATGATGTTGCAGCGGCACGCGCGCTACATGCCCGTGGTCGACAAACGCACCTTGATGGGCGTGGTGTCCTTCTACGACGTGGCCAAGGCGGTCGTCGATTCGCAGGATTTCGAGAACCGCATGCTCAAGGCGTACATCCGTGATTGGCCGGCCGACGAAACCGGCGAGCAACCGCAGTCCTAGGACGAAACCCCCGCGCTCTTTTCGTTCGCGGCCGTACGGCGGGGTGCTCGGTACCTTCGGAACGGCCGGGCGGCGCTGCCTACAATCGGTGCATGCCCGGCTCCACTTTCGGCGAACTCTTTCGCGTCACCAACTTCGGCGAAAGCCATGGCCCGGCCATCGGCTGCGTGATCGACGGCTGCCCGCCGGGACTCGCGCTGACTGAAGCCGACATCCAGCCCGAACTCGACCGCCGCCGTCCGGGCACCAGCCGGCACGTCACGCAACGCAACGAACCCGATGCGGTGGAGATCGTCTCCGGCGTCTACGAGGGCCTGACCACCGGCACGCCCATCTGCCTGCTCATACGCAACACCGACCAGCGCAGCAAGGACTACGGCAACATCCTCGATACCTTCCGCCCCGGCCACGCCGACTACACCTACTGGCGCCGCTACGGCCTGCGCGATCCGCGCGGCGGCGGCCGCTCGTCGGCCCGGCTCACGGCGCCCGCCGTGGCCGCGGGTGCGGTGGCGAAGAAGTGGCTGCGCGAGCACCACGGCACCACCTTCACGGGCTGGATGACTGCGATCGGCGACGTCGAGATTCCGTTCGAGGACGAGGCCGAGATCCCCAACAACCCGTTCTATGCACCCGGCAAGGCCGTGGTCGAGCGCCTCGAGGCCTACATGGATGCGCTGCGCAAGGCGGGCGATTCGTGCGGCGCGCGGCTCACGGTGCAGGCGCGTGGTGTGCCCGTCGGGCTGGGCGAGCCGCTGTACGACAAGCTCGACGCCGACATCGCCTACGCGATGATGGGCATCAACGCCGTCAAGGGCGTCGAGATCGGCGACGGCTTCGGCGTCGTGGCGCAGCGGGGGAGCGTGCACGGCGACGAGCTGACCCCGCAGGGCTTTGCCAGCAACCACGCGGGCGGCGTGCTCGGCGGCATCTCCACCGGGCAGGACCTGCGTGTGAACATCGCCATCAAGCCCACGAGTTCGATCCGCCTGCCCAAGGCGTCGATCGACCGTGCCGGCCAGCCGACCGTGGTCGAGACCTTCGGCCGCCACGACCCCTGCGTAGGCATCCGCGCGACGCCGATCGCCGAGGCCATGCTGGCGCTGGTGGTGATGGACCACGCCTTGCGGCTGCGCGCGCAGTGCGGCGATGTGGCCCTGCCGTTGCCGCCCATCGCGGCGCAGTCGCCCGGCGCCTGACGCGGCGGATCCACCTCGCCGCTTTGTGGCGGCACGGGGCGAGGCCGCACGGGGTGAGGCGGACAACAAGGCCCCCGCGGGGGCGTTATTCGGCGCATGCCCATGCCGGCCGCATTCCAGAATGATCCGCCGCATGAATGCGTGTGCCCCATAGCGCCACCGCCCGACCCGTGACCCGCCACGACGACGACTTCGTCCTTTTCGACACGCCGTCCACGCCAGAGCCTCCACGCTGGCGGGCGGCCTGGCTGCGCTTGCGTCCGGTCGTCGAGCAGCAGGCGGGCAGCCTGAAAGTTCGCATCGCGGCGTCCGTCGCGGTGCTCGTTGCGGTGTCGATCGCGGTCAGCGCCGGCGCACTGCAGCGCGCCAACGACCGGGACATTCGATCGGCGCATCTCGAGCAGGAAGGGCGTGCCGCCGCGGCGCAGGCCGACCGAATTTCCCACCGGCTGGACGCGCTGCAGAGCAACGTCCGTCGTGCAGCCCTGCGTCTTTCGCCAAAGGCATTCGCCAACGAGGCCTCGCTCCAGGTCTTCGTCGGCGACGCGTCGGCATTCGCGTCCGCGTTTTCTGCCATCTTCGTGTCGGACCGCGAAGGCCGCGTGCTGGTCTATGCAGACGACAAGGGCGTTCGCAAGCCGGACACGAGCATCGGTGACCGCGACTACTTTCGCCGTATGTTGCAGGACCGGCGTGTCGTCGTATCGGCCCCCGTCGTCGGCAAGGTCAGCAACCTGCCGATGATCGCGGTGATGGCACCGGTGCTGGCCGATGGCGCCGAGATCGTCGGTGCCGTCGGCGGGTCGCTGCTGCTGGCAGCGAACCAACTGCTGGACCCTGCCGGTTTTGCCGTTGGCGCGGGTGCGACTGCCATGCTGGTCGACGCCGACGGGAGAATCCTGGCCCACGCCGACGAACGACGCGTTTACCGCGACCTGGCGTCCGAACCCGTGATCGGCGCGCCGGTGGCGGCCTGGTTCGGGGCCGCAGTTGCGGGCGGCCTGCGCAAGGGAGAAACCCTGCTCGATGGGCACGCCGTCGTCGCCGCGGCCGTTCCGGGCACCGACTGGTGGGTGATCCGCAGTGCGCGCGACGACCGCCTGGCCGGCTCCGCAACGGCAATGGGCGTGCGGATCGCCGGGCTTGCCATCGGCGGCGGGCTGGTGGGGGGGCTGTTGATCCTCGGGCTGCTCGCATGGTTGCTGCGTCCGATGGCCCACCTGGAGCAGCGCGCACTGGGCCTGCTGGATGGCAGCCTGCCGGTGGACCAGGGCTGGCCGCGTGGATCCGGCGAGATCGGCCGCCTGGCCCGGGTGCTTCAGCACGTGATGCGCGAGCGTGCGCAGTCGGAGCAGCAGAATCAGGGCCTGATGAAGCGCCTGGCGGGCGTGATGGCGGCCGCACCGATCGGCATCGCCTTCGTGCGTGGCACACGCTTCGAGCTGATGAGCCGTGAGTTCAGCGTGCTGCTCGGTTATCCGGACGATCTGCTGCTCGGACGCTCGGTGCGGGATGTCTTCTCGTCTGACGTCGAGTTCGACGAGCACTTTGCCGCGTCGGGCGGGGAATCCGATGGTGGCCAGTTCGACGGCGAGTTCACGCTGCTGCGTCGCGACGGAAGTACCTTTCACGGCCATGTCCAAGGGCGCAGCGTCGACCCCTCCGATCCGTCGGCGGGCAGCATCTGGCTCATCGCGGACGTGACGGAGCGCCGTGCGGAGCGCGAGCGCCTGGCCTGGTCGGCCCACCACGACGGGCTCACGCGGCTGCACAACCGCGCCGCATTCGAGGCCGAACTGCAGCGCATGCTCGATCTCCTGCCGCGGCCTCTGCCGATTTCGCTGCTGTTCATCGACCTCGACCACTTCAAGCAGGTCAACGACAACGCGGGCCATGCCGCTGGCGACCAGGTGCTGCGCGACGTGGCCGCATGCCTGACGGCGGGCGTGCGTGGCACCGACCTGGTGGCGCGACTGGGCGGTGACGAATTTGCCGTGATCCTGCGTGGCTGTGCACAGGACGCAGCGCTGCGCCTGGCCGATGGCCTGCGTGCCGCCGCGCTGCAGGTCGGTGTGATGCATGAGGGCAGGCGCCTGTGCATCGGGGCGAGCATCGGCGTCGTCGAGATCAATTCGGCCGATGGCGACATGGCCCACTGGATGGCCCAGGCCGATGCCGCGTGCTACGACGCCAAGCGGTCGGGCCGCGACGCGGTGCGCACCGCCGGTAGCGGTCCGTTGAGGTTGGTCGGCAACACCGCGGACTGATTTCGCAGGTGCCGGGCCGGTGCATGCCGGGCCGCGCCGCACGCTGCGCAGCCGGCCCAGGCTGGGCGGTCGAGAAGGCGGCACACTGCGAAGGGCGGCGAGGCCCCTTTCGCGCCGATCGACGCGAGGCCCCTTCCTACCCATGCCACATCACCGACCACTGCGTGCCTTCGGCACCTTGTCGTTCACCTATTTCGCGTCGCTCGGCCTGTACAACCCGTATGCGCCGCTGTGGTTCAAGAGCCTCGGGTTCGGCGCGCTGGCCATCGGCACGATCGCCTCGATCCAGTCCTGGACACGCGTGATCGCGCCGTACGCCTGGAGCTGGCTCGGCGACCACGGCGCACAGCGCGTCGCGCTGGTTCGCATCGCGGCGGCAGGCACGCTGCTGGCCACGCTCGCGCTCTGGTTCGTGCGCGATTTCTGGCCCGTGGCACTGGCGGCGATGGTGATGTTCGTCTTCAATGCCGGCATCGTGCCGTTGTCGGAAGCCGCGCTGTCGCGCCACCTGACGACCGGCCAGATCATGGACGCCGGCCGCTACGGCCGCATTCGCGTCTGGGGGTCGATCGGGTTCGTCGTCTCGGTGACGGCCGCAGGTGCATTGCTGCAATCGGCTGGCATCGACGTGCTGCCCTATGCGGTCTCGGCACTGTGCGGCCTGCTGCTGCTCGCCGCGCTGCGCCTGCCGGCGGCGCACGACGAAGCGCATCACGAATCAGCGGCACCGCCGGTGCTGCCCACCCTGCGCCGGCCGGAGGTGGCGTGGTTCTTCGCGTCCGTCTTCTTCACCGTGCTGGCACACACCAGCGTCTACGCGTTTTTTTCGCTGTATCTCGATGCACTCGGCTACGGCAAGGTCGCCGTGGGTGCGTTGTGGGCCCTGGCGGTCGGTCTCGAGATCGGATTCTTCTGGTTCCAGGGCCGCTGGTTCGACCGCCTGTCCGCGCGCGGCTGGCTCAAGCTCGCCGCCGGCGTCTCGGCGCTGCGCTTCGCGGCCATGGCCCTCGCTGGCCAGTGGGTCGGTGTGCTGATGCTGGCGCAGGCGTCGCATGCCATCACCTTTGCTGCGCACCACGCGGCGTGCACGGTGGTCATCCACCGGCATTTTCCGGGCCGCCTGCGTGCACGCGGGCAGGCGCTGTATTCGATGCTCGGCTACGGCGTGCCGGGGGTCATCGGCGGCGTGGGTGGCGGCTGGTTGATCGGTCGCCTGGGTTACGCGGCGGTCTTCTGGGCTGCCTCGCTGGCTGCATTGGCAGGCCTCGCCTGTGCATTCCGCGCGGCGCGTGTGCCGGCGTCGCAGGTACCGAAGGGGATGCCGCCGTAGCCGCGATGGCGGGCGTCGATGCCGACGCCGACGCCGACGCCGGCGCGGGCTTGGGCGTACGCACGCACGCCGGGATCAATGCACCGGCGCCGCCGGGGAATCAGAAAGCAAACCTGAATCCCGCGGTCCACAACGTCGGGCGGTCGTGCACGATCTGGCGACCGTACGACATGTCCAGGAAGGCGCGGCCAGGGATCGCCGTCCAGCGCACACCGAGGTTCCACCACGGGGCGCCGCGGTCGTCGCCGAAAAGCTCTCCCATCGGTGCCAGGCTGCCGAAGCCGGCATGTTCGAGCGCGAGCGCCCAGGTGGTGGTCGATACGCGCGACGGCACGTCGCGCACATGGCCCAGGTTCAGGTGCCCCGTCAGGTCGTCCATGGGCACGCTGAGCACGGCATTCAATTCGTTGGCGGCATGGCGCCAGTGGCCCGCCGCGCGCTCCGAGCGCAGCCCCCAGGCCAGCGTGAAGGCGGCCGGTGCATCTCCGGCGCCATGCCAGAGCTCGGACTTGCCTCCAAACCGCAGGCCGTCTGTCGATGTGCCATCGGCGCGGGCCCGTGACACGGCCAATGCGAGGTGGCTCGACAGACCGACGCCGCACGACAATTGCAGGCTGTTCTGGGCCAGGCTTGCCGTGCCGGGTTCGCGCAGGTGCTGGGTCGCCCCTTCGACCTCGCAGGCGCCGGATTCGAGCACGCCCGCGTCTTCGGCCTGCAGCGGGCGGCCGGCCTGGGCCGTGGAGGCGGCCCACAGGGCGGCGGCAATGACGATAGCAAGTCGGTTCATGGGGCGGGATCCGGCGACGTGAGGGGCAAGCCCCGGAGTATCCCGGCCAGGACCACGGGCCTTCGTCCAAAACCCTGGGCTTTCGCCGTACATACGCCCAAAATGGGCACCGGTCCGCAGCGACTGCAGTTCATCGCCCGACCCGGGCGTTTCGTCGCATGGCCCGTGGCAATCCACGGAGCAGACCATAGACTGCGGGCGGCTTCATGAGAGCCGGCCTACGAGGATGACAAAAATGAAGAGACGATGGTTCGCCGTCACCGCCGTGGCGGTGCTGGCAATTGCCGGCGGCGCTGCCGCGGTCATCAGCGGCAAGGTCGGCCATGGCAAGGACACCAAGGTCGATCCGGTGCTCGAATTCACGCCAATGGAGGTCGTCGCCCCGGCGCGCATCGCCATGCCGACGCGGGTCGAATTCTCCGGGCCGCTCGTGGCACCGTCCACCGCCGTCGTGCGCGCCAAGGCCTCGGGGACACTGCTCAACCTGTCGGTTGCGGAGGGCAGCCGGGTGCGCGCCGGGCAGGTGCTGGGCGCGGTGGAACTCCCCGACCTGTCCAGCCGGGTGGCCGAGCGTTCGGCGATGCTCGAGTCGGCACGTGCCACGTTGGCGCAGGCCGAGCGTGCCCAGGCGCAGAACGAGCGGCTGGCCGCGCAACAGTTCATTTCGCCGGCCGCGCTGGACGGCTCGCGTGCGGCGGTGCAGACGGCACAGGCCCAGCTCGACGCGGCAAAGGCCGCGCTCAACACCACGCGGGTCGGGCTGCGCGACGGCACGTTGGTCGCGCCCATCGCAGGCATCGTCGCCAAGCGCTATGCATTGCCGGGCGAGAAACTGGCCATGGAGCAACAGGTGCTGACGATCGTCGACCTGGCCCGGCTCGAACTGGCCGGCAGCGTGGCGACACACCAGGTCTCGCGCCTGGCGCCGGGCATGCCGGTGCAGGTGGCGGTGGAGGGCGTCGACGAGCCGGTGGACGGGCGCATTGCCCGCATCGCACCGGCGGCCGAGCCCGGCACCCGGGCCATCGGCGTCACGATCGAACTGCCCAACCCGAAAGAGCGGCTGCGCGCCGGGCAGTACGCCGTCGGCAGCGTGACGCTGGAAGACGATACCCAGCGCCTCGCGCTGCCGGTGACGGCGATCGGCTCCGCAGCCGGGCAGAACCACGTGTGGGTCATCGTCGACGGCAAGCTGCAGCGCCGCGCCGTGATCCTGGGACGGCGCGACGAGCTTCAAGGGCGGGTCGAGATCGTCGAAGGCCTGCCCCCTGCCTCGCAGGTGCTGGGCGCACGCTTCGACAACCTGCGCGAAGGCGCGCCGGCCGTGGTCGTCGCGGCAAAGACCTCCCCCGTCGCCTCGGCGGCCGCTTCGGCGGCGCCGCTGCAGTGACGACGATGCCCCCGCCGGCCCCCGCCGGGCCGCGCCCCTGAACAGAACCCGCCCTGGAGCCCGCTCATCATGTGGATCACCCGCGTCTCGATCCAGAACCCGGTCTTCGCGACCATGGTGATGGTGGCCCTGTGCGTGCTGGGCTTGTTTTCATACGCCAAGCTCGGCGTCGAACAGATGCCGGACATCTCGTTCCCGGGCGCGTGGATGGAGGTGCGGTACCCCGGTGCGTCGCCCGAGGCCGTGGAGCGCGAGGTCATTCGCCCGATCGAAGAGGCCGTGAACAGCGTGGCGGGTGTCAAGCGCATCACTTCGCGCAGCGGCGAGGGGCAGGGCAACCTGAGCGTGGAGTTCTCGCTCGACACCGACATGGGCAAGGCGATGCAGGAGGTGCGCGACCGCGTGGCCGCCGTGCAGTCGAGTTTCCCGCGCGACGTGCGTGCACCCACGGTGGCCCGCTGGAACAACGACAACAGCCAGCCGGTCGTCAACCTGGCGCTGCTTTCGGCCAAGCGCAGCGCGCGAGAGTTGTCGATCCTGGGCGACCAGATCGTCGGCAAGCGGCTGCAGCGCGTGGAAGGCGTGGCACGGGTGGACATCAGCGGGCTGGCCACACGCGAGGTGCGCATCGACCTCGACCCCGTGCGATTGCGCGCCTACGGCGTGACGCCGGCCGAGATCTCCACCGCCCTGCGCGAAGCCAACGCCGACCAGCCGGTCGGCCTGATCTCCAACGGCACGCAGGACTCGCTGATGCGCGTCGAGGGGCGTGTGCGCGACCCGCGCCAGTTCGAGGAGGTGGTGGTGGCCAAGCGCGGCGCCCTGTCGCTGCGCCTGGCCGACCTGGGCACGCTCGTCGAGCGCGAGCGCGAGGCCGACTCCGCCGCGCGCATCAACGGCCAGCGCGCCATCAACTTCAATGTCTTCAAGCAGCAGGACGCCAATATCGTGGTGGCCGGCGACGCCGTGAAGGCCGCGATGGAGGAGATCCGCAAGAGCCTGCCGCCCGACGTCGAGCTGCGCCTCATCTACGCCAGCAGCGACTGGGTCAAGGGCTCGCTCGACGGCGTGCGCCACACGCTGATCGAAGGCGCGCTGCTGACAGTGGCGATCGTCTTCCTCTTTCTGCACTCGTGGCGCTCGACCATCATCACCGGCCTGACGCTGCCGATTGCGGTGATCTCCAGCTTCATTGCGGTGCACGCGTTCGGCTTCACGCTCAACTTCATGACGATGATGGCGCTGAGCCTTTGCATCGGCCTGCTGATCGACGATGCGATCGTCGTGCGCGAGAACATCGTGCGCCACGTCGGCATGGGCAAGGACCATTTCACCGCCTCGCGCGAGGGCACCGACGAGATCGGCCTGGCCGTGATGGCCACCACGTTCGCGATCTGCGCGGTCTTCGTGCCGGTCGCCTTCATGGGCGGCATCATCGGCAAGTTCTTCTACCCGTTCGGCATCACGGTGGTGGTTGCGGTGCTCGTGAGCCTGTTCGTCAGCTTCACGCTCGACCCGATGCTGTCGTCGATCTGGAAGGACCCGCCGAGCACGCGCATGAAGACGCTGCCCGTGATCGGCGCGTTGATCCGCGGCACCGACCGCATGCTCGATGCGATGCACGCGATCTACGAGCGCCTGATCCGCTGGGCCTTCTCGGCGCGCCGGTGGTCATTGCCGCTGCCCGCCTTCGGCCACGCCTTCGGTGCCGATACGCGGCGCGACAAATCGTCGCCCCGCCATTGGCGCCGCGCCACGCTCACGCCGCGCGGCGTGATCATGGGCGTGGGCGTTCTCAGTTTTGCGGCGGCGCTCGGGCTGGCGCCGCTCGTGGGCAGCGAATTCGTGCCGCAGACCGACCAGGGTTTCACGCAGCTCGCACTGCGCATGCCGGTGGGTTCGAGCCTCGAGCGTACCGATGCCAAGGTGCGCCAGGTCGAGGCGCTGGTGCAAGCGATGCCCGAGGTGAAGACCATCTCCACCTGGGTCGGCGGCGCGGGGCAGCGCAACCAGGCGTGGCTGAACATCGCGCTCACCGATCGCAGCGACCGCAAGCGCAGCCAGAAGCAGGTGGAAGATGCGATCCGCGAGACGATCGCCAAGGTGCCGGGCATCGACGCCTCTCTCGGGTTCGACCGCCCGATCTACGTGGCGATCCTCGGCACCGACCCCGAAGGCCTCGCGCGCGTGGCGAGCGAGTTTTCCGAAAAGGTCAAGAAGATCCCGGGTGTCGTCGACGTCGAGCTGTCGGTCAAGCCCGGCCTGCCGGCCTACGCCGTGCGCCTGAAGCCGAGCGCCGTGCGCGAACTCGGCATCACCGCGCCGCAGCTCGCATCGAGCCTGCGTGCGTACGTGAACGGCGATACCGCCACCTACTGGACCACGCCCGACGGCGACCAGGTCGACGTGGTGCTGCGCCTGAACGAGTCCGAGCGCGAGCGCCTGGAGCAGTTGCGCGGGCTGCCGGTGGCCTTTGCGAAAGACGGCACGCCGATCGCGCTCGACAGCGTGGCCGACATCACGCAGGTCTTCAACCCGGAGATCATCCGGCGCCAGAACCTGCAGCGCCGCGAGGCGGTGTTTGCCGGCGTCAAGGACCGCAGCCCGGGCGACGTGGGCAACGACGTGCAGAAGCTCATCAAGGAGACCACGCTGCCACCGGGCTACAGCTTCGACGTCGGCGGCCAGATGCAGCAGCAGGCCGAGGCGTTCAACGGCCTCGTCGGTGCCATGGCCCTGGCGGTGATCTTCATCTACATCGTGCTGGCGAGCCAGTTCGGCAGCTTCCTGCAGCCGATCGCGATCATGGCGTCGCTGCCGCTGTCGCTCATCGGCGTGATGCTCGCGCTGCTGTTCTGGCGCTCGACGCTGAATGTCTTCTCGATGATCGGCCTCGTCATGCTGATGGGCCTCGTGACGAAGAATGCGATCCTGCTCGTCGACTTTGCCAACCATGCGCGCAAGGCCGGGGCGACGGTCGCCGACGCGCTGCTGCAGGCCGGGCTCATCCGCATGCGGCCGATCGTGATGACCACCTCGGCGATGATCTTCGGCATGCTGCCGATGGCGTTGGCGCTCAACGACGGCGGCGAGATCCAGGCCCCGATGGGGCGCGC
>JAHECD010000203.1 GCA_024641945.1 Rubrivivax sp. | reverse complement strand
GTAAGCGTGGCCTGAAGGCCGCATTGACGCAAGGCGGGTGAGTCGCCGAGCATGTGTCCGCATGGAAGCCTGTGGACACATCCCCGTGTGGAGCGGTCAGCGCGTCGAACGCACCAATGCTCGCGGTCGTCACACGTACTGCGAGCCGTTCAAGGCCTGGATGGTCGAACAGGCGAGCCGGCCTGGCATGTCGGTGTCGGGGCTGGCGATGAGCAACCAGGTCAACGCCAACCAACTGCGGCGCTGGGTGCAATTGCATGGCAAGCGTAGCGCTGGCTCGGGCGCGGCGTCCAGGCTGCTGCCAGTGACCGTCGTCGCGCGGAATGCGCCGACCTGTACGGCACCGAGCGACACCGGCGGCACGGTGGAGATCGAGTTGGCCGGCGCCGTCGTGCGTGTTCGCCAAGGCGTGTCGCCATCGACGTTGCGCCTGGTGCTCGATGCCTTGCGAGGCATGACCCCGTGATCGGCCTGCCGGCCAACACGCGTGTGTGGATCGTCGCGGGCCACACCGACATGAGGAAGGGCTTCGACGGCTTGGCCGCGATGGTGCAGACTGCGTTGGCGCAGAACCCGTTCTGCGGCCACGTGTTCGTCTTCCGCGGGCGGCGCGGCGACATCCTCAAGGTGCTGTGGTTCGACGGCCAGGGCCTGATGCTGCTGGCCAAGCGCCTGGAGCGTGGTCGCTTCGTGTGGCCGCAGGCCGCCTCGGGCAGCGTGTCGCTAACGCCGGCGCAGTTGTCGATGCTGCTGGAGGGCATTGACTGGCGCATGCCGGTGCGTACGTACTCGCCGGAGTTGGCCGCCTGAGTACTGTATGAATTTGTCTGCGGGGCCACCCTGATGGTGGGCCCCGTGAATGGCCGGCAAAGTAGATCTCGTGCCCACGCCATCGAACCACCCTGAGAACACGCCCCACAGCGTCGATACGCTGCTGCGTGTGGTCCAGGCACGCGACGCCGAGGTGACGCTGCTGAAGCTGATGGTGCACAAGCTCAAGTTGCAGCTCGCGCGGCGCAACCGGGCCCAGTTCGGCGCCTCCAGCGAGCGCTTCGAGGACGGCCAAATCAGCCTGATCGAGACCGTACTACTGGATGGAATTCCCCCGTCGCCGCAGCCCGGCACACCGGTGTCGCCTGCGGCCAACACCGAGATCGACCGCAGTCTGCCGGCGCACCTGCCGCGCGACGAGCAGGTACACAAGCCCGAGACCACCGCCGCGCATCACGACGCGGCCGGTCAGGCCTGCGGTTGCACGGCTTGCGGTGGCCGGCTGCGTCGGATCGGCGCGGACGTCTCCGAGCAACTCGAATACGTGCCCTCGCACTTCTTGGTCGTGCGCCATGTGCGGCCCAAGCTGGCCTGCGTGAAGTGCCAGAGCATCTTCCAGGCCGAGGCCCCGAGCCGGCCGATCGCGCGCGGCCTGCCCGGGCCGGGGCTGATGGCGCACGTGATGGTCTCGAAGTACTGCGACCACCTCCCGCTGTACCGCCAGAGCCGCATCTACGCGCGCGACGGCGTCCAGATCGACCGCTCGACGATGGCGGGGTGGGTCGCACGCGGCGACGAGTTGATCGACCCGCTGCTGGCGGCGCTGGGCCGCTATGTGTTGGCCGCCGAGAAGGTGCATGCCGATGACACACCGGTCAAGGTGCTCGAGCCCGGTGCGGGCAAGACCAAGACCGGACGGCTGTGGGTCTACGTGCGCGACGATCGACCCGCTGGCAACTCTGCGCCGGCCGCGGCGTGGTACCAATACTCACCGGATCGCAAGGGCGTGCATCCGCAGGCTCACCTGGCCAAGTTCCGCGGCATCCTGCAGGCTGATGCCTACGGCGGCTGGAACAAGCTGTACGACCGTGGGGTCGTCGAAGCGGCTTGCTGGGCCCATGCGCGACGACCGTGGTGGGATCTGTACCAGAGCACGGGCCGGGCGCCGGACTCGCTGGCGGCGCAGGCGCTGCGGCGGATCAAGGCCTTGTACGAGATCGAGGCCGAGATCCGAGGGCAGCCACCGGACATCCGACGTGAGCAACGCCGAGCGCGGGCCGGGCCATTGCTCGAGGACATGCACAACTGGCTGAGCGGCCTGGTCGGTCGCGTGTCGGCCAAGTCCGAACTGGCGCAGGCCATCGGCTACAGCCTCGTGCGCTGGACAGCCCTGACGCGCTACGTCGATGACGGGCGCATCGAGATCGACAACTCGGCGGCCGAGCGTGCGCTGCGCGGCGTCGCCCTTGGAAGGAACAACTACCTCTTCATGGGCTCGGACGCGGGGGGCGAGCGCGCGGCGGCGATGTACAGCTTGGTGGAAACGGCCAAGCTCAACGGCCTGGACCCCGAGGCTTACCTGCGCGAAGTCTTCGATCGCATCGCGGACCACCCGATCAACCGCATCGAGGAATTGCTGCCTTGGAACATCGGCCGCGAGCCCGAGGCGCAGAAGCTGGCGGCCTGATGGTGCAAGGAGCCGATCCGAAGTTGATCGACGCGCTGAACCGGGCGAGCAGCCTGGAGTTGTTCCAGCTCAGCGTGATCATCGAGCGCATGCTGGCCGATCCGCGACGGATCATCGCGGTGCGCGCGAACCTGCACCTCGGGCAGTCGGTGCGGTTCCTGGATTACCGCGACGCTCAGATGCGCAGCGGCAAGGTCGTCGCCCTGAAGGACACCAAGCTGACGCTGCACGAGGACGGCACGCGACGGGAATGGACACTGCCGTACGCGGCGATCGAGCCGCCCGCCGCAACAGCGGCGCCGGCACCACCGCAACCGACGCCGCCCGTGCCGCCCAGGCCCTCGCGCAACGACTTCCGCTGCGGCGAGAAGGTGGCGTTCGAGGACCGCTTCCTGCAGACGCTGGTCGGCACCATCGTGCGCATCAACCAGCGCACGGCGACCATCGACACCGGTGACGGCACCACGTGGCGTGTAGGCTTCGCGTTGCTGCGACACGTACTGGACATCTGACATGCCTGACGACGACATCCCGTTGGATGCCAACGGCCCCGCCTACACCTCACGCCAGGAGCGCCACGGTGTGCCGCTGACCTATGTTGGCGAGAAACTCGGCAGTGCGATCGAAGAACTCCATCGCTGTGCGAGGAACCATCCCGAGCAGCAGCGCGAGTTGGTCGCACCCATGTACTACCTGTTGATCGCGCACCTGGGCCTGCACAACATGCTGGCCAAGGCAAACGACCGATCGTTGCCGGCGCGACTCCTGGGCGCCAGCACAGACGACCTCAGAGCGTGGCTCGCGCTGATCCGCCGCGAGGGCGATGTCGCCGGGATCGCAGACCTCGACAAGCACTGATCCGATCGCCCAGTCAAGAGGGCCTCGGGCACACGCTTACGGCTGATGCAGCATCAATTCCGCAGCATCTTGCTCGTCGATGACGTGGTGCCCCTCGTACGCGGACTACTTCGTCTAACTACAGATCCATACCCGCCCCGCGCTGCCGCAGCCACTCCTTCCGCTCCCGATAGTCCGGCATCACCTTGTCCACCTCGTTCCAGAACAGGTCGGTATGGTCGCGGTGGTGCATGTGGCACAGCTCGTGAACGACGATGTAGTCAGTGATCTTGGGCGGTGCCATCAGGCACTTCCAATGGAAGTGCAGGCCACCGTTGGGCAGGCTGCTCGCCCAGCGGAAGCCCAGTTCCTTCACCTGCAGCGGCCCGGGCTGAACACCCACACGTGGCGCGAAGTGGTTGACGCGCTGGGCCAAGCGCGCCATGCCTCGTGCGATGTAGAAGTCGCGGAACGCGTCCTGCGCCGCCGTCTTGCCGCCCTGCTCCACCACGCTGCGCAGCAGGCAGAAGCGGCCGTCCTTCAGCTTCAGGGGCTCGTCCTGCTCCGCAACCAGCAGCAGGCGGTAGGCGCTGCCCAGGTACAGGAAGCTCTCTCCGTTCACCCATTCGCGCACCACGCGGGTGGCGTTCAGGTCGCGCCATTCGGCCAGGTTGCGGTAGATCCAGTGCCGGCGGCTCAGCACGGTC